>NZ_CP180191.1:1963865-2274832 GCF_047549485.1 Piscinibacterium candidicorallinum | reverse complement strand
AGCCCGGAGAACTGCTCGCGCGGCTGGGGGCCGACTGGACGGTCGTGGCCTTCGAGCAAGGCCTCGAAACCGATCCGCAGCCCCGCGTGCTGCAAAGAATTGTTGCCGTGAAGTCGTCCGAAGCTGTCGATCTGCTGGAGGCTGGACATTCGGCGGCCGGGTCGGCTCGAAGCACCAGGACGCATCGCATAAACTCCTGAGATTGTCCGAACGGGTGGCAGGCTGCAGCCTGCGCCTACTCACGCAAGCATCAACAGGCACGCATTCCGCATGTTCACCGGCTCCATTGTTGCCATTGTGACCCCGATGTTCGAAGACGGG
The DNA here is from genome assembly GCF_047549485.1 of Piscinibacterium candidicorallinum. GTDB lineage: Bacteria > Pseudomonadota > Gammaproteobacteria > Burkholderiales > Burkholderiaceae_C > Piscinibacterium > Piscinibacterium candidicorallinum. Next base: position 2,274,511 of record NZ_CP180191.1, on the reverse strand, counting down.
TCGATCGACTGGGACAGCTACCGCAACTTGATCGACTGGCACGTGGCTGAAGGCACCAGCGCCATCGTCGCGGTCGGCACCACCGGCGAGTCGCCCACCGTCTCGGTGGAGGAGCACTGCGAGCTGATCAAGTTCGCAGTCGAAGCCGCCGGCAAGCGCATTCCGGTCATTGCCGGCTCTGGTGGCAACTCGACGCGCGAGGCCATAGAACTCACGGCCTACGCCAAGAGCGTGGGAGCCGATGCGTCGCTGTCGGTTGTGCCCTACTACAACAAGCCCACGCAGGAGGGCCTGTTCCAGCACTTCAAGGCGATTGCTGAGAAGGTCGATCTGCCTGTCATTCTGTATGACGTACCCGGCCGCAGCGTGGTGAGCCTGGCCGTGGAAACCACCGTACGCCTGTCCAAGGTGCCGGGCATCGTGGGTATCAAGGACGCCACCGGTGACCTGGTCAAGCATGTGGAACTCACGATGCGTCTGCCCGACAACTTCTCGCTGCTCTCCGGCAACGATGACACGGCGCTGGGCTACGTGCTGCTGGGCGGGCATGGCGTGATCAGCGTCACGGCCAACATCGCACCGCGCGCTATGGCCGCGATGGTCGCCGCCGCGCGCGCCGGCAAGCTGGACGATGCACGCGCACTCAACAAACGCCTCATGCCGCTGCACACGAAGCTCTTCACCGAACCCAATCCGATCGCACCCAAGTGGGCGCTGGCGCGCATGGGCAAGATCGGCCCGGGCATCCGCCTGCCGCTGGTGCCGCTGTCCAAGGCGGCTGAACCCGTGGTCCTGCAGGCCCTGCAGGACGCTGGCGTGCTCTGAGTGCATCGCCCCGGCAGGTTTCAAGCAGCCTGCCACGAAGCCACATCCCCGACTGGAACCTGATGAACTCCTCGATCAAGATCGCTGCCCTGAGCCTGGCTCTGTTGAGTGTTGCGGGCTGCAGCACGTTTTCCGACGGCAATGACAAGCTGGACTACAAGACCAACGTCAAGCGCACAGCCGGCCTTGAAGTTCCGCCAGACCTGACGGCCCTGCAGCGCGATGAGCGCTTCGCTGTCCCGCGTGGCACGGCCGTGAGCGCATCCAATCTCTCGCCCAGCCAGCTCGGTGCCGGGATCGGGGCGCGCCCGGCGACCAGCGTCGGAGAATCCGGCGTCCTGCCCGAGTTCAAGACGGCGCGTATCGAGCGCGCTGGAGATCTGCGCTGGCTGTCCGTGAGCATGCCGGCTGAGCGCGTCTATCCGATCCTGCGCGAGTTCTGGACCAGCGCAGGCTTTCGCCTGACGACCGACTCGCCGGGCACCGGCGTGCTCGAGACCGATTGGGCAGAGAACCGTGCCAACGTGCCCAAGGATCCGATCCGTAATGTGATCGGCCGCGTGTTCGACGGCCTCTACGACTCCGGTACGCGCGACAAGTACCGCATCCGCGTTGAGCGCCGCGCCGATGGCGGCACCGAGATCTACGTCTCGCATCGCGGCCTGCAGGAGACGCAGGTTGGGCGTGATCAGACGAACTACAGCTGGGCCCCACGGCCGAGCGATCCTGAACTGGAGATCGAGTTCCTGCGTCGCATTCTGCTGCGCCTGGGGGCCGACGAGGCTGGCGCAAATGCCACTGCAGCTGCTGCGAAGAACCCTGCCGCAGCGTCACCCGCGGCCCAAGCCCGCCTGAATGGCGAGGTACTGAGCGTGTCGCTCGACTTCGACCGCACCTGGCGCGAAGTCGGTCTGGTCTTGGACCGCAAGGGCTTCACGGTGGAAGACCGCGATCGCTCCAAAGGGCAGTACTTCGTTCGCTACATCGATCCGGAAGCTGAAGCCAAGGGCGCCGGTTTCTTCGCCAAGCTCTTTGGCAAGAGCGACCCCTCGCTGGCTGCGCAGCAGTACCGTGTGGGTCTGAAGACCGAAGGCCAGGCCACCCAGGTGACCGTCACCCCGGTGGGCGAGACCTCTGCCCCCAAGCAGGAAATCGCGCGTCGGATCCTGTCGATCCTCGCCGAGGACATTCGCTAGACGGGCGGCTGCGCAGCGCGGATCCCCCATGCTGCGCTTCTGTGCGTTGGGCTCGGGCAGCGAAGGTAACGCGCTGCTCGTCGAATATCGCGGCGATCCGGGCATCGCACCGACCCGCATTCTTCTGGACTGCGGTTTCGGCCTGCGGGCCCTAACGTCTCGCCTTGCCGCACTGGATCTGGCGCCGGCCGATCTGCATGCCATATTCGTCACGCACGAGCATGGCGATCATGTGGGTGGCGCCTACACCGTGGCACGCCGCTGCGCTGCGCCGCTGTTCATGTCCCGTGGAACCTACGTGAGCTCCGGTGGCGAAGCCGAAGGGGTGGAGGCGCAGGTTGTCGCAGCCGGCGTGGCGCAGAGCGTAGGTGACATCGAGGTCATGCCCTGGGCGGTGCCGCACGATGCCCGCGAGCCCGTGCAGTTCAGCTTCAGCGCGGGCGGGCGACGCCTGGCCGTGTTGACCGATCTGGGGTCCATCACGCCGGGAGTGCTGCGCATGGTGAGTGGCGTGGATGCGTTGGTGCTTGAGTGCAACCACGACGAAGCCATGCTGCGCGACTCCGCCTACCCGTACAGCCTCAAGCAACGCATTCTGGGTGCTTGGGGGCATTTGTCCAACACCCAGGCGGCCGCTCTGCTGGAGCAGGCGGATACGACGCGCCTAAGGGCGGTGCATGCTGCGCACCTGTCGCAGAGCAACAATCAGCCCGCGCTGGCGCGCGCGGCGCTGGCTCAAGCACTTGGCGCACAGGAAGAGGACATTGGCGTGCTCGAACAGCACGCGGTAGGCCGCTGGATCAGCGTGTAGGCGACGCCCTCGCAGAAGCGGCACAGCCACAGGTCGCACGATCGTGACGCCTCGGTCGGTTTGGCACTTCGCTTGCTCCAAGCAGCAGAGCGAACTGCCGCGCCGAAAAAGCAAAAGAGCCGGCGAACCGGCTCTTTTGGTGCTTTGCTGAAGCGGCTGCGAAGCCGGCTTCAACTCAAGACGCTGGCGAGAATTACTTCTTCTCGGTAGCGGCCTTGGCGGCGTCAACAGCCTTGCCAGCAGCGTCCTTGGCGGCGGTGGCGGCAGCGTCAGCAGCCTTGCCAGCGGCGTCCTTGGCAGCGGTGGCAGCAGCGTCAGCGGCGGTGCCAGCAGCGGCGGCCGGAGCGGCAGCGGCGTCAGCGGGCTTGGCAGCGTCAGCAGCCGGGGCAGCCGGAGCAGCGGCAGGAGCCGGAGCGGGTGCAGCGGCGGGAGCCGGTGCGGGAGCAGGCGCTTCTTCCTTCTTGCCGCAAGCAGCCAGGGCCACAGCCAGCATCGAAGCAACGAGCAGAGACTTGGTCATTGTGTCTTCCTTAAAAGCGAGTTGGTAATTACCGGTAATTATCAAACAAGGAGTTGGCCCGACCCCTGCGCCGCTCTGCATGGAGCACCTCGAGGAACTCGATGCTGCATCGCGCAAACCGCAACCTATCCAGCCCTCTAGTATATCGCCAGATCAGGGAACTTTTCTACATCAGCCCTTCCGTGCTAGTGGGGATGTTCCAACACTTGCAGGCTGACGCACTCCTTACGTGCTGCGCTGCAACGGCTCGTTACAAACCCAGGGGTGACCAGCTCGCCTGCGCGCTTCGATCCAGGACGCTCACGGTGCTTTCCAGAGCCGTCACCGCCGCGGGATTGCCCTTGGTCTGTGTCAGGCGCCAGCGGCCGGGATCAGCCACCTGGGACTGCGGCCAAGGCGCATAGCCCACGGTGCGCCGGTCAAAGGCCACGAGTTCGAAGCTGCGGGGCAGGTCGATGGGCACGATCAGCGCCTGCATCTGATGCGCGTACCAGCGCGCCGCTTCAGCCCAGCGCGGCCAGGCGCGGCGTACAGGTTCGACGGACTCCACCATCAGCTTGAGCTGCAGGGGCGGGCACGCGCGCAGGCGCTCGCGCAAGGCCTGGATCAGCTCCGGGCTGTCCAGAAATCCGTAAGCGCCCGGCGAGTCCAGCGAGATCAGGATCTCGTTGCTGGCGCTGCCAAGCGCACCGCGAAACCAGTTCAGCCAGTCCTGCGTGCTCGGCTGGGGCTTGCCGCCTGAACTGTTACCTGCGGTGCTGCCGGAGAGGCCGCTGAGGGGAGGGGTTGAATCCATCCGATCTCCTGCCAGTAGTTGAATTGATCCTGAAGCGCGCTGCTGGCACTTCGCCACTGCGTCGCATCCAGCGCGCTGGTGTCGGCCAGGTGACGCAGAAGCTTCGCATCGCCGCCGCTCACCTCCCAGCTCAGGCCGTTCATGAAGAACCAGCGGCCGCTGTAGCTGGCCACTGTCTGCCGCGCCAGCCTCAGGCCGTTCTCGAGGCTGCCGGGCTGAGGTGTGAACGGGGTTGTTGGCTTGGGTTCGGTGAGTGACTCGCCCAGCCAGAGTACGAGGTCTTCGCGCGTGGGCCTGTGCTGGTCGACGAGTGCGGCCAGATCCGCGACGAGCTGCTCCGGGAGCATGCCCGGCGTGCTCGTCGGTTCGGTCTGCAGGTTGGAAAATCGGCCGGGAATGTCGAGGCTCTCGGCGAACTTCTCGTAGAACTCCGCCAGCGCATCCTGGTGCGTCGCGGTACGAAAGCCGATCGAGTACGTCAGGCAGCCATCATCCAACGCCACACCCTCGTGCGCCACGCTGGGCGGCAGGTAGAGCATGTCGCCTGGTTCGAGCACGAATTCGTCTGTGGGCTTGAACTTGGCGAGGATCTTCAGCGGCAGGCCGTCAACGAGCGTGAGGTCTTTCTGGCTGCTGATGCGCCAGCGGCGGCGGCCGGCGCCCTGCAGCAGGAAAACGTCATAACTGTCAAAGTGCGGACCGACGCCGCCACCCGTGGAGGCCAGGCTGATCATCAGATCGTCCATGCGCAGACGTTCGATGAACGAAAAGCGCTGCATGAGCGCATGGGCGGCGTCTTCGTGCAGGTTCACGCCCTGCACGAGCACGGTCCAATCGGGCTTGCTGGTGGGCGGCAGGCGCTTGATCGGGCCGCGCTTGAGCTGCCATTGGCCGTCGAAGTTCGTGATCAGGCGGCTTTCCACGTCCGGCCGGGCTGCGAGCTCCGCAATGCGCTGCGCATCCACCGGTGCGGTGAAGCCGGGGATGGCCTGGCGGATCAGCAGGGGCTTGCGGTGGAAGAACTCGCGCATGAACTGCGCCGGCGAAAGGCCACCGAGCGCCGCGCCTGCATCTGCAGGCGCGTGGGTGGCCGAGCGCGCGGCGCGTGCCGAGGCAGGCTTCCTGGACGGGTTTGCGACAGACTTTGCGGGTTGTTTTGCAGGCATCCGGCCAGTATAGGAAGCGGGTTTTGCGGCGCTGCGGCCAAAGCGCGGCAGTACGATGCCGGGCATGACGCAATCCTCTGGCAACACCCCCGGCGCAGGCGCTGCGCCCGATTCCGACAGTATCCGCAGTGGCCTGGCCGTGACCGTGCGCCTGCAGGTCTACGACGCCGACAATGAGCTCGTGATCGAGTCCGACGGGCCGATCACCTACCTGCAGGGCGGTGGCGAGATTTTCCCCAGGCTCGAAGGCCTGCTGGAGGGCAAGCATGTCGGCGACACGGTCAGCGCCTATCTGGAGCCGGCCGACCACTTTGGTGACTATGACGCCGAGCTGGTGTATCTGGAAGACCGCAAGCTGCTGCCGCCGGACATCGAGGTGGGCAGCCAGATCGAGCGCAGCGACGACGACGATCCCGATGCCGAGCCGGTGCTGGTGACGGTGACCGACATCCAGGGCGAGACGGTGGTTCTGGACGGCAACCACCCCTTTGCGGGCTCAGCGCTGCGCTTCGAGGTCGAGGTGCTGGCGATCGAAGAGCCGGAGGTGGATGCCGACGGTGCGTTCGACGCGATTGATGACGAAGACGATCTGGATGCTGCCCGACGTGGCGGCCTGCAATTCCGGACCTTGAAGCGCACGCTGCACTAAAGCCTGTCCGAAAATGACTGTTTTTCGTGGTTCGTTATGCCGGTTTCCGCTTGATATTGGAGGATCTACAGGCTTTCTCTAACTCGAAAAACACGGCCGAAATTGATTTATTGATCGTCAAGCCTGGCCTGCTGCTGCGTGCTGCTATGGCTTGCCCAGAGTGTCCCGCAGGCCATAGAGCAGCTCCAGCGCCTGCCGCGCAGACAGATTGTCCAGATCCAGCGAGCGCAGCTGGGCGAGCACGGCGGCCTCTGCATCGTTCAGCGAAGCATTGGGCTCCGGCGCGACGGGTGTGATCGGTGCTGGCGCCGCAAACAGATCCATCTGGCTGCTGGCGGTGACGCCGCTGGCTTCAAGCGCCGCCAGCTTGCCGCGCGCGGCGCGGATCACGCTGCCGGGCACGCCGGCCAGCTTGGCCACAGCCAGGCCGTAACTCTGGCTTGCCGGGCCGTCACGCACCTCATGCAGGAAGGCCACGCCCTGAGTATGTTCCACGGCGGCTAGGTGCGCGTTGCTCACGCCGGGCAGCTCGGTGGCCAGCTGCGTGAGTTCAAAGTAGTGCGTGGCAAACAGCGCAAAGGCGCGGTTGTTGGCGGCCAGCGCGCGGGCGATCGCCCAGGCCAGCGAGAGGCCGTCGAAGGTACTGGTGCCGCGGCCGATCTCGTCCATCAGCACCAGCGAGCGGGGTGTGGCCGCGTTCAGGATGACGGCAGCCTCGGTCATCTCCACCATGAAGGTCGAGCGGCCGCCTGCCAGGTCGTCCGAGGAGCCGATGCGCGTGAAGATGCGGTCGACCGGCCCGATCACTGCAGACCGTGCCGGCACCGGGCAGCCGCACCAAGCCATCAGCACGATCAACGCCACTTGCCGCATGTAGGTCGATTTACCGCCCATGTTCGGGCCGGTGATGACCTTCATGCGGTCCGTGTCTGACAGCGTGCAGTCGTTCGGCGTGAAGCGCTCCACGCGGGGCTCCACCACCGGGTGGCGGCCCGCGGCGATGCGGATGCCCGGTTCTTCGATCAGCTGCGGCAGGCACCAGTCGTGCCGTGCAGCCAGTCGGGCCCATGCGGCCAGCACGTCGGCCTGGGCCAAGCAGCGTGCGGCAGTGTGCAGCGCGCCGATGTGCGGCTGCAGTGCCTCGATCAGCTGGTCGTAGAGCAGCTTTTCGCGCGCCAGTGCCCGGTCACGGGCGGATAGCGCCTTGTCCTCAAAGGCCTTGAGCTCGGGCGTGATGAAGCGCTCGGCATTCTTCAGGGTCTGGCGGCGCTTGTAGTCGATCGGCACGCGGTCCAGGCCGCTGGCCGTGATCTCGATGTAGAAGCCGTGAACCTTGTTGTATTCGACCTTGAGGTTGGCAATGCCGGTGCGTTCCCGCTCGCGGGCTTCCATGGCGAGCAGAAAGCCGCTGGTGTTCTCGGCGAGTTCGCGCAGCTCGTCCAGTTCGGCGTCTGCACCTTTGGCGAAGATGCCGCCATCGCGCACCGCCGCGGCGGGCTCGTCGGCCACTCGGGCAAGCAGGCTGAGCAGTTGCGCTGGCAATTGCAGCGCGGCAGGCGCTTCGCGCAGCAGTGCAGCATCCAGCCCGGCGAGTTGCGCGCCGATCTGCGGCAGCCGGGGCAGGGCATCTCGCAGGGCAGCGAGTTCGCGCGGGCGCGCTGTGGCCAGCCCGATGCGCGAAGCAATACGCTCAATGTCCGGCAGCGCGTGCATCGTGCCGCGCAGTACGTCTGCGCCATCGCCCTTGAGCACTTGCACCGCCTCGATGCGTGCCAGCGCCGCGGCGCGATCCGTCAGCGGGCTGGCGATCCACTGGCGCAGCAGGCGCGCACCCATGGTGGTCGCGCAGTCGTCCAGTGTGGAGAGCAGGGTGGGCGCCGGCTCGCCACGCAGGGTCTCGGTGAGCTCCAGATTCTTGCGGGTCGCTTCGTCCAGGACCATGAAGCCGGCGGCAGACTCCACGCGCAGCCGTTGCACATGGTTTAGCGCATGGCCGTGCATCTGGCGGGCATAGGTCAGCACCGCGCCAGCCGCGCCATGGGCCAGGGTCAGGGCCTCTGCACCGAAGCCGGCCAGGCTCGCTGCGCCGAGCTGTCGGGCCGCAATCTGCGCGCCTTCTGCAGGGTCAAAGTGCCATTCGGGCAAGCGCGTGCAGATGGGCTGCTGCTCGGCGTCCACGCTGCCATCGGCGACCAGCAGTTCGGCCGGCGGGCGGCGCAAGAGCAGCTGGGGCAGTTGGGCGGCGGTTTCTTCGGCCAGCACCAGCTCGCCCGCGGCCAGGTTCAGCCAGGCCAGACCGGTGCGGCCGCGTTCGGTCTTGACGGCCAGAAGCCACACGTCGCTGCGATCGGCCAGCACGCCGGCATCCGTCACGGTCCCCGGCGTGACCACACGCACCACCTTGCGTTCCACCGGCCCCTTGCTGGTGGCCGGGTCGCCGAGCTGTTCGCAGATCGCGACGGACTCGCCCATCTTCACGAGCTTGGCCAGATAGCCGTCCACCGAGTGGAAGGGCACCCCGGCCATCGGGATGGGCTTGCCGCCAGAGGCCCCGCGCGCCGTGAGCGTGATGCCCAGCAGGCGCGCGGCCTTCTCGGCGTCGCCGTAGAACAGCTCGTAGAAGTCGCCCATCCGGTAGAAGACGAGCGTGTGCGGGTAGTCCGCCTTGATGCGCAGGTACTGCTGCATCATGGGGGTGTGGCCCGCGACAGAGCCGGCCAAGGCGTTGGCGCCGCTGTCAGCCGGGTCTTTGGCGTGGAATGCGCTCACAGCTGCCGGGCGCGAAGCGGTGCCGCGGACTTACTTGGCGACAGGCTTGCCTGCGCCGGCCTTGCGCGCGAGACGACGCGGCGGCACCTTGGGCTTTGCCGGCGCCGCTTCGGCGGCGGCCTCTGCGGCGTCGGTGCCATCGGCCGGGGCGGCTTCACCCTCCGCGATGCGCAGCTTCAGGCTGGCGGCCACGCCATCGAGCTTGGCCATGAGTTGCGGGAAGATCTTCGGGCTGCCGGCCACGATGTGACCCTTGGCCATGAAGTCATCGCCGCCATGCAGATCGGACACCAGGCCGCCGGCCTCAGACACCAGCAGGGCGCCGGCCGCCATGTCCCAGCTGCCCAGGCCCACGCCATAGCAGGCGTCAAGCCGGCCTGCTGCCACTTGCGCCAGGTCCAGCGAGGCGCTGCCCATGCGGCGCACGCCGGCAGTGGTGAGCGAGAGTTCGGACAGCGCGCTCATGAGCGCGTCCCAGGAGGCGTTGCGGCGGTTGCGAAAGCTCGTGCCGATCAGCGCTTCAGCCAGGCGCATGCGGCGCGTGACGCGCAGGCGGCGGTTGTTCAGCGCAGCGCCGCGGCCCTTCTCGGCGGTGTAGAGGTCATTGGTGGCGGGCTGATAGATCAGCGCGATCTGCGTCTCGCCTTCGTACTTCATGGCCATCGACACGGCATAGTGGGGAATGCCGTGGATGAAGTTGGTGGTGCCGTCGAGAGGGTCGATGAACCACTGGTAGGGCGAATTCGCGTTGCCCGCCTGGCCGATCTCCTCGGAGGTGATGCCGTGCTGGGGATAAGCTTCAAGGAGTGTGTTGATGATGTCGGATTCCACCGCCTGATCGACTTCGGTGACGAAATCGCCCGGGCCCTTGGTACCCACACGCAGGGAATCGACGTCCATCGACGCACGATTGATGAAAGCGCCAGCACGGCGCGCGGCCTTGGTGGCCGTGTTCAGCATGGGATGCATGGCAATCCGCGATCAACTTGTACAAAGAACAGACCTTGCATTTTAAGCCACCTGAAGATCTGACCTGGCTCGGCCAGGTTGCCATCGTGCTCCAGAGTCCGAGCCACCCGGGCAACATTGGTGCGACCGCGCGAGCCATGAAGGTCATGGGCTTGCGCGACTTGCGGGTGGTTTCGCCTCGATTTGCCGATGCCTGCGCGCAGCCCGAAGCGCAGGCGTTTGCCAGTGGCGCGCTCGATGTCCTGGCTGCGGCTCGAGTCTTTGCTTCACTGGACGACGCGCTAGCCGATGCGCAGTGGACCGTGGCCATGGCCATGGTGCCTCGTCAGTGGAGTGGGCCGCAGACCCAGCCGAGAGCGGCGGCGCTAGAAGTACGCGCTCGGCTCAATGACGGCCGCAGCGAGCGCGTGGCCTTCGTCTTCGGGCCGGAACGCACCGGCCTGTCCAATGAGGATCTTCTGCGCTGCCGTGTGGCCTGCCAGATTCCGGCAGATGAGCAGTACGGTTCGCTGAACCTCGCCCAGGCCGTGCAGGTGATGGGTTACGAGCTGCGCATGGCTGCACTTGAAGGCCGCAGCGCGCCCTTGACGGGGCAGCGCGATGCACTGGCCACCCACGCCGCCGTGCAAGGCATGCTGGCCGATCTCGAACAGGCGCTGATCGCAATCGGGTTTCTGGATCCCGCTGTGCCCAAGCGCTTGATGCCGCGCCTGGCAAGCCTGTTTGCCCGCACTGAATTGACCACCAAGGAGATCGACATCCTGCGCGGCATTGCCGCCCAGATGCGCGAGCCGAAGGCTGCGCGGGCACGGTCCAGGGCGGGTGGCAGCGCAGACGAGCAGCCCTAGTCCCTGCTGCGCGCGCGGGCTCTGCGATCTGCCCGCACAGTGCACGTCGATAGAATCGAAGGCTCCAACAGAAAGCCCCCATGTTCGCTCGCCTCGCCGAAGACATCCGCTGCATCCTTGAACGCGACCCAGCTGCCCGCAGCCGCTTCGAGGTGCTGACGTGTTACCCCGGCCTGCATGCGATCTGGATCCACCGCGTCAGCCACTGGTGCTGGACCCATGGCCTGCGCTGGCTGGCGCGCTTTCTCTCGCACCTCGGCCGCTGGTTCACCGGCATCGAGATCCACCCCGGTGCGGTGATCGGCCGGCGTGTGTTCATCGACCATGGCATGGGTGTGGTGATCGGCGAGACGGCCGAGATCGGCGATGACTGCACGATTTACCAAGGTGTCACCCTAGGCGGTACCTCGCTCTACAAGGGCGTGAAGCGCCACCCGACGCTGGAGGCCGGCGTGATCGTGGGCGCGGGTGCCAAAGTGCTTGGCGGCTTCACGGTCGGTGCGAACGCGCGGATCGGCAGCAATGCCGTCGTGGTCAAGCCCGTACCGGCCGCGGCTACGGCAGTTGGCATTCCGGCCAAGCTGATCGCGGGCGCAGACGCAAGCCATGACGCCAACGTGGCCGGCGCGGGTCTGGCAGGCGGCTTCTCGGCCTATGGCATCACCACGGGTGACGACCCTGTCTCCAAGGCCATCAACCAGCTGGTGGACCATGTCGAGGCGCAGGAGAAGCGCATTGCCGAACTGTATGGCCTGCTGGAAAAGAGCGGCGTGCCTTGCGCGGCGCCTGCCGAGCAGACGCACATGCGTCACATCGACGAGTAGGCGCCGTGCTGCGGCTCAGGCCGCAGCAAGCTCGATCGAGCGGATGCCATCGGCATCGACCAGCAAGGCATTGCCGCGCGGGGGCTGGGCATCCACATGCCAGTCTGAGAGCACGTGTCGCACCAATACAGGCTTGCCGGCGCGCGGCATCTCGTGGCGCGCCGGTCGATGCGTATGGCCGTGGATCAACAGGTCGACACCGAGAGTTTCGGCACCAGCCAGCACGGCCTGATCGTTCACATCCATGATGTCCATCGACTTGCCCTGCTTGGCCGCTTCACTTTGCATGCGCAGCGCTTGCGCAATGGCGTGCCGCTCTGCCAGGGGCTTGGCGAGGAATCCCGCTTGCCAGACCGGATTGCGCGCCGTGCTGCGCCAGGCCTGATAGGCCGTGTCGTCGGTGCACCAGGCGTCTCCATGGGCAATGCCGATGCGCCGGCCTGCGATCTCAATCACGCTCGGGTCCTGAAGCAGGCTGGCGCCTGTAGCTTGCGCAAAGCCCGGGCCGACTAGAAAGTCCCGGTTGCCCTGAATGAAGTGCAGCGCGCAGCCAGTCGCGGTCAGTTCGCGCAGCGCGCTAACCACGGCGGGGTAGAGCGCAAGATCGTCGTCGCCCACGTAGGCTTCGAATAGATCTCCCAGAACGAACAGCGCAGCGTGTCGTCGCGCATCCGCCTCGCACAGACGCACAAACGCCGCCAGATTGGCTGCAGAGGCTTGCGCCTCCGCGCCGACGATGGCGGCGTCCAGATGCAGATCCGAGATGAACAGGGCGCTTGCGTAGCGAAGCAAGCCTTACTCCACCAGTTCGGCCTTGGTGATCACCACCGGCTCGACCGGCACATCATCATGGAAGCCGCTTCGGCCGGTGCGCACGCCACGGATGGCGTCGACCACGTCCATGCCCTCAGTCACCATGCCGAACACGGCGTAGCCCCAACCTTGCGGTGTGGGCGATGTGAAGTTGAGGAAGTCGTTGTCCACCGTGTTGATGAAGAACTGCGCGGTGGCAGAGTGGGGTTGATTGGTGCGGGCCATGGCCACGGCGCCACGCACGTTCTTCAGGCCGTTATTGGCTTCGTTCTCGATCTGTTCGCGCGTGGGCTTCTGGTTCATGGTCGCATCGAAGCCGCCGCCCTGGATCATGAAGTTCTTGATCACGCGGTGGAAGATCGTGCCGTCGTAGTGGCCGTCCTTGACGTACTGGGCGAAGTTTGCGGCCGACTTGGGCGCCTTGGCTGCGTCCAGCGTGAGGGTGATGACGCCGGAGGTGGTGTGGAGCTTGACTTGCATCTGTATTCCTTGGGCTGTGCTGCGGGTGCAGCGGGTTACTTCACGCGGCGTGCAGACTCGATCACCACGGGCGTTTCAGGGACGTTCTGGTAGAAGCCGCGCGTGGTCGTCTGCACGGCGCGGATCTTGTCCACGGTGTCCATGCCTTCGACCACGCGACCAAAGACTGCATAGCCATTGCCATCCGAAGCCTGAGCCTTGTCCAGGCGCAGGTTGTCCACCACATTGATGAAGAACTGTGCGGTGGCGGAGTCCGGCACGTTGGTGCGGGCCATGGCGATGGTGCCGCGCACGTTCGACAGGCCGTTGCCACTCTCCAGCTTGATGGGCTGGCGGGTGTCCTTCTCGCGCATGCTGGGCGTGAAGCCGCCGCCCTGGATCATGAAGCTGCCGATCACGCGGTGGAAGATCGTGCCGTCGTAGTGTTTGTCATCTACATAGCGCAGAAAGTTGGCCACTGAGATGGGTGCGGCCTTGGCGTCGAGTTCGACCGTGATGTTGCCCATGCTGGTCTTGAACTGCACGCGGGGTGCTTCCGAGGCAGCCTGCGGTGCGGCGCTCGTGCCGGCGCTGGGCTTGGTCGTGGGCGTCTGGGCCAGCAGCGGGGCGCACGCAGCGACAAACGCCACTGCAGCGAGCTGTCGGAAGAGCTTGGAGATGATCATGTGTTGCCCTCGAAGATGATGCGCCAGACACCGTTTTCCAGTTGCCAGTACTGGCGTTTCTTGACGTTGGAATTGAGCGCATTAGAGCGGAAGCGTTGGTGGAACTCCACCAGCACCATGTTGGCCTTCACGCCCGGATAGCGAAACATGCTGACGTCGCTGATGTCGATGCTGACGCGCTGCTTGCTCTGCATGAGCGTGCGGCGGCTGTCCAGCCAGCTTGCGAGGCTCGCGTTGCCGTTTCCATCGCCCAAGAACGCCTTGGAGTAGTGCGACGCGTAGCGAACGAAGTTCTGCTCCTGCCAGTCACGACGCCAGGCTTCAAAAGCTTTGACGAGCGGTCCGCGCTCTGCTGCGAGTTGCTGGGGGCTCATCCACTCGACGTTCTCGCTGAGCACAACCGGTGTGTGACCGATTGGCAGGATCCTCGCTAGACGCGCCATGTCCTCGTTGGCCAGCACCATGCAGCCGTCGGACGCCCTGGGCGGACGTGAGAAGGTGTCGCTGGGTACACCGTGAAACCAGATGCCGCTGCCAGTGCGGTTGTTCAGGCGGTCCCACTCGTTGGGGTAGTTGATCGGCAGGGCGGCCGGGCCGTAGAAGTCGGTGAGCCTGGCGCGCGGAATCGCCGACAGGATGGAGTACACGCCAACGGGAGTGCGCTGGTCGCCTTCCTTCTCCTTGAAGTCGCCGTTGCGGCCTTGAGTGACGTAGTAGTCGGCGGCGAGGCGGATCTGCTTGCCGTCGTTCTCGAACAGATAAAGCCGAGAGCGGCGGGTGTCCATCACCAGCGCACGTGTCTGAGAAGGTGCGAGCTGGAAAAAGTAGCCAGGCAGCTTGCCGGCAGGCGGGCGGTTGCGGTAGCCCTCCAGCCGCTGGCGGGCTTCTTCGCGCAGCTCCCGCAAGCGGTCTTCCGGTGCATTGGGGGCAGCCCCAAGTGTGTTGATCGGCCGGCTGCGTGCGAGCAGCAGGTCGCCGCGGATCAGGTGCGCCAGGCGGAAGTTGGGCGCGCGGGCGATCAACGCGTCTGTCGCCTGGAGCGCTTCGCCGGTGCGGCCGTGCACGATGTGCGTGTAGATGCGCACGAGGTCCGGTTCCGGGTCGAAGCCCTTGAACTGCTCGGGGGCGGGCCGCTGCTTGGCCTGTGCGCCTGGCGCGAGCATCACAAGGGCGAGTGCAGCCGCGACGAGCAGCGTCGGCGGGCACAGAACTTTGCAGAGGCGTAGCGAAGCGGAGGTCACGGAAGCTGCCGGCCGGGCTGCGAATCGTCACGGCCCGGCCCAAGGGGTGAAGCGAGGGTGGATCAGCCGCCGCTGCGCTCTTCGCGGATCAGCCAGCGGCCGCCGGTCTTGACCATGACGAGGGTCTTGCGGCTTTCCACGTCAAGGCGATCCGAGTCATAGCGCTGGCGGAAGTTCACGCGGGCCGTGTCACCCTGCAGCGTGACCACAGGCGACACCACGGTCACCTTGATGCTCTGCTTGCCTTCGATACGTTGGCGACGCTCGGTTGCCCAGCTGGCGCGAGTGCCTCGCGGTGGCTTGAAGTCCGCCGCATAGGCCGCGAGGTAGCGGTCCACGTCGCGGCTGGACCAGGCGCTCGCCCAGGCATTGACGGCGTCCAGCACCTCCTTGGTGGCAGCGTCGCCCCCAGCGGGCGCGGTCGCAACCGGCGCAGGGGCAGGTGCAGCCTTGGCTGCTGGCGCCGGAGCCGGTACCGGCGCTGCGGGGCGTACCGGCGCGGCTGCAACGGGTGCAGGCGCAGCCGGGCGGGCTGCGGGCGCCGCGGCAACTGGCGCCGGCGCGGTGGCCACTGCAGTACGAGCCGCAGGGCGGCCGCCGATCAGCTCGCGGATCATTGACAGCTTGACCTGCGCGCCGGTGTTGCCGCTGTCCAGCTGCAAGGCCTTGTCATAGGACTGGCTGGCCAGACGCGCGTACACATCGCCGAGGTTTTCGTGCGCCGTGGCGTAGGACGGATGCGTGCGGATCGCCATCTCCAGCGCGGCGCGGGCCTTGTCGTACTGGCCCATGGAGCCATATAGCACGGCGAGGTTGTTGTAGGGCTCAGGCAGCTCGGGGAAGTCTTCCGTGAGCTTCAGGAAGACATTGATCGCATCGTTCGTGCGCTTCTGCTCGGTGAGGATCAGGCCGCGTGCGAAACGCAGCTGCGCGTCCTTGGGGCGTGTAGCCAGACCGGCGTCCACGCGCTGCAAGGCTTCATTGAGCTGGCCGGCGCGCATCATGCGCTGGATGTCGCCCATCTCGTCGGCGAGTACAGGGGCACTCAGGGCGAAGCCGGCGGCCAGAGCGCAGGCGAGGGCGGTAGCACGCAGTTTCATGCGGGTCGGGAACCTTGCTATGTGGAATGGCCCCCAGCCGCTGTGCATGGTGCGTCGCGACGCGTCAGACAGGCCCAAAACCATGTCTGCACAGGGGGCGTTGATATACTGACAAGTGTACCAATCGACCTGTGCGCTGCTCATCGCCTGCACAGTGATCGCTGGCCCGCCCAAGCATGCCGCTTCGGTGTCGAGCCGCCCCAGACCGCAAGGAACGCCGTGAACCGCCTGCCCGTCATCCTCGCCGCTGCACTCGCCCAGAGCGCGTGCTGCTGCGTGTGTTGTTGACGCTGCCGCAAGCTCCTCGCCCCGGCCGAGGCCGACCAGGCGAGCTACCGCGCTCCCCGCCCGCCGCGACCCCAGCAGGTCTGCAGTGACTGCATCTCCCGACGAGAATCCCATGCTTCATGTCTACAACACCCTGTCCCGCAAGAAGGAAGTCTTCACCCCGATCGCCGCACCCAAGGTGGGCATGTACGTCTGCGGCATGACGATCTACGACTTCTGCCACATGGGCCACGCCCGGATGATGATGGCCTTCGACGTGATCGCGCGCTGGCTGCGCAGCTCCGGCTATGACGTCACCTTCGTGCGCAATATCACCGACATCGACGACAAGATCATCAAGCGCGCGGTGGAGAATGGCGAGAGCATCCGCCAGCTCACCGAGCGCATGACCGCCGCCATGCACGAAGACCTGGCTGCCATCGGCGTGCTGCCGCCGGATCATGAACCACGCGCCACCGAGTACGTGCCGCAGATGCTGAGCCTGATCGGCCGCCTGCGCGACAAGGGCCTCGCTTACCAGGCGGCCGATGGCGACATGAACTACGCCGTGCGCCAATTTGCGGGCTACGGCAAGCTCTCGGGCAAGTCGCTCGACGAGCTGCGTGCCGGCGAACGCATCGCGGTGGATTCGAGCAAGACCGACCCGCTGGACTTCGTGCTCTGGAAGGCCGCCAAGCCCACCGAGCCGGCCGATGCCAAGTGGGACAGCCCCTTCGGTGCTGGCCGTCCGGGCTGGCACATCGAGTGCTCGGCCATGAGTTCGGCCCTGCTGGGCGAGACCTTTGACATCCACGGTGGCGGATCGGACCTGCAGTTCCCGCATCACGAAAACGAGATCGCCCAGAGCGAAGGTGCCACCGGCAAGCCCCTGGCCAACTACTGGCTGCACAACGGCTTTCTGAATGTGGATGGCGAGAAGATGTCCAAGAGCCTGGGCAATTTCTTCACCATCCGCGACGTACTCAAGGCGCTGGGCGAGGAGTTCGGCGGCCGCGAGAAAGCCGCCGAGGTGCTGCGCTACTTCCTGGTGCGCACGCACTACCGCAGCCCCTTCAACTACAGCGACAGCCACATCCGCGACGCGCTCGCTGCGCTGACGCGCCTGTACACCGCGCTGAAGAACACCCCGCCGGTCGATAGCGTCATCGATTGGGCGCACCCCCAGGCTGCGGCCTTCAAAGCGGCCATGGACGACGACTTCAACACGCCGGACGCCATTGCAGCGCTGTTCGAGCTAGCCTCCGAGGTCAACCGGACGCAGTCCGCCGCTACGGCAGGCCTGCTCAAGCAGCTGGGGGCGATCCTGGGCATCCTGCAGGGCGACCCGGTGGCCTTTCTCAAGGGGGCAGCAACGGGTGACGATGCGCGGATCGAGGATCTGATCGCCCAGCGCGCGGCGGCCAAGAAGGCCAGACAATTTGCCGAAGCCGACCGCATCCGTGGCGAGTTGCTGGCCCAGGGCATCGTGCTCGAAGACAAGCCGGGTGGCGCAACGGAGTGGCGCCGCGCCTAGCCGTCCAGCGCCTGGCCGAAGCCCGCACTTCCGATGCCAGATCCGGCATTCATGCGCCTCTTCAGGCCAAAATGGCTGGAAAGCCGCGCCAGACGAGCGGAAAGCCTTTCTGGATGGAAGCGCCGCCCGTGTGGGGAGGAGAAACCCGCTTGCAGAGGCTCGCGCTGATGCCGCGCCGCAAGCGCCCGGACTACTGGGAAGACGCGCTGCGCCACCTGAGCCGCCGCGATCGGCACCTGAAACGCATCATCGCGGCCTACCCCGGCATCTGCATCGAGAGTCGGGGTGCGCCGTTCTACACCCTGGTGCGTTCCATAGTCGGCCAGCAGATCTCGACGCGCGCAGCCGACGCGGTATGGCAGCGCGTTGCTGCGGCGCTGCCGGAGGTCACGCCGCAGGCAGTGCTGTCCACGCCCTGGCAGACCCTGCGCGACTGTGGGCTGACGGACCGAAAGACCGACTACTTCATCAACTGCGCCGAGCACTTTGCCGACAAGCGCGTCAATCCCCGCCGTTGGCCGAGGATGGAGGACGATGCGGTGATTGCTGAGTTGGTACAGATCAAGGGTATCGGTCAATGGACAGCGCAGATGGTCCTGATCTTTAATCTGCTTCGGCCGAACGTGCTGCCCCTGGACGACCTCGGGCTGCTCAAGGCCCTGAGCGTGCACCATGCCGGCGGCGAACCGGTGGACAAGCGGCGTGCGGCCGAGCTGGCCGAACCCTGGGCACCCTACCGATCGGTGGCGACCTGGTTCCTCTGGCGCAGCCTGGACCCGGGCCCGATCGACTACTAATAGAAGAACACATTGCGAGGACGGATGAAAACCACGTTTCTGGACTTTGAAGCCCCGATTTCCGAGCTTGAAAGCAAGATCGAGGAACTGCGCTTCGTGCAGGACGAGTCTGCGGTCGACATCTCCGAAGAGATCAGCCGCCTGCAGAAGAAGAGCGAGGCGCTGACCAAGGACATCTACGCCAAGCTCACCCCCTGGCAGGTCAGCCAGGTCGCGCGCCATCCGCAGCGCCCCTACACCCTGGACTACATCAGCGAAATCTTCACGGATTTCCACGAACTGCACGGCGACCGCGCCTTTGCCGATGACAAGTCGATCGTCGGTGGCTTGGCGCGCATCAATGGCCAGAGCTGCATGGTGATCGGCCAGCAGAAGGGCCGCGACACCAAGGAGCGCGCCATGCGCAACTTCGGCATGCCGCGCCCGGAGGGCTATCGCAAGGCGCTGCGCCTCATGAAGCTGGCAGAGAAGTTCGAGCTGCCGCTGTTCACCTTCATCGACACCCCCGGCGCCTTTCCCGGCATCGACGCCGAGGAGCGCGGCCAGTCCGAGGCCATCGGCCACAACCTGTACGAGATGGCCCAGCTCAAGACGCCCATCATCAGCACCGTCATCGGTGAGGGCGGCTCCGGCGGCGCGCTGGCCATTGCCGTGTCCGACCTCGTGCTGATGCTGCAGTACTCCACCTACAGCGTGATCTCGCCCGAGGGCTGCGCCTCCATCCTCTGGAAGACGGCTGACAAGGCACCGGACGCCGCCGAGGCCCTGGGCCTCACCGCGCATCGCCTGAAGGCGCTCGGTCTGGTCGACCGCATTGTCAACGAGCCCCTAGGCGGCGCGCACCGTGACACCAAGCAGATGGCGGCCATGCTCAAGCGCGCGCTGCTCGACGCGTTGCGCCAGTTCCAGGGCATGAAGCCCAAGGAACTGCTGGCTGCGCGCCACGAACGGCTTATGAGCTACGGGAAGTTCAAGACGCTTGCCGAAAGCTGATCTTCCAGCAGCCACGGCACCGCTGATCCGGGCGCTGCGCGAAAACGCAGCGCCCGTATTGTCTGGGGGCAAGCGCGTGGCGGTCGGCTTCTCCGGCGGATGCGACTCCACAGCGCTGCTGTGGGCAGCCGTGCAGGCGCTTGGTCCGCAGCGCGTGCTGGCGATCCATGTGGACCATGGCATTGCGGCTGATTCGGCCCGCTGGGCTGAGCAAGTGCAGTCCGTCGCCGCCGGACTGGGCGCGACGTTTGCGTTGCGGCGCCTGGATGGTCTTGGCAGCGGCCAGCCCAATCTGGAGGAGCGTGCGAGGGAACTGCGCCGCGCGGCGCTGCTGGATGCGTGCCGCACTGCAGATATCGAAACGCTGCTGCTTGCACAGCACGCGGACGATCAGGCCGAGACGGTTCTTCTGCATCTCATGCGCGGCACCGGTCCGCTCGGACTTGGCATGCCACGGCAGCTTGTGCATGACGGTGTCACGATCCTGCGGCCGCTGTTGGCGCTGCGACGCAGCGAGCTTGAGGTGGCCATGCGCGCCATCGGCCAGGATTGGATCGACGACCCCAGCAATGCCGACACGGACCTGCGCCGCAATGCGGTTCGGCATCGCCTTTGGCCGCTGATGCAGGACGTGGATGATCGTGCGGGCAGCAGCCTGCCGCGGGCAGCCGAGTTGGCACACGAAGCGCAGTCGGCTCTGGATTGGTTTGGTGATCAGCTGTTGGCGGCCCAGCCAGACGCTGCGACGCTTCTGATCACAGACTGGATGCGTTGGCCACCCGAAGTGCAGGCCGTAATCCTGCGCCGCTGGCTGGCTCGCGCCGGGGCCAAGCCGCCCACCCGGGCGAGACTTTCGGCCATGATTGAACAGCTGAGCGCCGCCGGGGCGTATGGCCCGCGTTGCGAGCATGAGAGCTGGACCCTGCTGCGCAGTCGCGAGGGTCTGCACCTCAGCCGCAGCTAGCGGCGGCGACGTTTTCCGGCCAGGCTCCTAAAGCTTTCACCGGCCGAAAAGCAGCAAGGCCGCCCGAGGGCGGCCTTGCGTGTTCTGGTGCCGGAGATAGGAGTCGAACCTACGACCTTCGCATTACGAATGCGCTGCTCTACCAACTGAGCTACACCGGCGAAAACCGAGATTATACAGGGACGGCGAGGGGGCCGCCCGGGGCTTGGGTGCCTCGACAATGAGCGCTCCCCACCGCCCGCCCGCGCTTGATGTCCACCTTCGCCCTGCTGATCCCCGACATGCTGCTAATTGCGCTCGGGTTCACGCTCATGCAGGCCGGGTGGTTCGGGCGCAACGTCTGGGAGGCCGCGGAGCGGCTCGTCTACTTCGTGCTCTTTCCAGCGTTGTTGTTCACGGCGGTGGCGCGCGCGCCTGTGGACCCCGGCGCGGCCAGCACGCTCATCTTCGCCAGTCTGCTCGTCACAGCCACGGGCGTGGTGCTCGGATGGTGGATGCGACCGTTGCTGAGGGCGGATGCGACCAGATTCGCGCAGTGGGCCGGGTTGGCGCAAACTGCGTTTCGCTTCAACAGCTATGTGGCCCTGTCCCTGGCCACTCGGCTTGAGCCGGCTGCGCAGGCCACCGCACTGTTTGCGCTGGTCATCGCGTTCAACGTGCCGCTGTGCAACGTGTTTGCGGTGCTTGGCCTGGCGCCAGTGCGACATGGGGGCACGAGTGCGCGTGCACTGTTGCGTGAGCTGGCGCAGAACCCGTTGATCCTCGCAACGGTCGGCGGGCTCGCTTTCAAGCTGGCCGGTGGGCAGCTGCCCGAACCGATCTGGACCGGACTGTCACGGCTTGGACAGGCGGCACTGGCTCTGGGGTTGATGGCAGTAGGCGCGGGTTTGAGTTGGCGTGGCGCCCGCGAGGCTGCACCGCTGGTCGGTTGGATGCTGTCCGTGCGCCTGCTCTGGCTGCCGGCCGCGGCCTGGACCATTGGTGCGCTGATGGGGCTGGACCGACTCGCGCAGACCGTGCTCGTGGCCTACGCGGCTCTGCCCACGGCATCGTCCGCGTTCATCCTCGCGGCACGAATGGGTGCGCCGTCCGCGCCCGTTGCGGCGGTGATCTCGTTTGGCACGGTCGCCGCCGGCGTGTCTCTGCCCCTGTGGCTGTGGCTGCTCGGGCGCTTCAGCTGAGCAGGCCGGAGGTGCTGGCTGCCTTCCAGAGCATGTAGCCAGCCAGACAGAAGAGCAGCGAAGCGAACACCTTCTTGAGGGACGATACGTCCATCCCATGAGCGGTCCTCGCCCCGAGCGGCGCAAACAGCACGCTGCTGATGGCCGTACCCAGCACTGCCGGGCCATAGATGAAGCCCAGTGACAGCGCAGGCAACACGTCGGCAAAGCGTTGACCGGCGACGACGTAGCCCACGAGCGCACCAGCGGCGATCGGAAAGCCCATGGCGGCACTCGTCGCGACCGACTGGTGCATCGACACCCCGTGCTTGGAAAGGTACGGCACCGTGATGAAGCCGCCGCCGGCGCCCACGAGGCTGGAGATCGCGCCGATCAATGTCCCCACGCCAAATTTGCCGCCGTTGCCGGGGAGTCCACTGCCGCCGTCGGCCGCCTTCTTCTTTGCGCGCAGCATCTGAAAAGCCGAGTAACTGACGAATACCCCGAAGATCAGGGACAAGACGGGTGTGCGCACCAGACTGGCGATCTGCGCCCCCAGCAGCGTGCCCACAAAGCCGCCGATGCCCAGCCACTTGATGAGATCCCAGCGCACAGCGCCATGCGCATGATGCGCGCGTACCGATGAGACGGAAGTAAATAGGATCGTTGTGAGAGAAGTTGCAATCGCCATGTGCACCACGTGTTCGATCGGGAACTTCTGGGCTGTGAACATCATGGTCAGAAAAGGCACGAGGAGCATGCCGCCACCGATGCCCAGCAGTCCCGCCGCAAAGCCCGTGAATGCGCCGAGCAGCAGCAGGCCGCCAAGGAAGAGATAGTCCATGAATCCCCTGTCAGAGCAGTGTTGTCGTGATGTAGTGCCAGTGCGCCTCGCTGACCGGCGTGATGGACAGGCGTGAGCCCTTCAGCAGTACACCGAGACCATCCAGCTTCGGGTCCTCGCGCATCTGCGTGAGCAGCAAGGGCGCTGTCTTGCGTCGGGCCTGGACGTCCACCAACCACCAGCGCGGCGCTTCGGGCGATGACTTGGCATCAAAATACTTGGAGCGCGGGTCAAACTGTGTCGGGTCGGGGTACGGTGCGCCGACCACCTCGGCCAAGCCGTAGATGCCCGGCTCGGCGCAACTCGAGTGATAGAACAGCACCCCGTCGCCCGGCTGCATCTGCTTCCACATGAAGTTGCGCGCCTGGTAGTTGCGTACACCGGTCCATGGCACGGTCTTGTTGGGTGCGGCCAGAGCATCGTCTATCGAGCACTCATCCGGCTCGGACTTCATCAACCAGTAAGCGGGCATCAGGGATTCAAGCGGGTGCGCGCCGGGCAGGTGCCTTCGCGCTTCGAGAACAACCCCCGCCCCTGAGGACGGGACGAGGGGAGGGCTGGATCTAAGCCCCGCAAGGGATTGCGAAGCAAACCCTTGCGACGGGGAAGCCCCAACCGTCCGCTTGTGCAGCCGGTTGGGGCTTCCCCGCGAGTGCCGCCATGACCTTTTATCCTGAACCGGAGTTCAGGGCGGGACGACTCATCATGCCTCGGGTTCATCAGCAAAGCCCCATGCAAGCACGGGACTCAGAGGCGATCACGCCAGCACGCTTGTTGTCGACCCTAGCGCAAAGCGCATCGGTTAAGGAATATCAAGGCCTCGTCGCGAACACCGCAGGGAAAACGGATTGGCTTGAGTGTTTCCAGCCAATGCGTTTTGCCTGAACGCCATGTTGTGCAATCAGAACAAGGGCTCCTGAGGGGAGAGCGCTTCGTCGGCGAGCTTGTTGACCCGCTCGATCTTGCGCTTGAGCTCGCCAACCTGGATGCCTTCCACGCCCTTGGACGACAGCACTTCGACCGCCAGATTCAAGGCCACCATGACGGCAATGCGATCCGCCGCCTTGATCTTGCCGCCAGCCTGGATTTCCTGCATGCGGGCGTCGACCATGTTGACTGCCGACAGCAGATTGGCCTTCTCGTCCGAGCTGCAAGCCAGTTGGTACTCGCGGCCCATGATGGTGGCCGTGAAGCGTTCGGTGTTGCTCATTCGGTCGTCTCGCCGGGCAAGCGTTCGAGAAGGTGGGCGATCCGGTCCCGTGCAGCCGACAGGCGCGATTGCAGGCTGCCGGCTTCAGCTGCCTTGCTGGCGAGTTCGGCGCGCAGCGCCTGATTCTCGGCGCGGGCCGTCTTGAGCGCGTCGGCCATGCGTTCGACGCGCGTGATCATGGCTTCAAGTTCGTCTTGCATGGGGCGAAGTGTAGTGGGTTGAACCACGGGCGCGGGGCTGATGCCGCGTACACCACCCCTGTCTTGACTCCTGCCGCCACAGCCGCGAGCATCGAAGCTCCGCGCGCGCAAGCGTGCTGCGCCAACCTCATCGCCCGATCATGCCCCTCATTCTTATCGCCAACCCCAAGGGCGGCGCCGGCAAGAGCACTCTGTCCACCAACGTTGCCGGTCTGTTTGCCCGTCGCGGGCACCAAGTCATGCTGGGCGACATCGATGTGCAGCAGTCCGCACGCAGTTGGCTGGATCTGCGGCCAGCCGGTCTGCCCGCCATTCGCAGCTGGGAGATGGGCGAAGGCAAGGCCGCTCGGCCACCCAAGGGCGTGACGCATGTGGTGATCGATACGCCAGCGGCGGTGCCGATGTCGGTGCTTTCGACGCTGATTCGCGATGCCGATCGTGTAGTGATTCCGGTGCAGCCCTCACCGTTTGACCTGGGAGCAACCGGTCGCTTTGTGGAGCAACTGCGCGAAGTTGCACCGGCGGCAATGCGTCAGGGGCGTGTCGGGCTGGTGGGCATGCGGGTGGACGAACGGACACGCTCGGCTGAGCACTTCCAGCGCTTCTGCGAAAACATCCAGATGACGCCGATCACGAGCCTGCGCGACACGCAGAACTATCTTCACTTGGCCGCGCACGGCCTCACCCTCTGGGACGTGGGTTCCAGCAGGGTGGAGAAGGATCTCGCCCAGTGGCAGCCCTTGGTGGCGTGGCTGGGCGAGAAGGCAAGCGATCAGAAATAGAAATTGCCCATTAGGCCGACGTGGTTGCCTTTGAACTTGGACGGGGTGCCCTTGACCGTGTAGTCCTCGGTGACGTAGCGAAGCTTCAGGCCGAAGCTCGGACTGAAGCGATATTCACCCTCGATGACCACGCCTGTGGTGGCGTCAAAGTCGACGTTCGGTGCAATGGAGCTACCTGCACCTGATGCGTTGAGCTTGGCGCCGTTGATGTAGCGGATGCCGCCACCCAGGCGAACCTGCTCGTTCACGGCCACATGACCCAGCAGTTCCAAAGGCCAGCGCGAAAAGCGGATGCTGCCGTTGCTGGCGCTGGTGTCATCCACGTGATATCCCGCCGTGGCCTGCACGGTCACCAGTGTGCCGAGGCGGAATTCTGCGCCGCCGTAGAACTGCACCAGACCGCCGGTACGGATGCTCTGGCTGCCGCCATTGGTGAACTGAGCGGTGGCGAGCTTTTCGCCGCCGAAGGTCAGGCCTGCGCCAAGAATGCCGCGGACCGGCCGATCGTCAGCCTGAGCGTGTGCGGTGCCGGTGACCAGCATGGACAGCAGGCTGGCGGCGCTGAGGGTGCGCAGAACGTGATTCATGAATGCTCCGATGATGCGTGTGTCTGATGTGATGCTGGCCGCAGATCGGCCATCGCCGGCGGATTTTGGGTGACTTGCGGCGGACTGGGTGTGGAGGCAGCCGTCCAGATGCACGGATCTACGACTTTTCATCGACTGACGTTGTGCGTGCGCGACGCATCTCCAGCGTGCGGGCTCAGTGAAAGTCCCGGCTTCGGTTGGCGAGATCGCCAAAGCGGCCCAGCAGGGGCGTGAGATCGGTCAAACGCCCTGCGATCAGATGGCAGACATGGCCGTTGCTGTCGGCATCGCGCTGCCAGACGCCGTGCACGGCCAGCAGGCGTGCGCGCAGCAGGGCGTCGCGCTGCTGTTCGCGTACGCGGCGCCACACAATCACGTTCACAGGGCCGGTTTCGTCTTCGATAGTGACAAACATGGTGCCGCCAGCGGTCTGCGGCTGCTGGCGCACCGTGACCAGCCCGCAGCCTGCTGCGTAGGCGCCATGGGTCAGTCCGGCCAATTCGACGGCAGACTTCAACCGCATGCGCTCCAGCCGGGGGCGCAGCAATGCCAGCGGGTGACGTCGCAGCGTGAGCCCGGTGCTGGCGTAGTCGAACAGCACTTCCTCGCCTTCCGGAGCCGTTGGCAGCACCAGTGCGGGCTCAACAATCGGGGCGTCGCGCAGCAAGGAGGGTGCGCGTACCCGTGCCGCAGCTTCCCAGACCTGCTGGCGTCGATGCCCGGCAATCGAGTTCAGGGCGTCGGCGGCAGCCAGTGCATTGAGATCCTTGACGTCGAGCTGAGCACGCAAAGACAGTTCCTGAGCATCGGCAAACCCGGTCTGCATCCGGCTCTGGACAATGCGCTGCCCGGCGGCCTGGCTCAGGCCGTTGACCATGTGCAGCCCCAGGCGCACGGCCGGTCGTTGCGCCTTGCGGTCTTCATGCTCGAGACCGGCTGGCCATTCGAGGGTGCTGTCCCAGGTGCTGTGAGATACGTCCACAGGGAGTACCTGTACCTGGTGACGGCGCGCGTCCTGCACCAACTGTGCCGGCGGGTAGAACCCCATCGGCTGGGAGTTGAGCATTGCTGCCAGAAAGCACTCAGGTTCATGGCACTTCAACCAGCTGCTCTGGTAGGCCAGCAGGGCAAAGCTGTAGGCGTGGCTTTCCGGAAAGCCGTACTCGCCGAAGCCCTGGATCTGGTTGAAGATGCGATCAGCAAACTCCTGCGAATAGCCGTTGGCCAGCATGCCGCCCACCAGACGTGAGCGGAACTTGTCCACCCCGCCCTTGCGCTTCCAGGCGGCCATGGCACGGCGCAGGGAATCCGCCTCGGTGGCTGTGAAGCCGGCGGCGATCATGGCGATCTGCATGACCTGCTCCTGGAAGATCGGCACCCCGAGCGTGCGCTGCAGCGCTGCCTGCAGCCGCGCCGGGCGATCTGGCGATTCACGCGATGAGCGCTCGTACTCGACGGGCAGACCGTGCGCCAGACGTTCGCGCGCCTTGAGATAGGGGTGCACCATGCCCCCTGAGATAGGCCCGGGGCGCACGATGGCGACTTCCACCACGAGGTCGTAGAACTGGCGCGGCTTCAGGCGCGGCAGCATGGACATCTGGGCTCGGCTTTCGATCTGAAACACACCCACCGTATCGGCCCGGCGGATCATCTCGTAGGTGGATGGGTCTTCCTGAACGATGTCGTGCACCGTGAAGGACACGCCGCGCCGCTGGCCCACCAGATCGACGCAACGCCGGATGGCACTGAGCATGCCCAGTGCGAGGATGTCCACCTTCATCAGCCCCAGGCTTTCCAGATCATCCTTGTCCCACTGGATCACGCAGCGATCCGGCATGGCGGCGTTTTCTACCGGCACCAGACGCACGAGTGGCGTCTGCGTGAGCACGAAGCCGCCCACGTGCTGGCTCAGATGGCGCGGCATGCCCATGAGACTACGGGTAAGCGAGAGCCACAGCCCGGCCTGGTGTTCGCTGAGCTGAACATTCACGCGTCGGCCGAGTTCTTCAAGGCGGTGTACAGCCAGTTCGGAGTCGAACCAGTGGTGTTCGCTGGCAAAGGCGTCGATCAGAGGTTCAGGGATACCCAGAGCCTCGCCTACATCACGAATGGCGCTGCGCGTGCGGTAGCTGATGACTGTGGCAGCAAGTGCGGCGCGATCGCGGCCGTACTTGCCATAGATGTACTGGATGATCTCTTCGCGCCTCTCGTGCTCGAAGTCCACATCGATGTCCGGCGGCTCGTTGCGGCGGTCGATGCTGATGAAACGCTCCAGCAGCGGGTGGGACTTCTCCGGGTCGGCTGCGGTGATGCTCAGGCAATAGCAGACCACCGAGTTGGCCGCCGAGCCGCGCCCCTGGCACAGGATGCCGCGCCTTCGGGCCTCATGCACGATGTCGGCCACCGTGAGGAAGAACATCTCGTATTCGCACTTTGCAATGAGCTTGAGCTCCTTGATCAGATAGCGGCCGATCTTGAACGGGATCCCGTTTGGGTAGCGATCCACGGCGCGTTCGATGACCAGCTTTCGCAGTGCCCCCGTGGGGCTCAGGCCCGCCGGTACGGTTTCTTGCGGGTAGTTGTATCGGACCTCGCCCAGCTCGAAGCGGCAGCGTGCAGCAACCTGAAGAGTGGCGGTGAGCAGATCTTCGGGGTAGATCTGTGCCAGCCGCTGGCGGGCGCGCAGGTGCTGCTCCGCATTGGGTTGCAGCGCAAAGCCGCAGGCATCCACGCGCTGCCCCAGGCGGATGGCGGTCATGACGTCCTGCAGAGGCTTGCGCGAGCGCACATGCATGTGCACATCGCCTGCAGCCACCAGCGCCGCGCCGGTGTGCATGGAGACGTCGCGCAGCGTGGCCAGCCAGAGGTCGTCATCGATGTCGTGCAGCAGCTCAACCGCCAGCCAGGGCATGCGCCCCAGCCATGTACTTGCACAGGCCAGATCGGCCCGGAGCTGCTCGACCAGCAGCGCCGGGCCGACTGCACCTGTGCCGCGCGCATACGCCGCCTTGTTCGGGGCCAGCAGCAGTTCGCAGTCGGCCAGCAGGGCCCAGGGGCTGTGCGCATCCAAGTGGTAGCGCCCCTTTTCAGCTGCGCGGCGTGCCCGGGTGATGAACTCGCACAGTCCGCCCCAGCTGTGCAGATCGCGCGCCAGCGCCACCAGGCGCCAGCAGCCAAGATTGAATTCGCTGCCATAGATGAGACGGAAGGGGCGCAGATAGCGCTGCCCGGTGTCTTCCTCCAGCCGTTGCAGGAAGGCGCGGTATTCCTGCCATTCACGCCAGGCGCGCACCACACCGGCCACGGAGCATTCGTCCGTGAGGGCCAGTGCCTCGTACCCCTGTGCATAGGCGCGGCGCACCAGCTCCTGTGGGTGAGAGGCGCCTCGCAGGAAGCTGAAATTGCTCACGCAATGCAGCTCGGCATAGGCGGGCAGAGCCTGCAACCTTGCAGCAGTCGCCTCGTCTGCGGGCAATGCTGGCGGCGGCTCGTCTTCCAGATCGAAGACCAACGGCGGCTTGAGGTGCGCTTCAGGCATACAGCCCCTGCAGATACCAGCGAAACCGGGTCTGCCCCTCGCTCTCGGCCAACGAGGCGGGGCGCTCCCGATAGATCCAGACCAGCCCGGCGCGCTCGCTGCGGGCAATGAAGTAGTCGCGCAGGGCGGGTGCGTCGGTGCGGCCATCGCTCCACCATGCGGTCTCGATACGGTACAGACGCGTCAGGCGCTTCAGCGGGCCGCCACCGTAGCAGGGCACATCACGCTGCATTGGCAGCTCCAGCGGCTGGGCGAGCAGCCAGGCGGGGAGCAGGACGTCGGCCTGCGGGTGAGGGGCCTCACGGTCCGATGGTTTGCCCGCGCGCTTTTCTGTACGCGAGATCGGGTGCCGTGCCCGGGTCAGTGCAGGCAGCATCTGAGTGGCTGGAATCCAGCGTTGTTGGTGCTCGGGCCGGTGGTCCTCCTGTGCCACGGCCACGCGTACCTGCTCGGCGCCTAGGCGTGCGCTCAGGCGTTCAATGAACTGGTGCAGCGGATCACCCTTGGGCTTGTCCTCGGGTAGCAGCGCACGTGTGATGCCTCCCCAGGGGCGAGTGTCCAGTACACGCAGACGCAGATGGCGCACCGGCGAGGGCAGTGCAACGCGGTCCAGCCGCTCGGCCAGCAGGCGTTCAAGGTGCCCCATGTCCTGCGTGGGCTGGGCCGTACTCACGCTCAAGCCGCCTTCTGGAGGCAAGTCCACGCCGTTGGCGCGCTTCCAGTCAAAGCACCAAATCAGCTCGATGGCAACCACACCCTGCTGGCGCGCCATCAACCAGGCGCGCAGGCCGATCAGCAGGCGCTGGGCATTCCAGAGCAGCTCGTTTGCGCGCTCTGCCAGGGCGGGCAACTCCATGCCCCAGTCAAAGCGCTCGGGCGGCAGGATCCAGTCGTAGGCCTCGGTGCGCTGGCCATAGGCGGTATCCAGAGCGGCCAGCAGATCAGCGCCGAATCGCCGCGCCACACCGCCGCGCGGCAGAGCACGCAGCTGGCCCCAGGTGCGGCAGCCCATGCGCGCCAGTGTGGCGGTGTGGGCTTGCGCGGCGCTGAGCGTGGCCAGCGGCAGCGCGTCCGCAGTTGGAGCTGCCTCATCAGGTACTGGGTTGCCGCGCTGCAGTGCCTCTTGCCTTGTGCGCTGGCGCCAGCGCATGCGTGCCAGGGCCAACAGGGCGGTTTCGCCTGCGCCATGGGCCTGCAGGACGCTTGGTCCTTCGTGCAGCACGCGCTGTACAAGTCGCGCCTGCCCGCCGAACAGCTGCTCGCTGGCTGCTACTTCGAGCAGCAAGGCTTCATCCATCCAGGCCACGCGCGGCGTGAACTGCAGCGCGTGCCAAACCCAAAGCTCGCGCTGTGTCTGCGTGGCGTTGGCATCTGTGCTTGTGGTTGCATGCATTGAGTCCTGCACAACTGCATCGTCGCGAGGCGCAGTCTGACCCGTGGGTACGACGTACTCAGGCAGGAGCAGGGCAATCCAGTGCATGGATCAATGCTCCTGTGGCACGGTTTGCAAGGGCAGGGCCGTATCCGGCAGGGCGATGGCAAGCGGCCGCGCCGGTTCACTTGGCCGCCGTCGCGAAGCCAGCAGGGCGCGCAGCCGTTCCGGCAAGGCGGTCAGGGCAACAGGCTGAATACAAGGCGGGCCGCGACGCTTGAGCAACTGCAGTTCCAGCCGATCACCCCCTTGAATCAACAGGCGCAGCGGTGCCGGAGATGCCTCATAGCGTGCGCGTGCCTCGCGCATCACGAACAGCAGCTTGTCCTTCGCAAGCACATTGAGGCGCTGCAACTGCATGCGTCTGGCTTGCGGCAGCCAGGCCAGCACGGCAAGTGCATCAGCGCAGCGCAGCGCCTGCTCGGCAGCCCAGAGTCGGGTTTGGGCGCTATCAGCTTGTACGCAGATCAACCGTTCACTGTCGATGCCGCGAGCCCGCAGCGCCGGACCAAATGGCGCATGAGGCGCATTCACCAGCACTACCACTCCTGGCCGATCCGCCATGCGACTGACCAGCGTTGGCGCCAGCAACTGCCAGACCGAAGCCCCTGTGCCCAGCGCCTGCGCATCCTGCAGCAGCTCAACCAGCCCATCCAGCGGCCAACCTCCCCCTGGAAGCTGCGCATCCAGCGCCGTGTGCCCGGAGGGCCAGGCCTGCGCCTGCTGCGCCAGCATGTGGGCCGGCCAGACCTGCGCGGGTAGTCTCGAGCGATCGATTGCCTGCGCAGGTGCTGGAGTAGCGGGCGGGGCAACCGACAAGAACAGTGAGGCTTGCCGTGCAGATGGCGTGAGAGCAGACATGGCGCGCCAGAAGGAGGATTTCAGATTACTGTGTTTTTATACAGTTTTTGCGCAAAAACCTATCCTGGCAATGTTCTTGCGGAGATGCGATGAAGTCATTTCCGACAAAAAGCCCGCACTGACGGGCGGGCTTAAGCGTGCTGGTGGGGCGATCCGGGTGCAGCGCAATGTGTGGGTGGTTCGGATTGCGCAATGCTCTAGCCTTCCGAAGCGATCTGCAGAAACTTTTTCGCCAATGCAAAAAGCCCGCCGATTGGCGGGCTTTTCTTGATCTGGCTCCCCGACCTGGGCTCGAACCAGGGACCTACGGATTAACAGTCCGGCGCTCTACCGACTGAGCTATCGGGGATCAACGAAGTCCAAAAGTATAGCTGATGATTTGGACTCGCTCAAATTGAGCAAGGCTCAGAGCACGGCAGCCACGGCATCCACCACGGCGTCGATGTTCTTGCTGTTCAGCGCGGCGACACAGATCCGGCCGGTGGAGACTGCGTAGATGCCGAACTCCTTCTGCAAGCGTTCGACCTGGGCGGCCGAAAGGCCGGTGTAGCTGAACATGCCGCGCTGACGATTGACAAAACTGAAGTCGCGCTTGGCGCCTTTGGCTGCGAGCTTGTTCACGAACTGGTTGCGCATGAGCTTGATGCGATCGCGCATTTCACCCAGTTCCGCCTCCCACATCGCGCGCAGTTCCGGCGAGTTCAATACCGTGGCCACGACCGTGCCGCCGTGGGTGGGCGGGTTGGAATAGTTGGTGCGGATCACGCGCTTTTCCTGGCTCAGCACGCGGGCCGCTTCGTCCTTGCTGCCCGTGATGATGGACAGTGCGCCGACGCGTTCACCGTACAACGAAAAGCTCTTGGAAAAGCTGCTGGACACGAAGAACGACAGGCCGCTATCGGCGAACAGGCGCACCGCTGCGCCATCGGGCTCGATGCCCTCGGCAAAGCCTTGGTAGGCCATGTCGAGGAACGGGATCAGGTCGCCCGCCTGGCAGGCCGCCACAACTTCTTTCCACTGGTCGGCGCTCAGGTCGACCCCCGTCGGATTGTGGCAGCAGGCATGCAGTACCACGATGCTCTTGGCGGGCAGCGCCTTGAGGTCGGCCAGCATGCCGGCAAAATCTAGCCCGCTGGTGGCCGCATCGAAGTAGCGGTAGTTCTTGACGGTGAAGCCGGCGCCTTCGAACAGCGCGCGATGGTTCTCCCAGCTTGGATCGCTGATGGCGACAATCGAATCCGGCGTGAGGCGATTGAGGAAGTCCGCACCGATCTTCAGTGCGCCGGTGCCGCCGAGCGCCTGGGCCGTGATCACGCGGCCTGCGGTAATCAGCGGGCTGTCCTTGCCCAGCAGTAGACCCTGCACGGCCTGGTTGTAGGCCGCGATGCCTTCGATGGGCAGGTAGCCGCGGGCTGCGGCGGCTTCCAGGCGCTGGCGTTCAGCCTCGCGCACGGCTTTCAGCAAAGGAATCTTGCCCTCGTCGGTGAAGTAGACGCCCACGCCGAGGTTGACTTTGTTCGCGCGTGCGTCGGCATTGAAGGCTTCGTTCAAGCCAAGAATGGGATCACGGGGGGCGAGTTCGACCTGGGCGAATAGCGAGGCAGACATGGGGGCTCCGGCGGCGGGTTGAGCGATCTGTTTTGCAGTTGAAGAGCGAGGGCGGCGTCGAGCGTTGCGCGCATCTGCGGCACAGACTCCTGACACGCGGCTGGCAGGAGCCTTCAGCAAGAATGTTTCCTACACTCGAACGTTCACTTGCTGCGCTGCAGCGCATTTTATCGGTGCGCCGCGCCTGATTCATGCCGAAAGTGCATACCACCCATGAGCGCCTCGTCCTCCAATGCCCCTCCGCCCGCAGCTGAAGCACCTGTGGAGGTTCCTGTGGGCGAGTTCGTCAGCTACCCGGATAGCCCGTTTCGCCTGTTCCAGCCCTTTCCACCGGCGGGCGACCAGCCCATGGCAATCGCCGGGCTGGTGGACGGCATCCGCGATGGCCTGAGCTTTCAGACCCTGCTGGGGGTGACCGGGTCGGGAAAGACCTACACCATGGCCAACGTGATCGCGCAGATGGGGCGTCCGGCCCTCGTGCTCGCGCCGAACAAGACGCTGGCTGCGCAACTGTATGCCGAGATGCGGGAGTTCTTCCCACAGAACGCGGTGGAGTACTTCGTCAGCTACTACGACTACTACCAGCCCGAAGCCTATGTGCCGCAGCGCGATCTGTTCATCGAGAAGGACAGCTCGATCAACGAGCACATCGAGCAGATGCGGCTGTCAGCGACCAAGAGCCTGCTGGAGCGGCGCGACACGGTGATTGTGGCCACCGTGAGCTGCATCTACGGTATCGGCAACCCGACCGAGTACCACGCGATGATCCTGATCCTTCGCGTGGGCGACAAGCTCAGTCAGCGCGACGTCATCACGCGCCTGGTCGCGATGCAGTACACGCGAACGGACCTGGACTTCACCCGCGGAAACTTCCGAGTGCGTGGCGACACGATTGACATCTTTCCGGCAGAGCACGCGGAATTGGCCATCCGCATCGAGCTCTTCGATGACCAGATCGACTCCATCACCCTCTTCGATCCGCTGACCGGCCGAACCCGCCAGAAGATCCCGCGCTTCACGGTGTACCCGGGCTCGCACTATGTCACGCCTCGGGCCACGGTGTTGCGCGCGATCGAGACCATCAAGGACGAGCTGCGCGAACGGCTGGATTTCTTCGTGAAGGAGAACAAGCTTGTCGAGGCGCAGCGCATCGAGCAGCGCACGCGCTTTGATCTGGAAATGCTCCAGGAGCTGGGTTTCTGCAAGGGTATCGAGAACTACAGCCGGCATTTCTCCGGCGCCAAGCCAGGCGACCCTCCGCCTACCTTGATCGACTATCTCCCTGACGATGCGCTGATGATCATCGACGAGAGTCACGTCATGATGGGGCAGCTCAACGGCATGTACAACGGTGACCGATCCCGCAAGCAGACGCTTGTCGAGTATGGGTTCCGACTGCCCAGCGCCATGGACAACCGGCCGCTGAAGTTCGAGGAGTTTGAGCGCAAGATGCCTCAGACCATCTTCGTGTCGGCCACGCCAGCGGATTATGAGACCAAGCGAGCCGACAACACTGTCGAGCAGGTGGTGCGCCCTACGGGGTTGATCGACCCGACAGTCGAGGTGCGCCCGGCCTCCACCCAAGTGGACGACGTACTTTCCGAAATCCGTGATCGAGTGGACAAGGGCGAGCGCGTGCTGGTCACGACGCTCACCAAGCGGATGGCCGAGGATCTGACGGACTTTCTGAGCGAGAACGGAGTCAAGGTGCGGTACTTGCACAGCGATATCGACACCGTTGAGCGCGTGGAGATCATTCGAGACCTGCGTCTGGGCATGTTCGATGTACTCGTCGGCATCAACCTTCTGCGCGAGGGGCTTGACATTCCTGAAGTCTCGTTGGTGGCGATCCTGGATGCTGACAAGGAAGGCTTTCTGCGTAGCGGCCGCAGCCTGATCCAGACGATCGGCCGGGCCGCACGCAACCTGAACGGGAAGGCAATTCTGTACGGGGATGTGGTGACCGACTCGATGAAGGCGGCGATCGAGGAAACCAACCGCCGGCGCGAAAAACAGGTGGCTTTCAATGCCGAGCATGGCATCACCCCGCGTGGCGTGATCAAACAAGTCAAGGAACTGATCGACGGCGTCTTCAACCAATCCGACAGCCGCAAGGAGCAAAAGGCGGCCGAGGCGCGCAAGAGCTACGAGACGTTGTCCGAAAAGGATCTCGGCAAGGAGATCAAGCGCCTGGAGAAGCTCATGATGGAAGCCGCGCGCAATCTCGAATTCGAGCGGGCTGCTCAGTTGCGCGATCAGCTCAGCGTGCTGCGCGAGCAGGCGTTCGGCGCAAGTGCCGAGGGGTCAGTGGTGTCGCTGACGGCTCGACGTTGAGGTGCATCTCATGCGCTTGTCGTGGATTAGGCGTTCGTCTCAACCGTCAAATCAACGTCTTGGAAACTGAAGCGGCGAGCCCAAGTCAATAGGGGTGATCCGGTCGCAATTGCATTAGACCGGGGCGTCCAAACTATTGAGTTTTTGCGGTGCAACACGTACAGTGACAAAACTATGAAAACGAGCATCCTCTTCGTCTGCATGGGCAATATCTGCCGGTCTCCCGCGGCAGAAGGCGTGTTCCGCGCCATGGTCAAGTCCGCCAACCTCGAGTCCGAAGTCCGCATCGATTCCGCGGGCACGCACGCGTACCACGTGGGTGAGGCGCCGGACGCCCGAACCCAGGCGGCCTGCCGCAAGCGCGGCTACGACGTGACGGATCTGCGCGCTCGCCAAATCACGGTCGACGACTTCCGCGAATTCGATTACATCTTGGCGATGGACTGGGATAACTTGACGCTTTTGCAACAGATCTGCCCCAAGCAGTACAAGCACAAGCTCATGCTCCTGATGCGCTTTGCGAGCGACCACGAAGAAGCAACCGTGCCCGATCCGTACTATGGCGGCCCGGAGGGTTTCTCCAAGGTACTCGACCTGGTCGAAGACGCCTGCTCGGGGCTCGTGGATGTGGTGCGCAAGCGCGCCAACATGTACGCCGCTGCCTGATGCATCCAATGCACTTTCTGGTGCGACAAAAAGGCCCGGATGAACTCCGGGCTTTTTTCTTGGCGGGAACCCGATTGGATTAGTCGGACTCTATAATGTCGACAAGCTTGCTCGGAATTCGCAAGGTGCGGTTCGGAGCAGCTGTCCAGCAGACCTCGGTCTGCCGGTCGCCCCAAAGGAAGTGCCGCATGAGACTCACCACCAAAGGCCGTTTCGCCGTAACCGCGATGCTTGACCTTGCCCTGCGCCAGACGCGCGGGCCGGTGTCGCTGGCGGCCATCTCGGATCGGCAGAACATTTCCTTGTCCTATCTGGAGCAGCTGTTCGGCAAGCTACGGCGTCACCAGCTCGTGGAGAGCACCCGCGGCCCCGGCGGCGGGTACACGCTGGCGCGTGCGATGGACAAGATCACCGTGGCTGACGTCATCTATGCGGTTGATGAACCGCTGGATGCCACCAACTGTGGTGGCAAGCAGAACTGCGAGTCCGGCACCAATGGCCGCCGCGGGCAGTGCATGACACACGATCTCTGGGAGACCTTGAACCACAAGATGGTCGACTATCTGGATTCTGTGTCGCTTCAAGATCTCGTGGACAAGGAAGTCGCACGCCAGCGCCAGGAGCAGCAGGCACCGGTTGTGATGCAGGACATGCGCTCAGAACCGGCACGCATCGCCGCCTGAGCAGTACATAGCCAGACCCACAAAAGAACATCCTCCGAGGGAACGCCATGCTCAAAGCACCGATATACATGGACTACAGCTCGACCACGCCGGTGGACCCGCGCGTTGTCGAAAGGATGCTGCCTTACCTGACGGGTCAGTTCGGCAACCCGGCCTCCCGCAGTCACAGCTATGGGTGGGAGGCAGAGAAGGGCGTCGAGGAGGCGCGCGAGCATGTGGCCGCGCTGGTCAATGCCGATCCGCGCGAAATTGTCTGGACGAGCGGTGCCACCGAAGGCAACAACCTCGCCATCAAGGGCGCGGCGCACTTCTATCAGGACAAGGGCAAGCACATCATCACGGTCAAGACCGAGCACAAGGCTGTGCTCGATACATTCCGTGAGCTGGAGCGCCAGGGCTTTGAAGCTACCTACCTTCAGCCGCAGGAAAACGGCCTGATTACGCTGGACCAGCTGCGCGCTGCCATCCGGCCGGACACGATCCTGGTGTCGGTCATGTTCGTGAACAACGAGATCGGCGTGATCCAGGACATCGCCGGTATCGGCGAGATCTGTCGCGAGAAGGGCATCATCTTCCACTGCGACGCTGCGCAGGCCACGGGCAAGGTCGAAATTGATCTGGAGAAGATGAAGGTCGACCTCATGACCTTCACCGCGCACAAGACTTACGGCCCCAAGGGCATTGGCGCGTTGTACGTACGCCGCAAGCCGCGCGTGCGCCTCGAGGCGCAGATGCACGGCGGCGGCCACGAGCGCGGCCTGCGCTCGGGCACGCTGGCGTCCCATCAGATCGTTGGCATGGGCGAGGCCTTCCGTCTGGCCAAGCTGGAGATGGGCACGGAGATTGAGCGCATCCGCATGCTGCGTGATCGCCTCGTCAAGGGCCTGTCGCAGATCGAGGAAACCTACGTCAATGGCGACCTCGAGCAGCGTGTGCCGCACAACCTCAACATGAGCTTCAACTTTGTCGAAGGCGAGTCGCTGATCATGGCGATCAAGGACATCGCCGTGTCTTCCGGCTCGGCCTGTACCTCGGCCAGCCTGGAGCCCAGCTATGTGCTGCGCGCGCTGGGCCGCAGCGATGAGCTGGCCCACTCATCCATCCGGTTCACGATCGGCCGCTTCACCACTGAAGAAGACGTGGACTTCGCCATCAACCTGCTCAAGAGCAAAATTGCCAAGCTGCGTGATCTGTCTCCGCTCTGGGAGATGCACAAGGACGGCATCGACCTGAACACCGTGCAGTGGGCTGCGCATTGACGCCCAGCCCCTGAACCATCGACAGCTTTCGGAGAATTCAACATGGCCTACAGCGAAAAAGTCATCGATCACTACGAAAACCCCCGCAACGTCGGCTCCTTCGAGAAGGGCGACGACAGCGTGGGCACCGGCATGGTGGGCGCACCCGCTTGCGGCGACGTGATGAAGCTGCAGATCAAGGTCAACCCGAGCACCGGGCTGATCGAAGACGCGAAGTTCAAGACCTACGGCTGTGGCTCCGCGATCGCCTCGTCCTCGCTCATCACTGAGTGGGTCAAGGGCAAGAGCCTGGATCAGGCGCTTGACATCAAGAACACCCAGATCGCCGAAGAACTCGCGCTGCCGCCGGTGAAGATTCACTGCTCCATCCTGGCCGAAGACGCCATCAAAGCTGCGGTGCAGGACTACAAGGCCAAGCACGGCGAGGCTGGCGAGGCGGCTGAACAGAAGCAGGCTGCCTGAAATGGCTGAAGTGATCGACGCACCGGAAGTTGCGCAGGCGCCAGCAGCAGTCACGCTGTCCGAGCGGGCGGCAGTGCACGTGCAGAAGTTCCTGGCCAAGCGTGGCAAGGGCGTCGGGCTGCGCTTGGGTGTGCGCACGACCGGCTGTTCCGGCATGGCCTACAAGCTTGAGTTCGTGGACGAAACCTCGAGCGAGGACACGCGCTTCGAGTCGCACGGCGTGGCGATTTTCGTGGACCCCAAGAGCCTGCCCTATCTGCAAGGCATGGAGCTGGACTACACGCGCGAAGGCCTGAACGAGGGCTTCAAGTTCAACAACCCCAACGAGAAGGATCGTTGCGGCTGCGGAGAGTCCTTCCGGGTCTGACTGGATCCAAGATCTGCGCCCGCGCCGCCTGAGGTTGCGGGCGTTTTCATTTCTGAGCTTCGCCCTTGAACGCTGCGCCGTCCGATCTGAACGACTTCTTCGCCCTGTTCGGGCTGCCGCGCAGCTTTCGCGTGGATCTGGTGCAGCTGGAGTCTGCCTACCGTGAGGTGCAGGCCCGCGTGCATCCGGATCGGCATGCCGCCGCTGGCGATGCCCAGCAGCGCGTGGCCATGCAGTGGGCTACGGCAGCGAATGAAGGCTTCAAGACGCTCAAGCAGCCGATCAAGCGCGCGCAGTACCTGCTCAAGCTGGCGGGTGTGGATGTTCAGGCGGAGTCCAACACGGCCATGCCGCCTGCGTTTCTCATGCAGCAGATGGAATGGCGTGAGACTCTCGATGACGCCGTAGCGCGTCACGATCAAAGGGCGATCTTCGGCTTGATAAACACAGTGGAAGAATGCCGACTAGGTACGATCAACTTGCTTGCCGCTGCTCTTGATGACTGTGCGCAGCTTCAAGTGGCCGCACGTTTGGTACGCGAGCTCATGTTCATCGACAAATTTGCTTCCGATGTTCGTGATGCTGAGGACGCACTGCTGACTCAGTGATCGATGTTTGCCGGGGAAGAGATGACGCGCTTGCATGGACTTTTGGCATTGGTGATTGTGCTTTTTTCGGGTTGTGCAACGTCCTATCAGACACAGCGAGCGTTGCCGCGTGAGACTCCACTCGTATTGACCGTAAAAGCAGTCGAGGTCTCATCGATCAAAAAGACTTCAATCTACGGCGATAACCCCGGGCTGGCATCCGCACGAGTTGGTTCGGTCACATTACTTGGACCTGATAGGGTAGGACTCATTCAGACGAAGGCGCGCATGCTTGATGGTCGAGAGACGTGGATCACTATGCGGTCACCGTTTATTCAAGCGGGCCAATGCTACGAAGTTGTCCTCAAAACTCACTGTGAAATCTGCGATCGGTCTCGCTGCGACGCCTGCTATCAAGACAAGGACTTCGACCAGATTCGCAAGATCGATTGTCCGGAAGCACTCAAGTAACCATGGCCCTCCTGCAGATTGCCGAACCCGGCGAATCCACCGCACCGCACCAGCACCGTCTGGCGGTCGGCATTGATTTGGGCACGACCAACTCGCTCGTGGCAACCGTCCGCAGTGGCGTGGCGGAAGTGCTGCCGGACAGCGCAGGGCGTCCCTTGCTGCCAAGCGTGGTGCACTACACCGCCCATGGCGCGGACCTCGTGGGGCACGAGGCGCTGGCGCGTGCCTCGCAGGACCCGCACAACACCATCATTTCAGCCAAGCGCTTCATGGGGCGCGGTCTGGCCGACGCGTTGGCGTCGCGCGCACCCTACGAGTTTGTCGACGCTCCGGGCATGGTCAAGCTGCGCACGGCGGCCGGAGAGAAAAGCCCGGTGGAGGTGAGTGCCGAGATTCTGCGGACCTTGCGCGAACGCGCCGAGCAAGCGCTTGGCGGCGAGCTGGTGGGTGCCGTGATTACGGTGCCCGCTTACTTTGATGATGCGCAGCGCCAGGCCACGAAGGACGCCGCACGTCTCGCCGGCCTGAATGTGTTGCGCCTGCTCAATGAACCGACCGCCGCTGCCGTGGCCTATGGCCTGGACAACGCAGCCGAGGGGATCTACGCCATCTACGACCTGGGCGGCGGCACCTTCGACATCTCGATCCTGAAGCTCTCGCGTGGTGTGTTCGAGGTGCTCGCCACGGGTGGCGACTCCGCCCTGGGTGGGGATGACTTTGATCGCGCGATCTTCGACTGGGTCTGTGCGCAGGTCTCGGTGGATCAGCTCTCGCCGCAGGCCACCCGTGCGCTGCTCATGGCCTGCCGGCAGGCCAAGGAGTCACTCTCGACGCAGACGCGCGCCTTCGTGCCGATCCGCAAGCCCGACGGCTCGGTGGCCGAAGTGGCCATTGACCGCGAGACCTTCGAGACCATCACGCAGCTGCTCGTGACCAAGACCATCACCCCCGTGCGCAAGGCCCTGCGCGATGCGGAGTTGCGCATCGAGGATGTGAAGGGTGTGGTGCTGGTGGGCGGCGCCACGCGCATGCCGCTGGTGCGTCGCGCTGTGGAGACCTTTTTCAAGCAGCTTGCCTTGTCCAACATCGATCCGGACGAGGTTGTGGCCGTCGGCGCTGCCATCCAGGCCAATGTACTCGCAGGCAACAAGACCGCACAGGATGACTGGCTGCTGCTGGACGTGATCCCGCTGTCCCTCGGCCTGGAGACCATGGGTGGCCTGGCCGAGAAGGTCATCCCGCGCAACAGCACCATCCCCTGCGCCATGGCGCAGGACTTCACCACCTTCAAGGACGGCCAGACCGCCATGGCCATTCATGTGGTCCAAGGCGAGCGAGAGCTGGTCAGTGACTGCCGCAGCCTCGCGCGCTTCGAGCTGCGCGGGATTCCGCCCATGGCCGCCGGCGCAGCCCGCATTCGCGTGACTTTCCAGGTGGATGCCGACGGCCTCCTGAATGTGACTGCGCGCGAGCAGACCAGCGGCGTCGAGGCCCAGATCCAGGTCAAGCCGAGCTATGGCCTAGCAGACGACGAGATCGCCCGCATGCTGTCCGAAAGCTTCAGCACCGCAGACGCCGACATGGCCGCGCGCATGCTGGCCGAGCAGCAGGTGGAAGCCGACCGCATCATTGAAGCGACTCAGAATGCGCTGGCGGCGGATGCGAAGCTGCTCAGCGAGGATGAGCAGCAGACTGTGCAGGCGCAGATCGAAAGTGTTCGCTCGGCCCGCGCCGGGCGCGATGCCGACGCCATCAAGCAGGCGGTTGAGGCCCTGGCCCAGGGCACGGAAGAATTTGCCGCCCGCCGCATGAACGCTGCCGTCAAGCGCGCGCTGGAAGGCCGCCGCCTGGACGAGATTGCCTGAGCGCCTGATCACCCTGCGGGCCGCGTGGCTCGTACACCTGCATCCCCATGACCACCATCACCATCCTGCCGCATCCCGAATACGCACCCGAGGGCAAGACCATCGAGGCGCAGCGCGGCCTGTCGATCTGCAAGAACCTGCTCGCCGCCGGCGTCGAGATCGAGCACGCCTGCGAGATGGTCTGTGCCTGCACCACCTGCCACATCATCGTGCGCAAGGGTTTCGACTCGCTCAATGAGCCCACCGATATGGAAGAGGACATGCTCGACAAGGCCTGGGGCCTGTCGGCACAGTCGCGCTTGTCGTGCCAGGCGAAGGTGGGCGCTGAAGACCTGACCATCGAGATTCCCAAGTACACGATCAACCACGCCAAAGAAGGGCACTAGGGTGCGGCGCTGCGGCGTCATATCAAAAGTGCTTTCCGCAGTATCCATGCGGGTTTCCAGCCAAAATGCCCTGAAGAACCGCATGGATACTGCGAGACCGGTTTCCGGTTCTTCTGTTTCGGAGAGCTTGCATGAAGTGGACCGACATCCAGGACATCGCGATTGCGCTGACTGAGGCGCATCCGGACATTGACCCCAAGACCATCCGCTTCACGGACCTGCACAGGTGGGTCATGGCGCTGCCCGGCTTTGACGATGACGCCAACCGCTCCGGCGAGAAGATTCTCGAGGCCATCCAGCAGGCCTGGATCGACGAGGTTTGAATGAGTCGCTTCCAGCTTCCTCCCGCCGAATCGATCGCCGCTGATGTGGCTCGCGCGCTGGCCGAGGACGTCGGCGCAGGCGACCTCACTGCCGGCCTCGTTCCAGCCACGGCCCGCGCCCGCGCCACCGTGATCAGCCGCGAGGCGGCGATCCTCTGTGGACGCCCCTGGTTCGATGCCGTCATGCGCGCCGTGGACCCGCAGCTGCTGCCCCAGTGGCAGGTCGAGGAGGGCGCGCTCATGCAGCCCAACCAGACGATCGTCACGATCGAAGGCGCGGCGCGCAGCCTGCTCACGGCCGAACGCACCGCGCTGAACTTCCTGCAGCTGCTGTCCGGCACGGCCACCGCCACTTCGGCCTACGTGCAGGCTGTGGCGGGTACGCAGTGCAAGATTGTGGACTCGCGCAAGACCCTGCCCGGTCTGCGGCTGGCGCAGAAGTACGCGGTGCGGGTGGGCGGCGGCACCAATCACCGCATCGGCCTGTACGACGGCATCCTGATCAAGGAAAACCACATTGCCACCGCAGGCGGTGTGACGGCTGCCATGCAAGCAGCCCAAGCTGCGATCGCCGCGGGCGCCCGTCCGGCGCTGCTGCAGATCGAGGTGGAAACACTCGACCAGCTGCGCGAGGCACTGGCCGCAGGCGCTCCGCTCATCATGCTGGACAACATGGACCCCGCGCGGATTCGTGACGCGGTCGCCATCAATGCAGGCCGCGCAGAGCTGGAAGTGTCCGGCAATGTGACGCTCGACACCGTGCGTGGCTATGCTGAACTGGGCGTGGATCGCATCAGCATCGGTTCGCTGACCAAGCATGTCCGTGCCACCGACTTTTCCATGCGCATGGTGCATCTATGAACACCGCAACCGAAGAACGCAAGGTCATCGACTTCGATCTGCCCAAGTTCGGCAAGATCAGCACCGCCCATGCCTGGGCAAGCGTGCCCAACGAGCCCAGCCAGGCCGAGCGCGCTGAATTGAAGGCCGCAATCGCCGCGGAGCTGAAGGCGCGCGATGCTGCGCTGGTGGCGCACTACTACGTTCACCCCGATCTGCAGGATCTTGCTGAGGAAACGGGCGGCATCGTCAGTGATTCACTCGAGATGGCGCGCTTCGGCCGCGACCATCCGGCCAAGACCCTGGTGGTGGCCGGCGTGCGCTTCATGGGCGAAACCGCCAAGATCCTCA
Source organism: Piscinibacterium candidicorallinum (assembly GCF_047549485.1). Taxonomy (GTDB): domain Bacteria; phylum Pseudomonadota; class Gammaproteobacteria; order Burkholderiales; family Burkholderiaceae_C; genus Piscinibacterium; species Piscinibacterium candidicorallinum. The sequence continues at coordinate 2,231,468 of NZ_CP180191.1, read as the reverse complement.
GCCCGGACAAGCGCGTGCTGGTACCCGAGATGGAAGCCAACTGCTCGCTGGACCTGGGCTGCCCCATCGAGGACTTTGCCACCTTCTGTGACCAGCACCCGGACCGCACCGTGGTGGTCTATGCCAACACCAGCGCCGCCGTGAAGGCGCGTGCCGATTGGATGGTGACCTCATCGATCGCGCTGCCGATCGTGCGGCACCTGAAAGAGCAGGGCAAGAAGATCCTCTGGGCGCCAGACCGGCACCTGGGCGGCTACATCGCCGAGCAGACGGGCGCAGACATGCTCATGTGGCAGGGCAGCTGCATCGTGCACGACGAGTTCAAGGGCTTCGAGCTGGCCGAACTCAAGAAGCAGCACCCGAGGGCCAAGGTGCTGGTGCACCCGGAATCCCCGCGCGAGGTGGTGGCCATGGCCGATGTGGTCGGCTCCACCAGCCAGATCCTCAAGGGCGCGCGCGAGCTGGACGCCACGGAGTTCATCGTCGCCACCGACAACGGCATGATGCACAAGCTGCGCGCCCAGAACCCCGGCAAGGTCTTCATCGAGGCCCCCACCAGCGGCAAGAGTGCCACCTGCAAGAGCTGCGCCCACTGCCCCTGGATGGCCATGAACGGCCTGCGCAACACACTGGCTGTGCTTAAGAGCGGCACCAACGAGATCCACATCGACCCCGCCATCGCCACCCGTGCCAAGCTACCGATTGATCGGATGCTGGACTTTGCGGTGAAGGCGGGGATCACTGCGTCACGTGGTGCGGCAGCGGTGTCATCAGCGCAGACGGGCGGGATTGGGCCGGCGTGAAGACTGATCAAGCTACATCTGACCCTAGCAGCGCCAGCCCTTCTGGGGTTCGGCTCGCATGCATGTTGCTGGTCTGGATCGTTACGTTGATTCTGATCGTCGCTGGTTCTCTGATCGACATCGAGCACATCAAGGCGGCGAAGGGTCTACACATCCTCGGCTTGCTCTGGGGTGCTCAATATCTTGGCAAGCGTTGCCTTCAAGCCCCTGCGTACATTTGGCCGCGCATGAATAGCATCCCCGCGTTGATGGTGTCGGCAGATACCGAAGAGCCTTTGCGCTCCATCGGCGACATTGCGGGTGGCGTCATCTTCCTGGTTAGTGCCATCGGGATCATCAAGCTCGACGCACTAATCGCGAGCTGGTTCGTCTAGCGCGGCACCGCAATCGTCGGCAACGCCTTCGGCGCCGTCCCCGGATAGTCCACGCTGAAGTGCAGGCCGCGGCTCTCGCGGCGTTCCAGGGCGCAGCGCACGATGAGTTCTGCGCAGTCCACCAGGTTGCGCAGTTCCAGCAGGTCGCGGGTCACGCGGAAGCTGCCGTAGAACTCGTCGATCTCCTGGCGCAGCAGGGCAATGCGGTGGGCCGCGCGCTCCAGGCGTTTGGTGGTGCGCACGATGCCCACGTAGTTCCACATGAAGCGGCGCAGCTCGTCCCAGTTGTTGGTGATGACGACTTCCTCGTCGGCATCGGTCACGCGGCTTTCGTCCCAATCAGGCACCGCAGCGGCGTCGCTGCGCTCGCGGCCCAGAATGTCTTCTGCAGCCGAACGACCAAACACCACGCATTCCAGCAGCGAGTTCGATGCCAGCCGGTTGGCGCCATGCAGGCCGGTGTAGGCGCACTCGCCGATGGAATACAGATTCGTGATGTCGGTGCGGCCGGCCAGATCCGTGACCACGCCGCCGCAGGTGTAGTGCGCGGCGGGCACCACCGGGATGGGCTGGGTGGTCATGTCGATGCCGAAGCTCAGCAGCTTGGCATGGATGGTGGGGAAGTGCGCCTTGATGAAGTCTGCGCCCTTGTGCGTGATGTCCAGGTGCACATAGTCCAGGCCGCGCTTCTTGATCTCGTAGTCGATGGCGCGGGCGACGATGTCGCGCGGTGCCAGTTCGGCACGCTCGTCATGCTCGGGCATGAAGCGGTGGCCGTTCTGCCAGGGCTCGCCGTTCTTGGGTGGGATGCGCAGGATGCCGCCTTCACCGCGGACCGCCTCGGTGATCAGGAAACTCTTGGCCGCCGGGTGGAACAGGCAGGTCGGGTGGAACTGCATGAACTCCATGTTGGCCACGCGGCAGCCCGCACGCCAGGCCATGGCAATTCCGTCCCCGGTGGATGAATCCGGGTTGGTGGTGAACAGGTACACCTTGCCCGCACCACCTGTGGCCAGCACCGTCTGCGAGGCGCGCAAGGCGCTCACCTCACCCGTCTTGATGTTCAGCGCATAGGCGCCGTGGCAGCTGCGCGCCTCGGCGCGGCTGAGGTTGCCGCGCAGGCGGCCCACGTGCTTGCCGGTAATGAGGTCCACAGCGATGTGGTGTTCCAGCACCGTGATGTTGGGGTGCTGGGCGGCCAGCTCGGTCAGGCGCTTCTGGATGGCGTGGCCCGTGGCATCGGCCGCGTGCACGATGCGGCGGTAGCTGTGGCCGCCCTCGCGGGTGAGGTGCAGCTCGTCGTTCTCGGTGGTGAATTCCACGCCCTGGTCCACCAGCCACTGGATGGCGCTCTGGCCGTTGTCCACCACGAAGCGCACGGCGTCGCGGTCGCTCAATTGCGCGCCAGCCACCATGGTGTCCTCAAAGTGACTGTCGGTGGAGTCTTCTTCGCTCATCACGGCGGCAATGCCGCCCTGGGCCCAGTCACTTGAACCGCTGACGAGCTCGCGCTTTGAGAGCACGGCCACCTTGCGCTTGGCGGCCAAGGTGAGGGCGGTGGTCAGGCCAGCCAGGCCGCTGCCAATGATGAGAACGTCAAAAGTGCGCTGCAAGGCGTCGCTCCGGAGCTGCTTCTTCGGGAGGCTCATTCTATGGCGGCCGGTATCACGCCCTGCACCGGTCTGTCGCGCTGCGCGGCACTGTCACAGCGTGACATTGCCGCATGGGGAGGCGCCGCACACACTGCGTCCATCTTCAACAGCCCAGTTCGGGCGAAAGGCAGACGCTCCATGAGCAACTCCAACGTGATCACCATCGTGCGCCGCGACACCAAGGCCTGGCGCGCCCAGGTCTGGATCTCGTTCTTCCTCGCGGTGGTGCTGTGCGGCACCGGCCTGGCCTACCTGCCGGGGGCCGACATCGACCGTGCGTTCATGATCATGGGCTATGTGTTCTGCCTGGCCGCAGCCTTCTCGCTGGCTAAGTTCATCCGCGACAACGAGAACAAGAAGAGCGACACCCCGATGTGGTCGATGGTGGCTTGGGGTGGCTTTGCTGCTGCGATGGCGCTCACCGGCTGGGGCCTCGCCAACATGAGCATCAACCCGACCTACAAGGCCTTTCTGGGCGTGAGCTGGCTGTTCCTGATCTCGAACGCCTTCACGCTGGCCAAGACCCTGCGCGATGCACACGAAGCCGAAATCCAGCAAGCGCGTCTGGACGGCATGCGTCAGCGCGCTGAGTCCCAGTAACGCAAGACCATGTCAGAAGGAGTCCAGATCATGGGTGTGATGTACCAATTCAAGCGGGCAGGTGCGGTGCTTGCCATCAGCGCGGTCTTATCCCTACAGAGCGTCCAGGCGCAGAGCGATCTGTCCGATGCGAGCGCGTTGTCCCTGTTGCCTGTGGCGGTGAGTGTGGCGGCGCCGGTCATGATCCTTGCTGGCGGTGTGGCGCTCACCGTGGTGTCGGTCCAGGCCTCGGCGGCGGGCACGGTCATCGTGCTGGAGCGCGCATCGGATGGTGCGAGGGCGACGCTGCGCTTCTCCGGCCGGGTACTCGAAGGATCCGCGGTGGCCGTTGGCAGTGCAATCATGGTGACGGCGCTCTCCACGGGCTATGTGCTCTCCACTGCGAGCGAGGCGATCGCCTTCGTGCCCAACGAGATCGGCCGGGCGCTGCTCTACAACGAGCGCATCACTTACTGAACGGGGGTTGCATGCTGAGTCGAATGCTCACGGCTGCCGCCCTGTGCGGCAGCCTGCTGGCCGCGCTGCCCGGTGCTGCGTACGCTGGCCGTACCTGCGAGACCAAGCCCAAGAGTGTGCATGCCATGCGCGAGGGCATGAATCTGGCCGAGCGCACTGCCCAGGCGCTCGATGCCACAGGCGCCAACGTGGTGGTGATCGCCCGCAGTGGGCAGGATCTGCGCAAATGGGGGCTACGTTGGTCGCACATCGGCTTGGCCTATCGCAGTGCGCCGGGCCAGCCCTGGCGGGTGGCGCACAAGCTCAATCAATGCGGCACAGACCACGCGGCCTTGTACCGGCAGGGCCTGGGCGAGTTCTTCCTGGATGACCCGTTTGAATACCGCGCTGGCTATGCGGTGTTGCGGCCTGATGTACAGGCCGCGCTGCTGCCGGTACTGCAGGACAACGGCCGTCTGCAGCGTGTGAACGAGCGCCGCTACAACATGCTGGCCTACCCCTGGGCCACGCGCTACCAGCAGAGCAATCAGTGGGCGATCGAAACCCTCGCCTGGGCGGTGACGCCGACTGCGGACTCGCGGCAGCGCGCACAGGGCTGGCTCATGGCGCAGGGCTACGAGCCCACAACGCTCCGCATCGACGCATTGACGCGCCTGGGTGGGCGGGTGACTCGGGCGAACATTGCCTTTGATGATCACCCGAATGCCAAGCGCTTCTCTGACCGCATCGAGACGGTCACGGCGGATTCGGTCTTTGACTGGCTGGCGCGCAGCGGCCTCGGCCAGCCGATGCAAGAGCTGCGTTGACGAGCGTTCAGCCGGCCAGCAGCTTGGCCATCTGGTGATACAGCGGTACGCCCACCACGATGTTGAAGGGGAAGGTCAGCCCCAGCGCGGCGCCAATGCCCAGCGCCGGGTTGGCCTGAGGCACCGCGACCTGCATGGCGGTAGGGGCGGCGATGTAGCTGGCGCTGGCAGCCAGCGTCCCCAGCACCGTCATGCCGCCGATGGACAAGCCCAGCAGCGAGCCGGTGAACACGCCGATGGCGCCGAACATCACCGGCGCCACGATGCCAAAGCCGATGAGCCGCGCGCCGTAGGGCAGCACGTCCTTCAGGCGCGCGGCAGCCTGCATGCCCAGTGCGATCAGGAACAGGCCGAGAATGCCCTTGAAGAGGTCGTTGTAGAGCAGGAAGAAGGGCTTGAGTCGGTCCGGGCCGGCGATGGCGCCGATCGTCAGGCCGCCGAGCAGCAGCAGCACGCCCTTGTTCAGGAAGACCTCGTGCATCACCTGCCCCCAGCTCTGGTCTGCGGTGGGGTGCGGGCCGGGGCCGCGGTCGGCCAGCCGCGCCAGCAGCACACCGACGATGATGCCTGGCGCTTCCATGAGCGCCACGAACATCGGCGTATAGGCCTCCACGGCAATCTGGCGTGCCGCAAGGTAGTCGATGCAGACGGCGTAGGTCACGACGCTGACCGAGCCGTAGTGGGCGCACAGGCTGGCGGCGTCCAGTTTCTCGAAGCGAAGCGTGCGCAGCACGGCGTAAGCGATCAGCGCGATGCTCGCACCCAGCACGATGACGGCAATCACCTTGGCTGCGAGGCCCGGTACCTGCGCGCTGTGCAGCGTCACGCCGCCCTTCAGGCCGATCGCCAGCAGCAGGTAGATCGAGATCGAATCCGTCAGCGCCTCGGGGAGCTTGAGATCACTCTTGGCGAACTGGGCAAACATGCCCAGCAGGAAGAACAGCACGATCGGGTCCACGGTCTGTACCTTTCCCGGGGTGTGTGCCCCGATCGCTATGTCATTCTATGGCCGAAAATGCACTAAACAAATCGGGTCGACATCCAGTTTCCGCTTTTTTGGTGCGGGTCTCAGCACGCTTGCAGGGTCTTCAAAGCGAGGCCGATTTTGATCCATTGCTGTTGGTGTGAGCCTGAGGGCGCGCTCAGTCTTCCTTCTTGAGCGCCGGGAACAGAATCACGTCACGGATGCTGGGCTGATCGGTCAGGAGCATCACGAGGCGATCAATGCCGATGCCGCAGCCGCCTGTGGGTGGCATGCCGTATTCCAGCGCGCGGACGTAGTCGTGGTCGAAGAACATGGCTTCGTCGTCACCGGCATCCTTGGCAGCAACCTGCTGGTGGAAGCGTGCGGCCTGATCTTCCGGGTCATTCAGCTCGGAAAAGCCGTTGGCGTGCTCGCGGCCGACGATAAAGAGCTCGAAGCGCTCGGTGATGCCTTCGCGGGTGTCCGACGCGCGGGCCAGGGGCGAGACTTCCACGGGGTAGTCGATGATGTAAGTCGGGTTCCACAGGCGGCTCTCGGCCACTTCTTCAAACAGCGCGAGCTGCAGCGCACCGACCGCGGCGTTCTTGAGCTGCGGGCCGTCCACGTGGGCGCCGAGCTTCTTCAGTTCGGCGCGCAGGAAGGCGGCGTCGGCCAGTTGCTCGGTCGTGTAGACGTGGCCGCCTTCAGGGCCGTACTTCTGGATCGCCTCGACGATGGTCAGGCGGTCGAAGCGCTTGCCCAGATCGACGTCCTTGCCCTGGTAGCTGAGCAGCGTGGTGCCGCGCGCAGCGAGTGCCGCCTCGCGGATCACGTTCTCGGTGTAGTCCATCAGCCAGTGGTAGTCGGTGTAGGCCGCGTAAAACTCCATCATCGTGAACTCGGGGTTGTGCCGCGGACTCACGCCTTCGTTGCGAAAGTTGCGGTTCACCTCGAAGACACGCTCAAAGCCGCCGACGATCAGGCGCTTCAGATACAGCTCGGGCGCGATGCGCAGGTACATGGCCTGATCGAGCGCGTTGTGGTGCGTGATGAAGGGCTTGGCAGCCGCGCCGCCGGGGATGGGCTGCATCATCGGCGTCTCGACTTCCAGGAAGCCGTTGGCCGTCATGAAGCTGCGGATGGCGTTCATGATCTTGCTGCGCGCGATGAAGGTCGTACGCGTCTCGTCGTTGACGATCAGGTCCACATAGCGCTGGCGGTACCGGGCCTCGGTGTCGGACAGACCGTGGAACTTGTCCGGCAGGGGGCGCAGGCTCTTGGACAGCAGGCGCACCTGAGTGCAGTTGATCGAGAGCTCACCGGTCTTGGTGCGCATCAGCGTGCCGCGCGCGGCCACGATGTCGCCCAGATCGAAGTGCTTGAAGGCCTCATAGGCCGCGTCACCCACGCCGGCGATGTTCACGAAGTACTGGATGGTGCCCGTGCCATCCTTGATGGTGGCAAAGCTGGCCTTGCCCATGACGCGCTTGAGCATCATGCGGCCCGAGACGCTGACTTCCACCGGTGTGCCGGCTTCCATCTGCTCGCGGGTGACGTCCTTGTACCTGGCCTGCAGGTCGGCTGCGCGGTCAGCGGGCACGAAGTCGTTCGGGAAGGCCACGCCCTGGCTGCGCAAGGTGGCCAGCTTGGCACGGCGTTCGGCCATCAGCTGGTTTTCATCGGCGGCGGGCGTGCTGGTGGATTCGTTTCTTTGTGCTTCGGTGTTCATGGACGGCAGTCGTAGGGGTCGAGCGATCAATGGGCCCGAAGTCGATGGCTCTCGGGCCGGTCCCGGGGCAAGAGGATGCGTCGGGCGCGGGAAGTGCGCCTAGCGCGGCTGCTGAAGGTGTTTGAGCAGTTCCTGGCGCACGAAGGTATCCGGCGCGCCGGTCCAGCCGCCGCGGCCACCGACGGTGAGGTACACGAAGATGCGGCCATCTGCACGGCTGTAGAAAACCTGTGCGCTATTGGCGTCGCAACGCGGGCGGCCGCAGGTGGCCGTGCGCACGAACTGGCTGCTGTTGCTCAGCGTGACGACGCTGCTGGGCGGCAAGCCGGCGTCCTTCATGGGCCATGCTGCGCGGCCCACCGGCGTGCGCTGCACGGCCGCGCGGTAGGCGCTGCCGAAGTCATCGCGCGCAAGCAGCTCGGCAAAGCTGCGGCCGACGAAAGGGTCTTCCAGTGCCTGGGCCTGGGCAGAAGGCGTAGTCGCCGCAATCAGCCAGAGCAGGGCGGTCAGCGCGGCAGCGCGGAGAACGGCGTTCATCAGATGCCTTCCTTCAGACTGGCACTGATGAAGGCGTCGAGGTCGCCATCCAGCACCTTCTGCGTGTTGGAGATTTCCACGTTGGTCCGCAGATCCTTGATGCGGCTCTGGTCCAGCACGTAGCTGCGGATCTGGTGCCCCCAGCCCACGTCGGTCTTGCTGTCCTCGAGCTTTTGCTGCTCGGCCAGCTTCTTGCGCATCTCGTGCTCATAGAGCCGGCTCTTGAGCATCTGCCAGGCTTCGTCGCGGTTGCGGTGCTGCGAGCGATCGTTCTGGCACTGCACGACGATACCGGTGGGGATGTGGGTGAGTCGGACGGCGGAGTCCGTTTTGTTGATGTGCTGGCCGCCCGCACCGCTGGCGCGGAAGGTGTCGGTACGCACATCGGCCGGGTTGATCTCGATCTCGATCGAGTCATCCACCTCCGGATAGACGAACAGCGACGCGAAGCTCGTGTGCCGGCCACCCGATGAGTCGAAAGGGCTCTTGCGCACGAGGCGATGCACGCCGGTCTCCGAGCGCAGAAAGCCGAAGGCGTATTCGCCCTCCACCTTGATGGAGGCGGAGCGGATACCGGCAACATCGCCCGGAGTTTCCTCGAGCACCTCGGCCTTGAAGCCCTTGCGCTCGCAGTACTTCAGGTACTGGCGCAGCAACATGCTGGCCCAGTCGCAGGCCTCGGTGCCGCCAGCGCCGGCCTGGATGTCGATGAAGCAGTTGCTCGGGTCCATCGGGTTGCTGAACATCCGACGGAATTCGAGGTCTTCGACGATGGCGGCGGACTTGGCCACGTCCTGCTCGATGGCTTCGAGCGTGGGATCGTCGTTCTCTTCGGCGGATAGGTCGAACAGGTCGCGCGCGTCTCGCAGCTGGGTTTCCAGCGCGGCGACAGGGAAGACCACCCCTTCAAGCGAGCGCTTTTCCTTGCCCAGTTCCTGGGCACGCTTGGGGTCGTTCCAGATGTTTGGGTCTTCGAGAACGGAATTGACTTCGGTCAGGCGGCTTTGCTTGTGGTCGAAGTCAAAGATACCTCCGTAGATCAGCGGTTCGCGCAGCGAGGTCCGCGATCCGGTTCGACAGGGCATTGATGCGTTCGGCTTCCACGATGTTCTTCTGTCTGGGAGAGGAAACCCTGAAGTTTACCTGCGCCGGCGCCGCTTGCTGCGCCGCAGCGCTCGGGCCGAAGCGAGGCTGTCAAGCCGGTTCGGCGTGCTCGATCTGCAGCTGCAGGCGGCTGGCGCCCATGTAGCGGTCGTGCACCAGGCGAAAGGCAATCGTCGCGCGCGCGGGGAGGGTGTCGGCGTGGTTGAACCAGATCGCGTCAAACCCGGCATTGCCCTTGCGCAGCGCCAGCTTCAGATGCCGTTCCTTGAGCAGTCGCTGGTTGAGCACCTCAAAGGTGTCGCAGAACACCGGCGCGGCAAAGCCCTGACCCCAGACCTGGGCGTCAATCAGATCAGCCGTTTCCGGCTGCATCAGCGGCAGAGGCAGCGGCCCGTCGGTCTCCAGTCGGCGTGTGAGCGCGGCTTCGTCCAGCCACTCTCGGCACACGGCTTCGAAGGCCTCACCGAATACCTCCACATGCTCGTCCAGAATGGTCAGGCCCGCCGCCATCGCGTGGCCGCCAAACTTTCGGATCACGCCGGGCAGGCGCTTGGAGACGAGATCCAGCGCGTCGCGCAGATGCAGGCCGGGGATGGACCGACCGGAGCCGCGCAACTCCATGGCACCCTGAGCAGGCGCATCGGATGCAGGGGCAAAGGCAATCGTCGGCCGCCAAAAGCGCTCCTTGATGCGGCCGGCGACGATGCCGACCACGCCCTGGTGCCATGCAGCGTCATACAGCACGATGCCAGCGCGATCGGCCAGGCCATCCTGTTCGATGAACAGACGCGCCACGTCCTGCATCTCGGCTTCGATGTCGCGGCGCTCGCGATTGATTGAGTCCAGCTGCTGGGCCAGCCCGAATGCCGCCGCATCATCATCGGCGAGCAGACAGGCGATCCCCAGGCTCATGTCCGCCAGCCGACCCGCGGCGTTGATGCGCGGCCCGAGCGCAAAGCCGAGATCGAAGGTGTTTGCCGTGGCGGCACTGCGACCCGCCACCTTGAACAGCGCAGCCACGCCCGCTTGCATCTGGCCGCTGCGCATGCGGGCCAGCCCCTGCGCCACGAGGCGGCGGTTGTTGGCGTCCAGGCGCACCACATCCGCCACCGTGCCCAGCGCCACCAGGTCCAGCAGCTTGTCCAGCCGGGGCTGCGTCGATTCATTGAAGCGACCACGGCTGCGCAACTCAGCCCGAGCGGCCAGGAGCACATAGAACATGACGCCGACACCGGCGAGATGCTTGCTCGGAAAGCCGCAGCCGGGCTGGTTGGGGTTCACGATGCAGGCGGCCGCAGGCAGGGCAGGGCCGGGTAGATGGTGGTCCGTGACCAGCACGCGGATGCCGCGAGCATTGGCGGCGTCGACGCCATCCACGCTGGCGATCCCGTTGTCCACCGTGATGATCCAGTCGGGTTTGCCTAGCCGCGGATGCTGTTCCACCAGCTTCACGACGTCGGGCGACAAGCCGTAGCCGGTCTCGAAGCGGTTGGGCACGATGAAATCGACAATCCCGCCCAACATGCGCAAGCCGCGTACGGCCACAGCACACGCAGTCGCGCCGTCGCAGTCATAGTCAGCCACCACGCAAAGCTTTTCTCCGCGCTCGATGGCATCTGCCAGAAGGTGCGCGGCATCCTCGGCGTGGTCAAGCTGCGCGGGAGCCAGCAGGTGCTTGAGCAGGGCACTGGCCTCAGCAGCGTCGGTAAGGCCGCGGGCCGCGTAGAGGCGCGCCAACAGCGGATGCAGGCCCTGCTGTTCGAGCATGAGGCGGGCGCGTTCCGGTATGGGCCGGACACTGAGTTGGATGCGGCTCATTCGAACAGGTGTGCTGCCAGCTTGGCCGGGGCTGTGCGCTGACCCAACAGCTTTGCGAGACGCTTGAGGCCTGATGGCGCGGCCCGACGGCGCAGCCGCCGCGCGCCATCAGGCCCGGTGATGATGAGGGAGACCTGCCCCGCAGCCAGCGGACTGGCAAGTGCCTGTGCCAGTGAAGCGAGATCTTCACGCACGGCTGCGCTGAGGGAGGTCTCGCCGCTGAGCAGGGCATCGCGCACGGACTCCAGCCACAGCACGGTGTGGCCGGAGGCACTTGTGGCGGTGGTCTGAAGCGAGCTTGCAAGACGGCGTGCGCGGCGGCCGCTGGACTGAATCAATGTGGCCGACGTGCTGCCTGGATCGACGATCGCTCCGTGTGGTCGCCCGCTCAGCCAAAGGGCATTGATCGGCGCGACTCCTGCTCTGGCGCGCGCTTCGTTGACCGGATGCTCGTGCCAGACCATCTGGAGCAGATTGAAGAACTGCTTGGCGGCCACCGGTGTGCTGCTCATGGGTAGGACACCGCCCACGTTTCTGCCCAGCGCACCCAGGGGGCCGGGCGCGTGCAGGTCGAAGCCCGCGTCTACACACCAGATCCCGTCCGGCTCAACGCGTATGGCGACGCCATCCAGCGCATCAGAAGCCGCGCTCGCCAAGGCGGATGCTTCGGCCTGGGTTGGCGGGCTTGAGGCTTGCAACAGCACGTGATCGCGGCCAGCCATCCATTGGCAGGGGGTGGCCTCATAAGCACCGCTGATTCGGTGGGCCACAGCGCGCTCATCCGGCAGGTGCATGAGGCCTGCGATCACGCTGTAACCGGGGTCAACCCCCGGGGTGCTCTCGCAAGGAGACGGTTCCCAGTCCCCAGCCAGCAGGGGCGTCAGTTGCTCAGGCGGCATCCAGCCGCGCCAGCCATCGAGAAGGATTACGAGTTCGTGCTGCTCGGGCATGGGGCGCGATTCTAGGTTCTGGCGACCGATGACCCGCCCGGACAGGTCGTCTTTGTCAATCGTTCGAATCCGTGATGTTAAGTGAGCAACCGATCATTTCCTGCCCTAAAGGGAAGTGCCTAGTATCGGCGCCGCAGTCCGGGCTCGACCCGAGCCCAGGGGGATCAAGCGGACACCCCGATCCCGGGGTGCCGACCTGACTGCACAACCATCGAGACCTGAGGGGAGTGATATGCAGCAAAGACGTTCCAGCCGTCCAGTTTTGCGTAGTCTTTCTTTGGCCGTTGCTCTGGCGCTTGGCGCTGTGGCGGGCGCGCAGGCAGGCGGCAAGCCGCAAGGTGCAGACCGAAGCGCGGCACAGCCGGTGACTGACCGGATCATCGTGAAATACCGCGACGGTGCAATTGCACCGGTCACCGCGGCCAATGCTCGGCTTGCCGGCCCCAGTGCCGCGCAGGCACGGGTGATGTCAGATGCGGCCAATGAAGTCGGCCTGCGCATCAGCCATCTGCGCCGCAACGCGCTGCAGGCTCATGTCATGAAGCTTGAACGCTTCGCAACCAAGCCCGAGTTGGACCGGGTGCTGGCTCGCATCAAGGCTGACCCGAACGTCGAGTACGCGGAGCCGGACCGGATCATGCAGGTCATGTTCACGCCGAACGACACGCGCTACGGGGAGCAGTGGCACTACTTTGAGGCAACTGCAGGCATCAACCTGCCGGCCGCCTGGGACAAGGCGACCGGTGTCGGCATCAATGTGGCGGTCATCGATACCGGCTACCGAGCGCACCCAGACCTGGCCGCGAATATTGTCGGCGGCTACGACATGATCAACGACACTGCAGTCTCGGTGGATGGCAACGGTCGGGATGCAGACGCGACTGATCCGGGTGACTGGTACACGAACTCAGCCTGCGGTCCCGCCCCTGCACCACCATCGTCTGATTCCAGCTGGCATGGCACTCACGTGGCCGGCACGATCGCTGCAGTCACCAACAACGGGGTGGGCGTAGCAGGCGTTGCGTTCAACTCGAAGGTCGTGCCGATCCGTGCCCTGGGTCGCTGCGGCGGCTACACCTCCGACATCGCCGACGGCATCATCTGGGCCTCCGGCGGCGCAGTGGCCGGCTTGCCCGCCAACCCCAATCCGGCGCGGGTGCTGAATCTGTCGCTCGGTGGCGGCGGCGCATGCGATACGACTTCGCAAAACGCCATCAACTCGGCGCGCTCGCGCAATGCCGTTGTGGTGGTTGCCGCCGGGAACTCGAACGTCAACGCCTCCAACGCGTCTCCGGCCAATTGCCAGGGTGTGATCACGGTGGCTGCAGTCGGACGCAACGGCGGCAAAGCCAACTACTCAAACTTCGGTGCAGCGGTGGCTGTTGCCGCGCCGGGCGGCAACATGAGCACCGGTACGGCGAATGGTGTGCTGTCCACGCTGAATGCCGGCGCGCAGGGCCCGGGGGCTGACAACTACGAGTTCTATCAGGGCACCTCAATGGCCACACCGCACGTGGCTGGTGTGGTGGCGCTGATGCTCTCCAAGAACGCCAGCCTGACCCCGGATCAGGTCAAGACCATACTGCAGAACACCGCGCGGCCCTTCCCGGCCACATGTTCGCAGTGCGGCAGCGGCATCATTGATGCCAATGCTGCGGTCGACGCAGCCATGGGCAACGGTGGCGGTGGTGGCGGCGGTGGCGGTACCGGTCCGACCATCAACGAGACCACGGCGAGCAACAACACCCGCGGCACAGCGCAGGCCATCACCACGGCCAACACCACGGTGAACGGCAGCATCAGCAGCCGCACGGACACGGACTTCTACAGCGTGTCTCTGCCAGCCGGTGCAACGCTCACTGCCACGCTGACGCCGCCGTCCAATGCGGATTACGACATCCAGATCCAGAACAGCGCAGGCACCGTGATCGCCCGCAGCGAGCTGGGTACGGGTCAGGTCGACACCGCGTCGGTGCGCAACAGTGGCACAACGGCGACCACCGTGTTCGTCCGCGTCGTGTACTACAGCGGTGCAACGGGCACGACCAGCGGTCGCTACACGCTGAGGCTGGGCTGGTAAGTCACCCAGCGCTTGACTGCGTGAGCGGGGGCTGCCATTGAGGCAGCCCCCTTTTTCTTTGCGGGCAGGGCCCGAAGCGCTGCAACGGCCGATGGCATACTGCCCACCATGAGTTTCAAGCTCCCCTTCGAGTTGGCTGTGGGCCTGCGCTACACGCGTACCGGGCGCCGCGGTCCCAGGCGCAACCGCTTCATTTCCTTCATCTCGGCGCTGTCCACGATCGGCATTGCCCTGGGGGTGATGGCGCTGATCCTTGTCCTATCGGTCATGAGCGGCTTCCAGAAGGAAGTGCGCGACCGCATGCTGTCGGTCATCTCGCACATCGAGGTGAATGCAATGGACGGCTCCCTGCCAGACTGGAAGGGGGCGGGTGAGCTGGTGCGCAAGCACCCGCAGGTGCAGGGTGTGGCGCCATTCGTGAGTGGCCAGGTCATGGTGGTGCGCGGTGAAGCCTTGCGTGGTGCGATCCTGCGCGGCATTGATCCGCAGCTTGAGCCGACCGTGTCGGATCTGGCGCGCCATACCGCCAACGAAGCGCTGCAGACACTCAAGCCCGGTGAATTCAGTCTGCTGATCGGCCGCGAGCTCGCATATCAGCTGGACGTACGCGTGGGTGACCGCATCACGCTGCTTGCTCCGGAAGGCACCGTGACGCCGGCGGGCGTCGTACCGCGCCCCCGTGTGTTCACCGTGACCGGCCTGTTCGAGTCCGGTCACTTCGAATTCGACAGCGGCATGGTGTTCACGCACATCGAAGATGCCGCGCGACTTATGCGCGTGGATGGTGCAAGCGGCCTGCGCGTGCGAATCAACGACATGCAGCAGGCCCCTCGCGTGGCCACCGAGATCGCGCAGAGCCTGCCGCCCGCGCTGGCCGTGCGCGACTGGTCAAAAATGAATGCAGTGTGGTTTGCCGCGACCCAGATCGAGAAGCGCATGATGTTCATCATCCTGACGCTCATCGTTGCCGTGGCGGCGTTCAATCTGGTCTCCATGCTGGTGATGACGGTCACCGAGAAGCAGGGTGACATTGCCATCCTGCGCACGCTGGGCGCCACGCCCGCAGCGATCCAGCGCATCTTCATGATCCAGGGCGTCATCGTCGGTTTCATCGGCGTGGCCAGTGGTGTGCTGGTCGGAACCCTGCTCGCATACAACGTGGATCGCGTCATGGCCGCGATCGAGGGCGCATTCGGCTTTCAGGTGCTGCCCAAGGGCATCTACCTGATCAGCCGGTTGCCCTCGGATCCGCAAGCCGGAGAGATCGCGCTGATCGCGCTGGTGGCATTCGGTCTGGCCTGGCTGGCCACGCTGTATCCGAGCTGGCGCGCCGCCCGCGTCAACCCCGCGGAGGCGCTGCGCTATGAGTGACGTCGTGTTGCGCGTGCAGGGCATCACGCGCAGCTTTGTCGATGCGGACGCCCGCGTCGATGTGCTGCGCGGTGTGGATCTCGAACTGCGGCGCGGAGAGTGCGTTGCGCTCGTCGGAGCCAGCGGTTCCGGAAAGAGCACCCTGCTGCATATTCTGGGCGGTCTCGATCAACCCACCACTGGGACCGTGCAGGCAGCGGGCAGGGCATGGACCCAGATGAGCGAGAGCGAGCGCAGCGCGCATCGAAACCAGCAGCTCGGGTTTGTCTATCAGTTCCATCATTTGCTCGCGGAGTTCACCGCGCAGGAGAACGTGGCCATGCCCTTGTTCATCCGGCGTGTACCCGTCGGTCAGGCGCAGGCCCGGGCCGCTCAGGTACTGGACGCCGTCGGTCTTGCACACCGCCTCGGCCACTCGCCCGGCGAGCTGTCCGGCGGCGAACGGCAACGCGTCGCCGTGGCGCGAGCCCTGGTTACGCAGCCGGCATGCGTGCTGGCCGATGAGCCGACAGGCAATCTGGATCGTGAAAATGCCCGCGCGGTATTCGCCCTGCTGCGGCAATTGGCACGTGATCAAGGCACCAGCTTCCTGATCGCCACCCACGATATGGAGCTGGCTGCGCAGACGGATCGCGTGGTGCGCATGAACGCGGGTGTCGTGACTTCCGGCTGATCAGGCCTGCGCATGCTGATCGACTCGCACTGTCATCTCGACGCGCCGGAGTTCGATTCGGACCGGCAAGCGGTGGTTGCAAGTGCTCAGGCGGTAGGCGTTCACGGGATGCTGATCCCGGCCGTGGCGCCGTTCAACTTTTCTGTGGTGCGCGAGCTCGCGCACGCCACACCGGGCGCGCGCTACGCGCTCGGTATTCATCCGCTGTACGTGATGCCGCTTGACGTTGACGAGGGACTTGCCGCGCTTGAGTCGGCCGTGCTCGCGGCTCTTGACGACCCGTGCTTCGTCGCGATCGGAGAGATCGGCCTCGACTTTTTCGTCCCCGGACTGGACGTCGAAAAGCAGACCGTCATCTACACCGCGCAGCTCAAGCTCGCGCGCCGGTACGACCTGCCCGTGATCCTGCACGTACGGCGTTCGCAGGACGCTCTGCTCAAGGGACTGCGGCAGCATCCGGTGCCCGGCGGCATCGCGCATGCGTTCAACGGCAGCGAGGATCAGACGCAGCACTTTCTCGCACGCGGACTCCGCCTTGGCTTTGGGGGCGCGGCGACCTATCCGGGCTCGCAGAGAATTAGGCGGCTTGCTGCATGGGTGCCGCTGGATTCCATGGTGCTTGAAACGGATAGCCCCGACATCCCGCCGCAGTGGCTCGATGACGGCCAAGGCCACCGCGGTCGAAATACCCCTGGCGAGTTGCCGCGCATCTGCGCGGCGTTGGCAGCGCTTCGGGGTATCGAGCCAGATGTTCTTGCGCAGGCTTGCGCAAGCAACACCCTCGCTGCGCTGCCACGCTGGCAGGCTGCGGCGGCACGCTGATGGCGTTGGAGTCCGGCAGAGCGCCTGTTGCGGGTGTGCAGACGGACGCTCATGACGGCGAGGCGATCAACGCCCCGTCACTCATGGGCGGCCTGTCCGCTTATGCCTGGCCGCTGGGCGCAGCCGTCTTCGTTGCCGGGAGCTGGTTTGCGCAGCAGCAGACCGCTCTTCCGCCGAATGACTGGCTGTGGCTGGGAGTGATCGTGTCGATGTTGGGCGGCGCGCTGGCGGCTGGCTTGCTGGCGCCTTCAGCACACCCGTGGCGCAGAGCGTTGTGTTGTGCCGCGATCTGCGCCGCTTTTGTCGGCGCCGGCTTTAGCTGGGCGAGTTTGCACGGCGGGCGGGCGCTGGCGGCTAGTCTGCAGACGGCTGACGAAGGGCGATCGATTGCCGTTCAGGGACGCATCGCCAGCCTGCCCGACCGGGTCGAGCGTGGCCTGCGCTTTGTGTTCGAGGTGCAGGACTGCGCTGGCTGCTCCGTGCAAGGCCATTCGTTGCTGCTGGGCTGGTATGCCGATGAGGCATCCGCTGCGCCAAGCATTCCCATCCTTCGTGCCGGGCAGCGTTGGCAGTTCACCGTGCAGCTCAAGCGCCGCTACGGCAGTGTGAATCCGTACGGGTTCGATACGGAACTTTGGCTGCTGGAGCAGGGCCTGGCTGCCACCGGAACCGTTCGGCCCCGTGAGGGGTTTGCCTTGCTGCAGGAAGACACGTCTGGCGCGAGTCGTGTGGCCATCGAGCGTCTGCGCGGGCGCATGCGTGCAGCGATCGAGCAGACACTGGAGCCTTCGCTCGAGCGTGGCGTGGTGGTGGCGCTGGCGTTGGGGGATCAGCAATCCGTGCCACCTAGTGCATGGAGTCACTACAACGCCACGGGAGTGGGGCATCTCCTCTCGATTTCCGGTCTGCACATCACGATGGTGGCCAGTCTGCTTGGAGGGCTGGCGGCCTGGGCTTGGCGCCGGAGTCGGCGCCTGGTGCACCTGCTGCCTGCGCCTGAGGTGTTCTGGCTGGTGTCGGCTCTTGGTGCGCTGGCCTACGCGCTGCTGGCGGGCTGGTCGGTGCCCGCGCAGCGCACGGTCTGGATGCTCATGGCAGTTGTCGCAGCACGGTTGATGGCGCGCCAATCTGGCGCGGCGCACGTGCTGGCGAGCGCGGCCGTCTTGGTGCTGCTCATTGATCCATTCGCGGTGCTCTCGCCCGGCGCGTGGTTCTCGTTTGGTGCAGTCGCATTCCTTATGCTCGCTGGCCACAGGGTGCCGGAGCAGGATGCTGTGGGCGATCCGCTGGTGCAGCCGGGCTGGCTCGGGCGCTTGCGTCAGGCTGCCGGTGCGCAGTGGGCGGTGACTCTGGGGACGCTGCCACTGGCGGTGCTGTTCTTCTCCACGGTGTCTCTGGTCAGCCCCTTGGCCAATGCGGTGGCTATCCCCTGGGTGAGCCTGGTGATCACACCGCTGGCCCTTGCCGGTTCGCTGCTGGTGCTGATCTTTGCGCCGCTTGGGCAGCTGGTCCTGGCGGCTGCTGCGGCGTTGATGGCGCCGCTGAACAGCATGCTTGCCTGGGCAGGCAGCCAGAGCTGGGCCACCATGAGTCTGCCGGCACCCAGTCCGTGGATGCTCGTGCTGGCGCTGCTCGGTGGTGTGGGGCTCGTCGTTCTGCCCGGGTGGCGGCGCCTGATCGCAGCGCCTCTGATGCTGCCGCTGTTGCTGAACCCGGGGTATCCACCAGCATTGGGCGTGTGGCGGACGACCTTCATCGACGTCGGGCAGGGCATGGCCGTGCTGATCCAGCGTGGCGAACACGCATGGCTCTACGACAGCGGCGCGCTGTACTCGGAGCAAAGCAACGCCGGCCAGCGGATCGTGGTGCCGCTGCTCAAGGCCTGGGGCGTGCGCCGGCTGGACGGTCTGATCATCTCCCATGCAGACAGCGACCACTCGGGTGGTGCGGCTTCCGTGCTGCAGGCTGTGCCCGTGGCATGGATGGCCTCGAGCCTATCGCCCGACCATGCCCTGCCGCAACTCGCAAGGCAGCTCGGGGTGAGGGTGATGCCCTGCGCTCAGGGACAGGGTTGGCGCGCTGCCGGTTTGCACCTCGACTTCCTGCACCCGCCGGCGGAGTGGCTCAGTGGCCCGCTTGTGAAGACCAATGCCTTGTCTTGCACCCTGCGCATCGCGGACGGTCGGCGCACCGTGCTGCTCACTGGTGATATTGAGGCGCCGCAGGAAGCACGACTGCTGGCCTGGGGTGCCGGTTTGCTCAAGAGCGATGTGCTGCTCGTGCCGCACCACGGCAGCAAGACGTCATCCACCGCCCCGTTCATTGCTGCTGCAAGCCCTGAGGTCGCTGTGGTTCAGGCTGGTTGGCGCAATCGCTTCGGCCACCCGCATCCGGATGTGGTCGCGCGCTACTCGGCGGCTGGGGTGAAGCTGATGTCCACCGCGGACCGAGGAGCCGTTGAGCTTGAGGTGGATCAAGCAGGCGGCATGCGGTTCACTGCATATCGGCAGGCCCAAGTGCCGTACTGGCGTACGGTCATCGACGCCGCCGGGCTGCCGTCTGGCCCGGCTTCAGGCGAAAAACTTGAGCCAGCGCCTGCGCGCTGAGAAACTTGGCACGATTCTCGCTGCGTGCGGTGGCGAGACATTGGGAGTGCAGATGCAGGTGTATGACGAAATGTGGGCGCAGCCGCCGGCTGCAGGTGTGCCGAGCGCCACCAGCCTCAAGAGCAGTGACGTGCGTGACCACTACGCACGCTTTGCCCGCTGGCTCTCCGAGCAGACGGGCAACAGCATGGAGCGCAAGCGTGCCGAGGCGGACCTGATCTTTCGCCGCGTCGGCATCACCTTCGCCGTCTATGGCGACGATGCCGGCACCGAGCGCCTGATCCCCTTCGACGTCATCCCGCGCATCATCCCGCAGGCAGAGTGGGCCATGCTCGAGCGCGGTCTGAAGCAGCGCGTGCGTGCGCTGAACATGTTCCTGACCGACATCTACCACGAACAGCGCATCGTGGCCGCGGGCATCATCCCGCCGGAGCAGGTCTTCATGAACGCCCAGTACCGCCCGGAGATGCAGGGCGTGGATGTGCCCAGCAACATCTACAGCCACATCGCCGGTATCGACGTGGTTCGGGCTGGGGCAGGCGAGTACTACGTGCTGGAGGACAACCTGCGCGTGCCCAGCGGTGTGAGCTACATGCTTGAGAACCGCAAGATGATGATGCGCCTGTTCCCGGACCTCTTCAGCCGGCACCGCGTGGCGCCGGTGGCCCACTACCCGGACGTGCTGCTCGAGAACCTGCGCACTGTCTCGCCGCGCGGCATTGATGACCCCACCGTCGTGCTGCTCACGCCCGGCATGTACAACAGCGCCTACTTCGAGCATGCCTTTCTCGCCCAGCAGATGGGCATCGAACTCGTGGAAGGGCGCGATCTCTTCGTGGATGGCGAATACCTCTACATGCGCACCACGCGTGGCCCGCAGCGCGTGGATGTGATCTACCGCCGGATCGATGACGACTTCCTTGACCCGCTGGTGTTCCGGACGGACAGCCAGCTGGGTGTGCCGGGTCTGCTGAACGTCTACCGCGCCGGCAACGTGACCCTGGCCAACGCTATCGGCACCGGCGTGGCGGACGACAAGTCCGTCTATCCCTTCGTGCCGGACATGATCCGCTTCTACCTGCAGGAGGAGCCCGTGATCAACAACGTGCCCACCTGGCAGTGCAGAAAGCCGGCAGAGCTCTCGCATGTGCTGGCAAATCTGAAGGACTTGGTGGTCAAGGAAGTGCATGGCGCCGGCGGCTACGGCATGCTGATCGGCCCGGCAGCCACCAAGGCCGAGATCGAGGACTTCCGCGCCAAGGTGCTGGCGCATCCTGCCGGCTACATCGCCCAGCCCACGCTGTCGCTGTCCGCCTGCCCGACCTATGTGGAGTCCGGCATCGCGCCGCGCCATATCGATCTGCGGCCCTTCGTGCTCTCGGGCCGCGACATCCAGATCGTCCCCGGCGGCCTCACGCGTGTGGCGCTGCGCGAAGGCTCCCTGGTCGTCAATTCATCGCAAGGCGGCGGTACCAAGGACACCTGGGTGCTGGAAGGCTGAGGAGAGACAACATGTTTTCAAGAACAGCCGATCATTTGTTTTGGATGGCGCGATACACGGAGCGAGCTGACGCCGCACGCGGCGGGGCGATGCTCACTTTGCGCGGCGCGCAAAGTGAAGCCGCGCCAGCGGCGAGCAGAGACCAAAACATGCCGGACGCGAAGCGGACGGGTTCGCAGCCCGCTGCCGCATAGGACGAGACTCATGCTTTCAAGAACCACAGACCACCTGTTCTGGATGGCTCGCTACACCGAGCGAGCTGACGCCGCCTGCGGCGGGGCGATGCTCACTTTGCGCGGCGCGCAAAGTGAAGCCGCGCCAGCGGCGAGCAGAGACCAAAACATGCCGGACGCGAAGCGGACGGGTTCGCAGCCCGCTGCCGCATAGGACGAGACTCATGCTTTCAAGAACCGCAGACCACCTGTTCTGGATGGCTCGCTACACCGAGCGGGCTGAGAACATTGCCCGCATGCTGGACGTCAACGTCCAGATGAGCCTGCTGCCCACCATGGCCGACAGCGTTCCCAACCAGGGCTGGGACGGCATGCTGGTCATCTCCGAACTGGTACCGCAGTTCAAGGCGCGCTATGGCGAGGTCACGGCGCAGAATGTGCTCGACTTCATGGTGAAGGACACCTCCAACCCTTCGTCGATCGTGTCCTGCCTTCAGGCGGCGCGCGAGAACGCCCGTGCGGTGCGCTTCTCCATCACCACCGAGGTCTGGGAGACGCTCAACACCACCTGGCTGGAGATGGGCAAGCTGCTCAAGGATGGCGCGCTGGACCGCGACCCCGGCGAGTTCTTCGAATGGGTGAAGTACCGCTCGCATCTCTCGCGCGGCGTAACCATCGGCACCATGCTCAAGGACGAGGCCTTCTACTTCGCACGCCTGGGCACGTTTCTTGAGCGCTCGGACGCCACAGCGCGCATTCTGGACGTGAAGTACCACTCCCTGGTGCCGCAGACGGGTATTGCCCAGCGCGGCACGGCCGTGCGCCTGAACGAGCCGCATGACGTCCAGCGCGACTTCTATCACTGGGCGGCGGTGCTGCGCAGCGTCTCGGCCTTCGAGATCTACCGCAAGGTTTATCGCGATGTGATCACCCCGGCCCGCGTGGCTGAGCTGCTGATGCTGCGCCCGGACATGCCGCGCTCGCTGATCGCCTCGCTCAACGAGCTGGTCTCCAACATCGAGCAGGTGGCCAACGACCGCAGCCGCGAAACCCAGCGCCGTGCCGGCCTGCTGCGCGCAGAGCTGCAGTACAGCCGCATCGACGACATCCTGGCTACGGGGCTGCACACCTACCTCACGACCTTCCTGGAGCGGGTGGCGGACATCGGCAACCGAATTTCGCGTGATTTCCTGGTGCCGATCGCAGCTTGAGAAGAGGCAAATTCGGCCATAATCTGCTTATCGGTAGATATCGCCAAGAAGTCCACCAGAAAAGCGGAAAGTCACATTCAGACGACTTAAAATAGTTCTTATTCGGCCAAACTATGCAGCTGAACATCCATCACGAAACTATCTACCGCTACGAGCAGATGCAGACTTACAGCATCCAGCTCGTGCGCCTGTTCCCGGCCAGCGGCCCCACGCAGACCGTGATGGACTGGACCGTGAGCGCGCCGGGCATCAAGTCGCCGTCCGTGGATGCGTACGGCAACCTCGTCCAGCAGATCAGCCTGTCCGGGGCGCACGCGCACATTCGCGTGATTGCGCATGGTCGTGTCCAGACGCTGGCCGCGAACGCACCTGGCGTCGTGCTGCCCAACCTGTCCGCGGCAGACCCGTGGATCTTTCGCCAGACCACGCCTCTGACCGAAGCTGACACCGCGCTGGTCGACTTTGCTGCACGCGCGCTGCCGCGGGGGCTGAAGTCGCGTGAGGACGCGCTCCAGCTTGCGGCCGCAGTGTGCGCTCAGGTGAGCTATCTCACGGGCAGCACGGACGTGGCCTTCTCCGCCAAGGAGGCCTTTGCGCTGGGTCGTGGCGTGTGTCAGGACCACGCGCACATCGCGCTTGCGCTCTGCCGTGCCCTGGGCGTTCCGGCACGCTACGTGAGCGGCTATTTCCACACGGACTCCGAACACCACCTTGCCACCCACGCCTGGGTTGATGTGGCACTGCCAGACAGCCAGGGTCAGCTCTTCTGGTGGCCCCTGGACGTGACGCACCAATGCGCGCAGGACGAGCGGCACGTGCGCTTAGCAGTGGGGCGGGACTACGCCAGCGCCTCGCCCATCCGCGGCGTACGCGTGGGCCATGGCGAGGAGCAGATGGACGCCAAGGTCATTGTCGGCAGCGCAGCGGTTCGCGCGGCCGAACAGCAGTAGCCGCATGCGGCGGGCCGACCGCGCGTCCGGCTGGCCCAAGCGTGCCCGCCGATGCCGCGGACTTATCGGGCGGCGGAATGCGCCACCTTTGCGCCGCATTTCCCGAGCCGGCGACCTGCAGCTGCTGCTCTAGACTTGCCCTGAACAAACCACGCACCGCCCATGACCTATTGCGTCGCACTGCATCTGCACGAAGGCCTTGTGTTCCTGTCCGACTCGCGTACCAACGCTGGCGTCGACCAGATCAGCACCTACCGCAAGATGACGGTCTATGAGGCGCCGGGTGACCGGGTGCTGGTGCTCATGACTGCAGGCAACCTCGCCATTACCCAGGCTGCACGCGAGGCCTTCGCAGAAGCCACGCGCGAGGACGGCAAGACCATCTGGAACGTCAACCGCATGAACGAGGCGGCCATGCTCCTGGGCGACGCCATCCGCCGTGTTCATGAGCGTGATGCGGAAGCGCTCAAGGGCTTTGGCGTGGACTTCAACGCCAACTTCATCCTGGGCGGCCAGATCAAGGGCGAGAAGCCGCGCCTGTTCAACGTCTATTCCGCCGGCAACTATGTCGAGGCGCAGGAAGACGTGCCGTACTTCCAGATCGGTGAGTCCAAGTACGGCAAGCCCATCATCGACCGCGTCATCACCATGGACACGCCGCTCGATGAGGCTGCCAAGTGCGCCCTCATCAGCATGGACAGCACCCTGCGCTCCAATATCAGCGTGGGCCTGCCGCTGGACCTCATGGTCTATGCGGCAGACAGCCTGGCCGTCACACGTTTTGCACGCCTGGATGAGCGCAATGAGTACTACCAGATGATCCGCACCACCTGGGGCAAGCGCCTGCGCCAGGTGTTTGAGGAGATTCCGGACCCGGTCTGGGTCGATCGCCCGGCCGACGCACCCACCGAGCGTGGCGCGCCGCTGCGCGTGGTCTCACCCACGCCGGACAACGACCCGGTGCCCGCCCAGACGCTTGCGCAGCAGGTGTAGAGGCCTGTCTCTGCTCCAGCGCGTGTCGCACGGCATGAGCGCCCAGTCTGCCGCGATACGCTCGCGGCGATGAGAGCCTCCCCCTGCATCGCCTTCGCGCACGCCAACAGCTACCCCGCCGCCAGCTACGCGCCGCTCTTGGGCCTGCTGCGCGCTCAGCGTGAAGTGATTGCCTTTCCCAAGTTCGGCCACGACCCCCGCTTTCCCGTCACGAACCGCTGGCCGCATCTGGTGGACCAGTACCGCCAATGGCTGGAGCAGCAGGGCAGGGGGCCGTATCTGCTCGTCGGCCACTCACTTGGCGGCTATCTGAGCCTGATGGTGGCCGAGCAGGCGCCGGACCTTGCGGTGGGCGTGATCCTGCTGGATTCGCCGATCATCGGCGGGTGGAAAGCGATGTTGCTGGGTGCCGTGCAACGCACGCCGCTGGTGTGGAAGTTCAGCCCGGCACGCTTTGCCAAGTCGCGGCGCAACCACTTCCCCTCGCTGGACGACGCCTTCGCGCATTACCGCAGCAAGGCCGTATTCAAGGACTTCAGCGACGAAGCGCTGTGGCACTACGTGCGCGCAGGCACCGAAGCCACACCTCAAGCCACCGACGGCAGCCTGCGCCTGGCCTTCGACCGCATGGAAGAAGCCCGTATCTACAACGGCCTGCCAGACCATGTTCCCCGCGTGCTCAAGCGTCTGAAAGCTAAACGCCCCGATATTCCGCTGGCCTTGCTCTACGGCACGCGCAGTACCGAGGCGAAGACGGTGGGGCTGGTGCATTCACGACGCTTCATTCCGGCCGAGGGGATCGTTCCGGTAGAAGGGACGCATCTGTTTCCGTTGGAGCGGCCGGAGGAGACGGCTGCAGCGATTTCGCGCTTGCTCGCTACTGCTTAGGCAAACTCCGCCAGCACCGGCGCGTGATCGGAAGGCTGCTTGTTCTTGCGCGGCTGCCGGTCGATCCAGCTGCGCTTGCAGCTAGTCGCCAAC
Source organism: Piscinibacterium candidicorallinum (assembly GCF_047549485.1). GTDB lineage: Bacteria > Pseudomonadota > Gammaproteobacteria > Burkholderiales > Burkholderiaceae_C > Piscinibacterium > Piscinibacterium candidicorallinum. The sequence continues at coordinate 2,206,314 of NZ_CP180191.1, read as the reverse complement.
GCGGGGCTGGCCAGTATGTGGTCGATCCGCAGGCCCTGGTTCTTCTGGAAGCCGAGGTTGCGGTAGTCCCACCAGCTGAAGAGTTTGGGCGCCTGCTCGAACAAGCGGAAGGTGTCCTTCAGGCCCAGCTCATCGATGAAGCGGAAGAAGCGTGCGCGCTCCTGTGGCGACACGTGCAGGCCTTCACCCCAGAGGGCGGGGTCGTGCACGTCGGCATCGGCGGGGGCGATGTTGAAGTCGCCGCACAGCACGAGCTTCGGGAAGCGGCTCAGGTCCTCGCGCACCAGCTCGATCAGCGCATCCAGCCAGGCGAGCTTGTAGGCGTATTTGTCGCTGCCAACTTCCTGGCCGTTGGGGAAGTAGCCGTTGATGATGCGCACGCCGTCGATGGTGGCGGCCACCAGCCGGCGCTGCTCGTCCTCGTAGCGCGGGTTGTTCAGCACCACATCCGTCAGCGGCTGGCGCGATAGGATGGCTACGCCGTTGTAGGTCTTCTGGCCGGTGTAGGCCATGTGCCAGCCCAGCTGCTCGAAGGCCTCGCGCGGGAACTTGTCGTCAGTGAGCTTGAGCTCCTGCAGGCAGAGCACATCGACTGGCGCGGCCGCCTGCTGCTGGGCAGCCAGCCAGTCCAGCACCTGGGGCAGGCGCACGTTGAGCGAATTGACGTTCCAGCTGCTGACGATCATGCGCGTGGCCCGGGGCGGCTCATGCGGCTTCCAACATGCCGTAGTGGCGCAGCAGGGCGTCGGGCTGGGGATCGCGGCCGCGGAAGGCGCGGAAGCTTTCCGCGGCGGGGCGGGTGGCACCCACGGCCAGCACCTCATCGCGGAACTTGCGGCCGGTGTCCGGGTTGAGCGTTCCGGTTTCCTCAAAGAGGCTGAACGCGTCGGCGCTCATCACCTCGGCCCACTTGTAGCTGTAGTAGCCGGCCGAATAGCCGCCAGCAAAGATGTGCGAGAAGCTGTGCTGAAAGCGGTTGAAGGCGGGCGGCGTGACCACGGCCACCTCGGCGCGCACTTCGTCGATGACCTGTTGAACAGCCGCGGCGCTGGCGGCCGGCGCCTCGCTGTGCAGGCGCATGTCGAACAGCGCAAACTCCATCTGACGCACGGACTGCATGCCGGCCTGGAAATTCTTGGCGGCCAGCATCTTGTCGAAGAGCTCGCGCGGCAGCGGCTCGCCGCTGTCCACGTGGCGGGTCATTCCGCGCACGACGTCCCACTCCCAGCAGAAGTTCTCCATGAACTGGCTCGGCAGCTCGATGGCGTCCCATTCCACGGCTCGCATGTCGGCGCCGGGCTCATTCACCTGCGTGAGCAGGTGGTGCAGGGCGTGGCCGTACTCGTGGAAGAGGGTGATCACGTCGTCGTGTGTGAGCAGGGCCGGCTTGCCGCCCACGGGGCTGGCAAAGTTGCAGTTCACATACGCCACTGGCGTCTGCAGCTGGGCTGCAAGCTGGCGACGCACGCGGCACACGTCCATCCACGCCCCACCGCGCTTGCCGTTGCGGGCGTAGTTGTCCACATACACGTGGGCGAGTGGCTCGCCCTTGCGCGCAAAGCGGTACAGGCGCACGTCGCTGTGCCACACCGGCCCGTCCACCTGCTCGATCTGCACGTCGAACAACGTCGAGATCACCTTGAACAGACCATCCATCACCTGCGGCTCGGTGAAGTACTGCTTCACCTCGGTGTCGCTGTAGCTGTAGCGGGCCAGGCGCAGCTTCTCGGAGATGAAGGCCACGTCCCAGGCCTGTACGTCTGCAATGCCGAGCGCGGCGCGGCCGAAGTCGCGGATCTCGGCCATATCCTTTTCGGCATAGGGCTTGGCGCGGCGGGCCATGTCGCGCACGAACTCGATCACCTGCTCAGCGCTCTGCGCCATCTTGGGCACGAGCGAGAGCGCGGCATGGTGCGGGTAGCCCAGCAGCTTGGCCTGCTCGTCGCGCAGGGCGAGGATCTCCACCATAAGCGCGGAGTTGTCCTGGGCGGGGTCGGCCAGTTCGCTGGCGCGGGTGACATAGGCGCGGTAGACGGTCTCGCGCAGGCTGCGGTTCTCGCAGTACTGCATCACCGGGAGATAGCTGGGGATGTGCAGCGTGAGCTTGTAGCCGGTCTTGCCGTCTTCCTTGGCGGCCTCGGCTGCTGCGTCTAGCGCATCCTGCGGCAGTCCACGCAACTCGGTGGCGTCGGTGATCAGCAGGCTCCAGGCGTTGGTGGCGTCCAGCAGATGCTCGCTGAACTTCTGCGAGATCTCGGCCAAGCGTGCGGCAATGGCCGCAAAGCGCTCGCGCTTCTCGCCCGCGAGTTCGGCGCCCCCCAGGCGGAAGTCGCGCAGGGCGTGCTCCACCACGGTCTTGCGCTCGGCGCTCAGCGCGGCGTATCCGGCATCGGCGGCGATCACCTTGTAGCGCTCGAACAGGCGCAGGTCGGCGTTCAGGTTGGTATAGAACTCGGTGACGCGCGGCAGGTTGTCGTTGTAGGCGGCGCGCAGTTCCGGCGTGTCCACCACAGCCTGCAGGTGGCCCACCAGCCCCCAGGCGCGCGACAGGCGCTCGAGCGGCTCATTCAAGGGCTCCACCACCTCGGCCCAAGTACGGCCGCTTCCGGTGGCCACGGCATCCACAGCCGCCTGGGCGGCGGGCAGCAGCGCATCCAGCGCCGGGGTGACGTGCTCGGGCCGGATCTCGGCAAAGCGGGGCAGGTCGGAGAAATCAAGCAGCGGGTTGGTGCTCATGGTTCAGAAGGCGGTGAATGTGCGAACGAGGTGATTTCAGCCGCGGCGCTCGACGGCGTGAAGGGTGTTTTCCAGAAGCATGGTGATGGTCATCGGGCCGACGCCGCCGGGCACCGGGGTGATGGCACCAGCGACCGGCAGCAGGGCGTCGAAGTCCACGTCACCCACCAGCTTGCCTTCGGCCGTGCGGTTGATGCCGACGTCGATCACCACGGCGCCTGGCTTGATCATGTCTGCGCCGATCATCTTCGGGCGGCCCACGGCGGCGATCACGATGTCCGCCTGGCGGACGATCTCCTTGAGGTTGCTCGTGGCGCTATGGCAGAAGGTCACCGTGGCATTGGCCGCCAGCAGCAGCATGCCCACTGGTTTGCCCACCAGGATGCTGCGGCCGATCACCACCGCGTGCTTGCCTTTGGGGTCGCAGCCGACGGACTCCAGCAGCTTCATGCAGCCGTAGGGCGTGCACGGAATGAAGCTGGGCATCCCGTCGAACAGCGCGCCGGCGCTGGCCATGGTCAGGCCGTCCACGTCCTTGGCAGGGTCGATGCACTCGATTGCCTTGTGGCTGTCCAGCCCCTTCGGCAGCGGCAGCTGCAGCAGGATGCCGTCCACGGCCGGGTCGGCCGACAGGCGCTTGAGTACGGCCTCGACCTCTGCCTGGGTGCTGGTGGCGGGCAGAGTGATCATGTCCGAACGCATGCCCACTTCCTGGCAGGACTTCACCTTGTTGCGCACATAGACCTGGCTGGCGGGGTCGTCGCCGACCAGCACCACGGTGAGGCCCGGCGTGCGGCCGGCGGCAGTCAGTTTGGCGACGCGCTGGGCGATCTGGCCACGGAGGGTCTGGGCAACGGCCTTGCCGTCAATGATGCGTACGGTGGACATGGAGGCGGTGACTTGAAAGTGGGGTGCCAGGCCGGGTGGGCCTGCAACGGGGCGGGTCTGGCACCGATCCGGCGCCTGCTCGGGCGAAGTGCGGATTCTAGGCGCGGGGGAAGGTGCTTTTGTGCCGCGTCACCCACGGCACCAAATCATCGGGTTTCAAAATCGGCCATGCAAAAGCAGGGCTTGAAAACGGACACTTTCCGCTTGTCTGGAGCCAATCTTGAGAACATAAGGAAATGGCAAAAAGGCCGAAATCGTTCAATTTCGGCCTTTTTTGGAACCCGAAGTGCCTTTGCGACCCCGTAAAGCCGGGTCTGAAGCCGACTGCGCGGTGCCCGTGTGCTACTTGGACAGCACCACGCGCATCAGCTCGGCCACCGTGTTCACGTCCAGCTTCGTCATGATGGAGGCGCGGTGCGCTTCCACGGTCTTGATCGAGATGGAGAGGTCATCGGCGATCTGCTTGTTCAGGCGGCCGGCCATGATGCGCTCGAGCACCTGGCGTTCGCGCTGCGTGAGTTTGGCCACCAGCGCCTCGTTCTGCGCGCGGGCCACGGCATCGTCGCGGCGAACCCGCGCAATCTCCATCATCTTGGCCACCAGCTCGCGCAGGATGGTCTCGTTGAAGGGCTTCTCGAGGAAGTCGGCCGCGCCCAGCTTCATGGCCTGCACGGCCATCGGCACGTCGCCATGGCCGGTAATGAAGATGATGGGCACCAGCGCACCGCGCTGCGTCAGCACTTCCTGCAGCTCCAGGCCGGTCATGCCGGGCATGCGGATGTCCAGCACGAGCACGGAGACCCTGTTGGCGTCGAAGCGATCGAGGAAAGACTCGGCACTGTCGAAGGCCTGCACGCGGTAGCCCGCGCCCTCAAGCAGCCAGGCCAGTGAGTCGCGCACCGCTTCGTCGTCATCGACGACGTACACCATGTCCTTGTCGTTCATCTTGTCTCCGGAGGAAGGGACTGCGTTGGTACTTCGTTGTTCTGTCGGGCTGTCATGCCAGACTCGGTCGGGCTTGCGCTGCGCTCCACGCGCTGGGCTGCACTCGCACGGGGCAGTGTGAAGTGGAAGGCCGCGCCACCAGCCGGATTATCGTCCACCCAGAGCCGGCCCTGGTGGAACTCGATGATCGTGCGGCAGATGTTCAGGCCCATGCCCATGCCGTCGCTCTTGGTCGAGAAGAAGGGGTCGAACAGCTTGTCCTTGATGGCATCGGGTACGCCGTGGCCGCGATCGATCACGGAGAACTCCACCTCGTAGCCGCGGTCTTCGACCTCCAGACGCACGATCCGTTCCGCAGGCGGCAGGGCGCAGTCCTTCATGGCCTCGATCGCGTTTTTCAGCAGGTTCAGCAGCACCTGCTCGATCATGATGCGGTCGGCCATGACCGGTGCACCGCCTTCAGGAATCTGCGCCACGATCTGCACGCTGCGCCGCTTGGCCTCGATCTCCGCAAAGCCCACGGCATCGTCGGCCAGGCTGGGCAGATCGACCTCGTGCTTGACGGGTTCGCTGCGCTTCACAAATTCGCGAATCCGCCGGATGATCGCGCCGGCTCGCAGCGCCTGCTCGCTGGCTTTCTCCAGCGCCGGCAGCAGGGTGGTGGCGTCGGTGTTGCCGCTCTTCACCCGCGAGACCGCCCCCGTGCTGTAGTTTGCAATCGCGGTGAGCGGCTGGTTCAGCTCGTGGGCCAGGCTGGAGGCCATCTCGCCCATGGTGATCAGGCGGCTGGTGAGCTGTACCTTCTCCTGCTGGCTGCGGCTCTGTTCCTCGGCTTCGTGGCGCAACGTCACGTCGGTGGCGACCTGCAGGCGTGCCGTACGGCCATCCACCCAGTCGATCTGCCGTTCGCGCACCTCGAACCAGCGCTGCACGCGCGGCTGGTAGGTCTCGTAGGTCGGCACTTCCGGTTCCAGGTCGTCGGCCGACAGGCTCAGGTGGCCGTGGATGTCGCGGCCGAACAGGCGCTCGTAGGCGGCGTTGGCAAACAGCAGTTCGTCCTCGCCGTTTGCACCGACAGCACGCACGGACACCGCAGCATCGAGCTGTTCAAACACCGTGACGAAGCGGCGCTGCGCGGCGGCCAGCTCGTCGCGGATCTTGTTTGGCTCGGTGATGTCGGTCATCGAAGTCATCCAGCCCGTCTGCACGCCGTTTTCGTCGATCAGCGGGCTGACATACATCCGTGCCGGAAAGCGCGTGCCATCGGCGCGCTGCACTTCGATCTGGAAGCCGGAGGGCGGAGCGTTGCCCGAGAGCACGAGGGCCAGGCTGCGGTGATGCTCCTGACTGTTTTCCTCCACCCAGTAGGGGAAGGGCGCCGTCTTGCCGATGAGCTCTGCCTCGCTCATGCCCAGCATGTCGCAGAAGGCCTTGTTCACGTAGGTGATGCGGCCGTGCAGGTCGAGCGCGCGCATACCGGTGATGAGCGAGTCCTCCATTGCACGGCGGAAGGTGGTTTCAGCGAGCAAGGCGCGCTCGGCAGCGTTGCGCCGCCGTGTGTGGCGGTACAGCTGCGACAGGCTCCAAATGATCAGCGCCGACAGACCGAACACCAGTGCCAGCAGCATGTTGCCCACCAGCTGGCTGTCGGTGGCATAGGCATACGCGCGCACAGCCAAGCCACGGCCGGGCGGGTCCAGCGGCGTGGCGTAGGTGAGATCGCTGTCCTGCGGGGCGCGGGCCGAGGTGCTCGCCAGCACGTTTTCGTCGGAGTCCACAAAGAACACGCGGTACTTCTGGCTCACCGCCGCAGGCACCAGCGTGGTCATCATGCGGTCCAGCGAGAGCAGGGCGAGCAGGGTGCCCTGTGGCTTGCGTGCCTGACCCACGGGCACCTGAAGTTCGATGTAGATCTGCTTGTCACCGCCCAGGAAGGGGCGGGAATACGCGGGCAGGCCGGTATCGCGCACCGCCCGCCAGGTGGCGCGGGTCTGCTCGTCAGCCGCGCGGCGCGCGGCGATATCCACGACCTCCGCCACCACGTTGGGCGCGGGGCGCACCCAGCGTGAGCCCCCCTCGGTATCAAGCCAGGCCATCGCCACTACGAAGGGGTAGTCGTTGATGATCGGCGCGGTATCGGACCAGACGGTTTCGTCCGACACGTCGCCCGTGGCGACATCGCGAGACAGCGCGAGCAGCGACTCCTGAAGCGCGGTCAGCCGCAGACGCACAGACTGCTGGGTGTATTCGAGGTCCTTGTTCAGGGTCTCGCGCTGCTGCGCGGCTTCGTGGCCGCGCAGGTACACGAAGATCGCGACCATCACGGCCACGAACACCGACACGGCGATCAGCGGCGTCAGCCACGCCCAGCGCGGCATGCTCGCGCCGCGCAACTGACTGTTGCGGCGGACGAGATCGACGAAAACGGGGCGCATCGGGTCAGTGTATCGATGCAGTCCTTGCATTGGGCTGGCAGCGCGCATGCACCGGCACCTTGACTGCAGACGGGGCGGAATGCGTCGCTGCGAAGGCGGTTCAGCGAGGAGCCGCAGTGATTCCACCGAAGTGCGTGTCATTTGTTTGACAAAGGCAATCGCCAGTATTCCGTTATATGAAACGTACTTGCGCCCATTGAAAATCTCAGGAAGAATCGATCTAGTCACGGGCCTCTAAAGCCCGTCTACTTCGCCCACCACCCATAAGCGGCCAAGCAGCAACGCGGTCGCAACAGCAGGAGACGCCATGGCCGCGCAATTGGATCGGCTCACGACGCAAGCCGCCAACGACCCCGACAGCATCGAGACCAAGGAATGGCTCGAAGCGCTCGAAGCGGTCATCGAACGCGAGGGCGCCGAGCGCGCCCACTATCTGCTGGAGCGCCTGGTCGACGTGGCCCGCCGCCGCGGTGCGCACATCCCGTTTTCGGCCAACACGGCCTACGTCAACACCATTCCGGCGCATCTTGAAGAACACTGCCCGGGCAACCTGGAGCTCGAGGAGAAGCTGCGCTCTTGGATGCGCTGGAACGCCATGGCCATGGTGGTCAAGGCCAACCGCGCCGATGGAGACCTGGGCGGCCACATATCGAGCTTCGCCTCGCTGGCCAACATGCTCGGGGTCGGCTTCAACCACTTCTGGAAGGGCCCGGACCATCCGGACGGTCAAGATCTGCTCTACATCCAGGGCCACTCCTCACCCGGCATCTATGCCCGCGCCTTCCTCGAAGGCCGCCTGACCGAAGACCAGCTGCTGAACTTCCGCCGCGAGGTGGATGGCAAGGGACTGTCCAGCTACCCGCACCCCAAGTTGATGCCGGATTTCTGGCAGTTCCCCACGGTGTCGATGGGCCTTGGCCCGCTGATGGCGATCTATCAGGCGCGCTTCCTGAAATACCTGCAGGCGCGCGGCATTGCCACCACCGAGAAGCGCAAGGTCTGGGCCTTCTGCGGCGATGGCGAGATGGACGAGCCGGAATCAATGGGCGCCATCGGGATGGCCGGGCGCGAGAAGCTCAACAACCTGATCTTCGTCGTCAACTGCAATCTGCAGCGCCTTGACGGCCCGGTGCGCGGCAACGGCAAGATCATCCAGGAACTGGAGGCCGATTTCCGCGGTGCCGGCTGGAACGTCATCAAGGTCATCTGGGGCAGCTACTGGGATCCGCTGCTGGCCGCCGACCGCGAAGGTCACCTCATGCGCATCATGATGGAGACGGTGGACGGCGAGTACCAGAACTACAAGGCCAACGACGGCGCCTACGTGCGCAAGCACTTCTTCGGCAAGCACCCGGCCACGCTCGAGCTCGTCAGCCGCATGAGTGATGACGACATCTGGCGCCTGAACCGCGGTGGGCATGACCCGCACAAGATCTACGCCGCCTTCAGCCAGGCCAGTCGCTCCAAGGACCAGCCCACGGTGCTGCTGGTCAAGACCATCAAGGGCTTCGGCATGGGCAAGGTGGCCGAAGGCAAGAACACCGCCCACCAGACCAAGAAGCTCACGGATGAAACCATCCGCGAGATGCGTGACCGCTTCAACATCCCCATTGAAGACGCGCATCTGGCCGATCTTCCCTTCCTGAAGCCGGCGGCCGACTCGCCCGAGATGAAGTACTTGCACGAGCGCCGCAAGGCCCTGGGCGGCTACCTGCCTGCCCGTCGCGTCAAGGCCGATGAGTCGCTCACCGTGCCGGATCTCTCTGTCTTCCAGGCCGTTCTGGACCCGACGGCCGAAGGCCGCGAGATCTCCACGACCCAGGCTTATGTGCGCTTCATCACACAGCTGCTGCGCGACAAGAGCGTCGGCCCGCGCGTGGTGCCCATCCTCGTGGACGAGGCACGCACCTTCGGCATGGAAGGCCTGTTCCGCCAGATCGGCATCTACTCGGCCCAAGGCCAGCTCTACGAGCCGGTCGATAAGGACCAGGTGATGTTCTACAAGGAGACCAAGGACGGTCAGATCCTGCAGGAGGGCATCAACGAGGCGGGCGCCATGAGCAGCTGGATTGCCGCGGCCACCAGCTACAGCACCAACAACCGGATCACGATCCCGTTCTACATCTTCTACAGCATGTTCGGTCTGCAGCGCACGGGTGACCTGGCCTGGGCCGCTGGCGACATGCGCGCGCGCGGCTTCCTGCTGGGCGGCACTGCCGGGCGCACGACCCTGAACGGCGAGGGCCTGCAGCACGAGGACGGCCACAGCCACATCATGGCCGCCACCATCCCCAACTGCGTCCCCTACGACCCGACCTTTGCGCACGAGGTCGCCGTCATCCTGCACGACGGCCTGAAGCGCATGGTGGAGAAGCAGGAAGACGTCTTCTACTACATCACTCTGATGAACGAGAACTACCCGCACCCCGGCCTGAAGGCGGGTGATGAAGCGGGCATTCTCAAGGGCATGTACCTGCTCAAGAAGGGTGGTGATGCCGCTTTGCGTGTGCAGCTCATGGGTTCGGGCACCATCATGCGCGAAGTGATGGCCGCCGCCGAACTGCTCGAGCAGGATTGGGGCGTGGCGGCAGACCTGTGGAGCTGCCCGAGCTTTACCCTGCTGGCCCGCGACGGTCAGGACTGCGAGCGCCACAACCTGCTGCACCCCACCGAGGCACCCAGGCTGCCCTACGTGGCGCAGCAGCTGGAAAAGCACAGCGGCCCCATCGTCGCGTCTACCGACTACATGAAGCTCTTTGCCGACCAGATCCGCCCGCATGTCCCCAAGGGCCGCACCTTCAAGGTGCTTGGCACGGACGGCTTCGGACGCAGCGACAGCCGCGCCAAGCTGCGCGAGCACTTCGAGGTGAATCGCTACTTCGTGGTCGTGGCTGCGCTCAAGGCGCTGGCCGAGGAACGCGCGATTCCCGCCGCCAAGGTGGATGAAGCCATCAAGAAGTACGGCATCAACCCGGACAAGGCCAACCCGCTCTACGCCTGAGCCTCAACCCGTACCCCGCCCGGCGTGATGCGTGCGCCGGGTGCTCGCACAAGACACAGGAAGAACAATGGCACTGCAGGAAGTGAAGGTTCCGGACATCGGTGACTTCAAGGAAGTGGAAGTCATCGAGGTGCTGGTCAAGGTGGGCGACACGATCGCCAAGGATCAGTCGTTGATCACAGTGGAATCCGACAAGGCCTCGATGGAGATCCCATCGGCCGCGGCCGGCGTGGTCAAGGAGATCAAGGTCAAGGTGGGCGACAAGGTCGGCGAGGGCACGCTGGTGCTGATGGTCGAGGCGGGTGCATCTGCAGCCGCGGCGCCCACACCGGCGCCTGCGGCTGTTGCGCCTGGCCCGGCTCCCACACCTGCACCCGCAGCGTCCCCGGCTGCGGCCGGCAGCGCCGGCCCGGTGCTGGTCAGCGTGCCGGACATCGGTGACTTCAAGGATGTGGAAGTCATCGAAGTCATGGTCAAGGTGGGCGACACCGTACGCACCGAGCAGTCGCTGATCACCGTGGAGTCTGACAAGGCCTCGATGGAGATTCCTTCGTCGGCCGCCGGGGCCGTGGTCGAGGTACTGGTCAAGGTGGGCGACAAGGTCAACAAGGGCACGCCGCTGGTCAAGCTGGCGGCAAGCGTAGGCGCGCCTGTCGCCGCGGCACCGGCTGCAGCGCCTGCGCCGACGCCTGCGGTGACTGCGGCCGCCGTACCCGCCGCCAGCCCCACGGTAGTGACACCCGCACCCATGGCCGTGGCTGCTGCTGCGCCCCCAGCCGACGGCAAGCCGGCCCATGCTTCGCCCTCAGTGCGCGCTTTTGCGCGCGAACTTGGCGTGGACATCAATCGCGTTCCGGGTACCGGGCCCAAGGGCCGCATCACGCCCGATGACGTGCGTGGCTACGTGAAGGGCGCCGTGGCCGCATTGGTTTCGGGCGCACCCGCCGCTGCCGCAGCGCCTGCCAGCGGCGGTGGCGGCAATGTGAGCGTGATCGACTGGCCGAAGGTGGACTTCAGCAAGTTCGGCGAGGTCGAGACCAAGCCGCTGTCGCGCATCAAGAAGTTGAGTGGTGCCAACCTGCACCGCAACTGGGTGATGATCCCGCACGTCACCAACCACGAAGACGCCGACATCACGGATCTGGAAGCTTTCCGCGTGAAGCTCAACGAGGAGAACGCCAAGTCCGGCGCCAAGCTGACCATGCTGGCCTTCCTGATTAAGGCCTGCGTGGCGGCGCTCAAGAAGTTCCCGGAGTTCAACGCCTCGCTGGAAGGCGAGAACCTGGTGCTCAAGAAGTACTTCCACATCGGCTTTGCCGCCGACACGCCCAACGGGCTGGTGGTTCCGGTGATCCGCGACGCCGACAAGAAGGGCGTCTTCGAGATCGCGAAGGAGACCGCAGACCTCGCAGCGCTGGCGCGCGAAGGCAAGCTCTCGCCGGCGCAGATGCAGGGCGGCTGCTTCTCGATTTCCTCGCTCGGTGGCATCGGCGGCACCTACTTCACACCGATCATCAACGCGCCGGAAGTGGCCATTCTCGGGGTGTGCCGCTCCAGCATGAAGCCGGTGTGGAACGGCAGCGAGTTCGCACCGCGCCTGATCCTGCCGATGAGCCTGTCCTGGGATCACCGCGTGATCGATGGTGCCGCTGCAGCGCGCTTCAACACCTACCTGGCCACCGTGCTGGCGGATTTCCGCCGCGTGATGCTCTAAAGGCGCCGACGATGACCACGGTCGTGGTGGTTCGCAAGGGAGATTCGGTGGCGATTGCCGCCGAATCGCTCGTCACGTTCGGGGACACGCGCCTGTCCGGCACCTATGAGCAGAACAACAAGATCCTGCACATCGGCGACAGCTACGTGGGCCTGGCCGGCAGCGTGGCGCACTTTCCGGTGGTGCACAGCGCGCTGGTCGGCATGCTCTCCAACCCGGAGACGCCCTGCAGGCTCGACAGCCGACAGGCGGTGTTCGATACCTTCGTGAAGCTGCACACGATTCTCAAGGAGCAGTACTTCCTGAACACCAAGGAAGACGAGGACGACCCCTACGAATCAAGCCAGTTCACCGCGGTGATTGCAAATGCCAGCGGCATCTACGGCGTCTACAGCTACCGCGAAGTGTTCGAGTTCGATCGCTTCTGGGGCATTGGCAGTGGCCGCAACTTTGCATTGGGTGCCATGTTCGCGGCCTACGTGAACCCGGAGCTCGATGCAAAGGCGATTGCCGAGCTGGGCGTTGCCGCGGGCTGCGAGTTCGACAAGAACTCCGCCCCGCCGATTCGTAGTTTTTCAATCAAGCTGGCCCGGTAGTCGAAAGTCCGATCCAGTATTCATGCGGTTCTCCAGGGCAAAGTGGCTGAAGAACCGCTCCAGACAAGCGGAAAGCCCTTTTGAAAGAGCGTTTCGCAGCATCGTTGAGGCATACGCATGGCACTGCAGGAAGTGAAGGTTCCGGACATTGGCGACTTCAAGGACGTCGAGGTCATCGAGGTCCTGGTCAAGGTGGGCGACACCATCGCCAAGGATCAGTCCCTGATCACCGTGGAGTCCGACAAGGCCTCCATGGAGATCCCCTCGGCCGCCGCCGGCGTGGTCAAGGAACTGAAGATCAAGGTGGGCGACAAGGTCAGCCAGGGCACGCTGGTGCTGATGATTGAGGCGGGCGAGGCTGCCGCCGTACCTGCTCCGGCTCCGGCCCCCGCTGCTGCTTCGGTGTCTGTACCGGCGCCCGCGCCCGCCGCGCCCCTTGCCGCGCCCGTGGCCGCGCCCCTGGCCGCGGCCAGCTTCACCGGCAGCGCCGACCTGGAGTGTGACGTGCTTGTGCTGGGCGCCGGGCCCGGCGGTTACTCGGCGGCGTTTCGCGCTGCGGATCTTGGTCTGTCGGTGGTGATCGTCGAGCGCTACCCGACCCTGGGTGGCGTGTGCCTGAACGTGGGCTGCATTCCGTCGAAGGCGCTCTTGCATGTGGCGGCCGTGATCGACGAGGTGCAGCACTTCGCCGACATCGGTGTGCATTTCGGCACCCCCAAGGTCGAGCTCGACAAGCTGCGCAAGCACAAGGAAAAGGTCATCGGCAAGCTCACGGGCGGCCTGACCATGATGGCCAAGGCACGCAAGGTCACGGTGGTGCGCGGCTATGGCAGCTTTGTGGACGCGCATCACGTGAAAGTGGAGCTCACCGAAGGCCCGGCACAGGCCAAGACCGGTGCCAGCAAGACGGTGCGCTTCAAGAACGCCATCATCGCGGCGGGCTCGCAGGCCGTGCGTCTGCCCTTCATGCCGGACGACCCGCGCATCGTGGACTCCACCGGCGCGCTGGAGCTCAAGAGCGTGCCCAAGAAGATGCTCGTGCTGGGGGGCGGCATCATCGGCCTGGAGATGGGCACGGTGTATTCCACTCTGGGCACGCGGCTGGACGTCGTCGAGATGCTCGACGGCCTGATGCAGGGCGCAGATCGCGACCTCGTCAAGATCTGGCAGAAGATGAATGCCCACCGCTACGACAACATCTACCTCAAGACCAAGACCGTAGCCGTGGAGGCCAAGCCGGATGGTCTGTGGGTGACGTTCGAGGGCGAAGGCGCGCCCAAGACGCCGCAGCGTTACGACATGATCCTGCAAAGCGTGGGCCGCAGCCCGAACGGCAGGAAAATCGGCGCGGAGCAGGCAGGCGTCGTAGTGAGCGATCGCGGCTTCATCTCGGTGGACAAGCAGATGCGCACCAACGTGCCGCACATCCTGGCCATCGGCGACATCGTCGGCCAGCCCATGCTGGCACACAAGGCCGTGCATGAAGGCCACGTGGCCGCCGAGGTCTGCGCCGGACACAAGGCCTTCTTCGACGCCAAGGTGATTCCGAGCGTGGCCTACACCGACCCCGAAGTGGCCTGGGTGGGCGAGACCGAAGACAGCCTCAAGGCCGCGGGACGCAAGTTCAAGAAGGGTTTGTTCCCCTGGGCGGCCAGTGGCCGGGCGATTGCCAATGGCCGGGACGAAGGCTTCACCAAGCTGCTGTTCGATGAGGACAGCGGCCGCATCATCGGCGGCGGCATCGTGGGCACCCATGCCGGCGATCTCATCGGCGAGATCTGCCTGGCCATTGAAATGGGTGCCGACAGCGTGGACATCGGCAAGACCATCCACCCGCATCCCACACTGGGCGAGAGTGTCGGCCTGGCCGCTGAGGCCGCAGACGGTCATTGCACGGATCTCCCGCCCGTCCGCAAGTAGCACGTCGCTCAGGGCGCGCCCCGAGGGCGTGCGCTTGAAAGGGCGGGTTCAGCCGGCGTGCCGGCGGCGCCAGTGCTGCCAGCGCCGCCGCAGCGCCAGTCCAACCGTCCGGGCAGCGCGCCACGGGGCACTCTGCTTCACCATCTGGATGGCACGCTGCTTGAACGCCTGCCATGTGTCGAGCGCGCCGGCCATCCAGCCAAACTCACGCAGTCGCGGCTCGGTGAGCAGGAACACGCGGCCGAGCAGGGCGGTACCCGCCACCTTGGCCGCCGCGATGACCGCCACGCCCGCCAGCTTGTGCCCTGCGCCGATCAGCGCCAGTGCAGCAAGCTTCACGGGCAACAGCAACAGACTCGGCAGGATGAAGAGGGCGAGAGCACCCCAGCGCGGCAGCGCCCGAACCCGCGCCTCCAGCCGCGCAATTGCGGGCAGCCGCGCCAGAACGCCCAGCCAGCGGGCCAGCGGCCGCCAGCCAAACTCCTCGAAGAGCAGCACGGGCGCGATCAGTAAGGCAAGCAGCCCGCGCACCATGCGATTCACGCGGTCCTTCGGCGCGTTTTTGAGGGTGGTTGAGCGTGGATCAGGCATGAGTGCAGTTCAACTCGCGCCCCACAGGTCGGCAAGCGGTTCGCGTTGGGCTGAACGATTGGGCTGACGAAGCCCGGCAGGCATCGACGAAGCATCGTCGCTGGGTACAGCGAATTGCCCCCAAATCACCGTGCTCTTCCGATGCTCAGGCATAAACCGCTTCAATACAGTGGTCTTTCGTCAAACTTCTGCAAGCCGCCAATGTCGGACCCGTCACTGAAGGTGCTGGTCGTTGAAGATTCCCGCACAGTGGGTGCCTTTCTGAGCACCACGCTGCGGGCGTTCGGCTATGCCTGCGAAGTGGTGACCACCGGCGCCGAGGCTCTGGACCACTATGGCGCGGCCAAACCGGACCTGATCCTGCTCGACGTGATGCTGCCGGACATGGAAGGCTTTGCGGTGGCCGAGCGCATCCGCCGCGATGACCCGGAAAGCTGGGTACCGATCATCTTTCTCACGAGTCTGGAGTCTGAGGACGACCTGAGCCGCGGCATCGAAGTCGGCGGCGACGACTACCTCACCAAGCCGGTAAGCCGTGTAGTGCTCAAGGCCAAGATCCACGCCATGGAGCGCATCGTGGCGATGCGCCGTCGCCTGATCGAGCTCACTGCACAACTCTCGGAGGCCAACAAGGCCCTGGCGCGCCAGAGCGAGGAAGACGCACTCACAGGCCTGGCCAATCGCCGCATGTTCGACCTGATCCTCGCCCGTGAGATCGAGCACTCACGCCGCACCAAGCAGCCGCTCACCCTCGTGCTGTTTGATGTCGACTACTTCAAGCGCTACAACGACGCGCTCGGCCATATCCATGGCGATCAATGCCTGCGCGAGGTCGCCCAGGTCCTGCGCCGCGCCTGCCGCCGCGCCACCGATCTGCCGGCGCGCTACGGTGGCGAGGAGTTCGCACTCATCCTGCCCAACACGCCGCGCACCGGCGCGCGCCTGCTCGTGCAGGGCGTGGCGCGTCTGTTGGCCGGCGCGCGCATCGCCCACCCGGACTCGCCGATCGGCGAGTTCGTCACATTCTCCGGTGGCATGGCCACGGTCATCGCCTCAGACACCACAAGCTCGCTCTCGCTCGTGCGTGCGGCCGACGAGGCGCTCTACGCCGCCAAGGGCGCGGGGCGCAACCGTGTCATCAGCTTCGACGGCGACTCCGCCCCGGCCCCTGCGCCCTGAGCACCGATGAGTGGACGCAGCGGCCCGCCTAGAATGGCGGCCATGAACGCCAGCACATCTCCATCGCTTTCCCCCCAGGATCAACTCAAGCAGGCCGTTGCCCTTGCGGCGCTCGCCTATGTGCCCCGCGGCGAGATCATCGGCGTGGGTACGGGCTCCACGGCCAACTTCTTCATCGATGGGCTGGCCAGCATGAAGGCTGACATTCCCGGCGCCGTGGCCAGCAGCGAAGCCACGGCCAAGCGTCTGGCGAGCCACGGCATCAAGGTGGTGGATCTCAATGAGGTCACGGCCCTGGGCGTGTACGTGGACGGCGCCGACGAGATCGACCCGCGCGGTCACATGATCAAGGGCGGCGGTGCGGCGCTCACGCGCGAGAAAATCGTGGCCAGCGTGGCTGCCAAGTTCATCTGCATCGCCGATGGATCCAAGGAAGTGCCCGTACTCGGCAAGTTCCCGCTGCCAGTTGAAGTGATTCCCATGGCGCGCGAAGCCATCGCGCGGCAGCTGGCCAAGCTGGGCGGCACGCCCAAGTGGCGCGAAGGCGTGGTCACTGACAACGGCAACATCATTCTCGATGTGCACGGTCTGTCCATCACCGATCCCGTTGCGACTGAGGCCCTCATCAATAGCTGGCCGGGCGTGGTGACCAACGGCCTGTTTGCCGCCCGCAAGGCCGATGTGGCGTTGATCGGCGCGGCCGGCGGCGTGAAGACGATCACGTATTGAGATCCGCACCATGCTGCACGTCTACGGCATCCCCAATTGCGACACCGTGAAGAAGGCACTTGTCTGGCTGCGTGAGCACAAGGTCGAGTTCACCTTCCACGACTTCAAGCAGCTCAACGTCGGCCTGGACCGCCTCGACCGCTGGACCCGCGCGGTGGGCTGGGAGCTGCTGCTCAATCGCAAGGGCACCAGTTGGCGCAAGCTCGACGAAGCCCTGCGCAACACCGTGGTCAATGCGAACACCGCGCATCAGATCATGCGTGCTCACCCCAGCACCATCAAGCGGCCCGTGGTGGAGTGGCCGGATGGCACGATCACGGTGGGGTTTGATGAAGCGCGTTATGCGGAGCTGATGGAGCGCTAGGTTGAAGTCGGGCTGCTGCGCGCCGCAGCCAGTTCTGCAGCTGTAACTTCGCGCCAGCGCCCCGGTGCCACGTCGGCGGGCAGGCGCAGACTGCCAATCTGGACGCGGTGCAGCGCCTCCACCCGATTTCCCGCGGCGGCCACCATGCGCTTGACCTGGTGGTACTTGCCTTCGCTGATCGTCAGCTCAAGCAATGTGTCGCCGAGCAGCCGCGCGGATTCGGCGACAACCGTCTCGTTCTCGTCATGCAGCAGGACCCCTGCGCACAGTTGTTCGCACAGGCGGGCGTCGGCAGCGTGCTTGAGTGTGGCCTCGTAGATCTTGGGCACATGGCGGCGCGGTGAGATCAGCGCGTGGTTCAGCTGGCCGTCGTCGGTGAGCAGCAGCAGGCCCGTGGTGTCGGCATCCAGTCGGCCGATCGGCTGCACGCCGCGCTCTCGGATGGGGGGCGGAAGCAGTTCGAACACGCTGGCGTGGTGCACGGCCTTGCGTGAACACTCATAGCCGGCTGGTTTGTGCATCACGAGCGTGAGCGTGCTGCGCGCCGTCCACTCGGTGCCGTCCACGGTGAAGGGCAGCCCGTCGAGCTCAAATTCGGCACGTGGGTCCTCGACCAAATCGCCGTGCACCGTGACATAGCCGGCCAGGATAAGACCCGCGCACTGTCGGCGCGTGCCGAAGCCCTGGCTTTGCAGGATCTTTTCGAGGGTCAAGAGCGCTGAAGCCGCTTACTGGCTCGGCGGCACGTAGCCAGCGGCCTGATCCACATTGCCGCCGAAGAAGTAGGCGTCCATCTGGCGGGCCAGGTACTGGCGTGCGCGGGAATCCGCCAGATTGAGGCGGTTTTCATTGACCAGCATGGTCTGGTGCTTGAGCCAGGCGGCCCAGGCTTCCTTGCTGACTGACTGCCAGATCTTCTTTCCGAGTTCGCCGGGGTAGGGCGGGAAGTCGAGGCCTTCGGCTTCGCGGCCGAGCTTGATGCAGTTGACCATTCGGGCCATGAGGTGATGCTCCAGTAGGTGTTTGGTTCAGAGTGCCTTGATCAGCACCTGCGAATTGCGATTGCGGTTGTAGATGCGCTGCTTGTCGGTGGGCAGATCGTCCACGCTGCTCTGCACGAAGCCGCGCTTGATGAACCAGTGCATGGTGCGCGTGGTCAGCACGAACAGGCGCTTGATGCCGATGCTCTTGGCGCGCTGCTCGATGTGCTTGAGGATGCGGTCGCCGTCGCCCATGCCCTGGCTCTCTGCGCTCACACACAGGCAGGCCATCTCGGCCATGTCCGTGCCGGGGAAGGTGTAGAGCGCCGCGCAGCCGAAGATGCGGCCGTCATGCTCCAGCACGCTGAAGGCTTCGATATCGCGCTCGATTTTGTCGCGGCCGCGCGGCACTAGCGTCCCGTCCGCCTCCAGGGGCTCGATCAGGGTCAGGATGGCACCCACGTCGTCGATGGTGGCCTCGCGGATCGACTCCAGCACCTCCTCGGTCACCATGGTGCCGATGCCATCGTGCGTGAACACTTCCAGCAGCACGCCCCCGTCCTGCGCAAAGGGCACCACGTGCGAACGCTCGACGCCGCCCTGGCAGGCCTTGATGATGTGGCGCATATAGAAGGCTTCGACCTCCGGCAGCGTGCCGCTGTTCAGCAGCTTGACCGCGTCGTCGTATTCCAGCGCGGTGATCAGCTGCTCGTCGGCGTCCAGCAGCGCCGGGGTCTCGGTGAGGAAGATCAGCTTGTCGGCATTCAGGGCAATGGCGGTGGCGGTGGCCACGTCTTCCATGGCGAGGTTGAAGGCCTCACCGGTGGGCGAGAAGCCCAGCGGCGAGATCAGCACCACGCTGTTGGCCGAAAGCGCATTGCGAATGGCGTCTGCATCCACGCGGCGCACCACGCCGGTGTGCTGGTAGTCCGTGCCGTTGAGCACGCCCAGCGGCCGGGCAGTAATGAAGTTGCCGGACACCACGCGCACCCGTGCACCGTCCATCGGCGTGTTGGGCAGGCCCTGGCTGAAGAGCGCCTCCACATCGAGCCGGATTTCGCCGGCGGCCTCCTTGGCGCATTCCAGCGCGGCCTTGCTCGTGACCTGGATGCCGCGGCCAAATTCGTATTCGATGCCCTTGAGCTTGAGCTGCTCGTTCACCTGCGGGCGCGAGCCATGGCACACCACGATCTTCACGCCCAGCGCGTTGAGCAGGGATAGATCCTGCACCAGCGCATTGAGCCGGTCGTCAGCTACCAGTTCGCCGCCGAAGCCGATGACGAAGGTGGTGTTGCGATACCTGTGGATGTAGGGTGCAACCTGGCGGAAGAAGGCGACGAACTGCGCGTCTTGGAAGAACTCGGCCGGGGTGTTGGCCCGCCCGTGGGCATGGGTATGCGTGGGCGCTTGCGCCGCGCTTTGGGCGCTGGCGGGCGAGGGCAGGGGATCGGCCGGCGAGTTCATAGCGAAAACTATACTTCGCGCCCTATGAACGCCCCGAAGAACGGCGGTGGATCCTCCTCCTTGCGCGACGCCCTGAGGGATGTCCGCCAGAAGCTCAAGACCGAGCCTCAAACCGAGCCCCAGCCCAAGCAGCCTTCCACGCCTGCCGCGCAGCCGGCCACTCCTCCCGCAACCTCACCGCGCCCCGAACGCCCGCCCAGGCCGCAGACCCAGCCGCAGCGTGCGCAGGGTGCACAAACGCGGGCGGCAAGGCCTGCAAGCCCGGATGCGCAAGGCAAGATCGGCTCCCAGAGCGGATCTTCAGGCCAAAATGGCTCGAAACCCTTGCCAGACAAGCGGAAAGCCCCTGTAGAAGGGATGCGGCAAGCGCGCGAGCCGCAGCGCAATCCGCTGCCGCCCATCACCTACCCGGAAGAGCTGCCTGTCAGCGCCGTACGTGATGAGATCGCTCAGGCCATTCGCGACAACCCCGTGGTCATCATCTGCGGCGAAACCGGCTCGGGCAAGACCACGCAGCTGCCCAAGATCTGCCTGGAGCTCGGCCTGGGCCGGCGCGGCCTGATCGGCCATACCCAGCCGCGGCGTCTGGCCGCCACCAGCGTGGCCAAGCGCATTGCCGAAGAGCTCAAGAGCGAGCCGGGCGAGCTCGTGGGCTACCAGATCCGCTTCACCGAACGCATGAAGCCCGGCGCATGGGTCAAGCTCATGACCGACGGCATCCTGCTGGCCGAAACGCAGACCGACCCGGACCTGCGCGCCTACGACACGCTGATCATCGACGAGGCGCACGAGCGCAGCCTGAACATCGACTTCCTGCTCGGCTATCTCAAGCACCTGCTTGCGCGCCGGCCGGACCTCAAGCTCATCATCACCAGCGCCACGATCGATGCCGACCGCTTTGCGCAGCACTTTGCCTCGGCACGCGGGCCGGCGCCGGTGCACAACGTCAGCGGGCGCCTGTACCCGGTGGAGACGCGCTGGCGGCCGCTGGCGCCCAAGGTCGAAGTCGAGGACGCCATCTGCGAGGCGGCTGACGAACTGATGCGCGAAGGCTCCGGCGACATCCTCGTGTTCCTGCCCGGCGAGCGCGAGATCCGCGACGCGATGCACGCGCTCTCCAAGCACCACTTTGCGAGCAAGGCGCGCCCCGAGCTGCTGCCCCTGTTCTCGCGCCTGAGCGCGGAGGAGCAGCAGCGCGTGTTTGCGCCGCATGGCGGGCGGCGCATCGTGCTGTCCACCAATGTGGCGGAGACCTCACTCACCGTGCCGGGCATCCGCTATGTGATCGACACGGGCACGGCACGCGTCAAGCGCTACAGCTACCGCAACAAGGTCGAAATGCTTGCTGTTGAGCCGGTGAGCCAGGCGGCGGCCAACCAGCGCGCCGGCCGTTGCGGCCGCGTGGCCGCCGGCATCTGCATCCGCCTGTATGACGAGGCGGACTTCAACAAGCGGCCCAGGTTCACAGACCCGGAAATCCTGCGCTCATCGCTGGCCAGCGTGATCCTGCGCATGAAGAGCCTGCGCCTGGCCGACATCGAGAACTTTCCTTTCATTGAGCCGCCGCTGCGCCGTGCGATCGCCGACGGCTACGCGCTGCTGCAGGAGCTGGGCGCGCTGGACGAGCGCAACGAACTCACGCCGGTGGGCGCACAGCTGGCGCGTCTGCCCACCGACCCGAGGATTGGCCGCATGATCCTCGCGGCTGGCGAGCAGGGGTGCCTGAAGGAAGTGCTGGTCATTGCCAGCGCGCTGGCCGTGCAGAACCCGCTGGACCGGCCCATGGACCGGCAGCAGGCGGCCGATCAGGCGCACAAGGTCTTTGAAGACGAGAAGAGCGAGTTCATGGCCACGCTCAAGCTCTGGACGTGGTTTGAAGATGCCTTCAAGCACAAGGAGAGCAACCGCAAGCTCATCGAGCAGTGCCAGCGCAGCTTCGTGAACCATGTGCGCATGCGCGAGTGGCGCGACGTGCACTCCCAGCTCACGCAGCTGGCGCACGAGGCCGGCCTGCGCGAGAACGGCAGCCCCGCCACCTATGAGCAGCTGCACACCACGCTGCTCACGGGCCTGTTGGGCAACATCGGCATGAAGGACGAGGAGACCGAGGCCTGGCTGGGCGCGCGGGGCATCCGCTTTCTGCCTCACCCGGGCAACATGCTCTCCAAGAAGCCGGCCAAGTGGCTGGTGGCCGCCGAGCTGGTCGAGACCACGCGCCTGTACGCCCGGCAGATGGCTTCGGTCGATCCGCAGTGGATCGAGCGCGTGGGCAAGCACCTGATCCAGAAGCACTGGAGCGAGCCCAAGTGGGACGCCAAGACCGGCAATGTGGTCGCCAACGAGCGCGGTCTTCTGTATGGCCTGACGATCTACCACGGCCGGCGCGTGAACTACGCGCCCATCGACCCCGTGGCGAGCCGCGAGATCTTCATCCGTGAGGCGCTCGCCGCGCGCGACTGGGACTGCACGCTGCCCTTCTTCGCCCACAACGCCCGCCTGATCCGCGAGATCGAGGCGCTGGAGCACAAGGCCCGGCGGCCGGACTTTCTGGTGGATGAAGAGCTGCTCTTCAAGTTCTACGACGCGGCCATTCCAGAGGACGTGGTGGGCGGCGCAAGCTTCGAGACCTGGTACCGCCAGGCGGGCAAGCAGACGCCCAGGCTGCTCTTCCTTTCCAAGGACGACCTCCTGCGCCGCGATGTTTCCGGCATCACGCATGACGCCTATCCCAAGACGCTCGACCTGCGTGGTCTGGAGCTCAAGCTGGACTACCACTTCGAGCCCGGCAGCCCCAAGGACGGCGTGACGCTCACCGTGCCCGTGTTCGCGCTCAATCAGGTGGACGCCACGGCCTGCGAATGGCTCGTACCCGGCATGCTCAAGGAGAAGGTCACTGGCCTGCTCAAGAGCCTGCATCCCAAGGCGCGGCACCGCGTGCAGCCGGTGGCCGAGACGGCACAGACCTTCATCGAGCACTCGGAGCGAGACGGTTGGATCGGCACCCGCCCGCTCATCGAAGCCCTGCGCGATTTCTGCAAGGCGCACACGGGTCTGGCCATCGTGCTCACGGACTTCAAGGCCGAGCAGTTGAGCCCGCACAGCTTCATGAACTTCCGTGTGGTGGACGAGCACGGCCGCATGATCGACGCCGGCCGCAACCTCGCGCAGCTGCGTGCCGAGCACGGCGCCAGCGCCCAGGCCGCCTTTGCCGGCCATGCCACCGAGCACGCCACCGACACGCTCGACATCCCGGACACCTTCACCGACTGGACCTTTGGCGAGCTGCCGGAGCTCATCGAGCTGGAGCGTGCCGGCAAGGCCCTGGTGGGCTTTCCGGCCTTCAAGGACTGCGGCACGCATGTCGAGCTGGAGGTGCAGGACGACGAACAGGCCGCCCGCGCCATGCATCAGGCGGGTCTCCGGCGCCTGTTCCTGCTGCAGTTGGCGCAGCAGGTGCGCGGGCTGGAAAAGAGCCTGCCGGACATCGCCACCATCACCATGCAGGCCATCAGCTACGGCCTGCCCTTCAAGAGCCAGCCGGAACTGGCCGCCGAGGTGATCGACACCGCCTTTGACCGCGCCTTCCTGATGGACCCCTGGCCGACGGACGGCACCAGCTTCCGCAGCCGCCTGGGCGACGGCAAGGGGCGGGTGGGGCTGATTGCGGGCGAGGTGATTCGCCTGCTGCAGAACATCGTGATCGAACTGGGCAACGTGCAGAAAAAGCTCAACGGCGCCAAGGCCCACGCCGCCGCAGCGGCCGACATGCAGGCGCAGATCAGCGCGCTCTTCCCCAAGCGTTTCCTGAACGCCACTCCCTGGGGGCAGCTCACGCACTATCCGCGGTATCTCAAGGCGATTGGGGTGCGTATCGACAAGTTGCGCACCGACCCGAGTCGCGACGCCCGCCTCATGGCCGAGTACGCCCCCCTGGCCCAGCGCTACCAGCGCGAGCGGGTCGCGCGCAAGGGTAATGAAGACCGGCAGCTCGATGAACTGCGCTGGCTGCTCGAAGAGCTGCGCGTGGGACTCTATGCCCAGGAGCTCAAGACACCGACGCCGATTTCCGTGAAGCGGGTGTTGAAGGTGTTTGAGAGTTTGCAGCGGTAGGGCTGGAGGGGCTTTCCGCTTGTCTGGCGCGGTTCTTCGGGCAGTTTGGGCTGGGGAGGCGCATGGATGCTGGGTTCTCTGACCGATAGGCTGGGCAACGCTTTGAGCCTCGGGGCTTTCCGGCGCAAACTAGCTAGCGGGTTTCTTGAGCACCACGGCCAGCTCACACCTTACCGTTGTGTGGCCGTGTTCCCTCATTCAACTCCTCCTAGCCATCATGAAGACTTATCTAACGTTGTTGATGCTCTTGGCCGCTACTTCGAGCCACGCTACGGAGTGCACGCCTCGCGCACCGATGGCGATCGCTGAGTCTGCGCAAATAGCGTTTGTTGGAACCATTGAGTCCGTTCAAGAGAGCGCGTACAAGCCTCATGAGTTTTGTTGGGCGCATTCAGACCAGAGGCCTCGCTGTGGCGGGAAACTCGTCACAATCAACGTGGACCAGACGATCCGAGGCGCGGTGGGCAAGCGCGCGACCGTGGTGGCTGAAGATGCTTGCTACTGTCTCGGCCCGTATTGGGCTGTTGGTAAGACCTATCTGATCGTCGCGACGCGCAACGCAACGAGACTGCCTGGACAGTTCATAGCCTCCAATGTTTGTGAAGGGACGGGTGAAATCAACGACAGAGCAAAGCAAATAATCAAAGAGCTTGGGACTGCGCAGCGCTGATGAGGTAAGTGGCCCTGTCCGTCGCAGCTCCACGAAAGTGAGCGTGATTAACGTCCTTTGATGGATGCAGGCATCTGGTTACTCAGCCCAAACAAAGAAGGCTAGACCCAGCATCCATGCGCCTCTCCAGCCCAAACGGCCTGAAGGCCCGCTCCAGACAAGCGGATAGCCCCCTTGCCACCCGTCAAGATGGCGCAGGATGATCTGCCTACACTCGGTCATCCAGTTGTCCCTGCCAGTCGTTGTCTCCTGATGAAATCGTTTTCCCGTGTGTTTGCCAGCCTCGCGCTGGCGGTCTGTGCCGCTGCCGCGCAGGCCAATGTGGTGGTGGTGCTGAATTCGCGCGACGCCTCGGTGACCCTGCTGGACCAGAAGACCGGCAGCACGCTCAAGACCCTGGATGTGGGCAAGGAGCCGCACCATCTCTACCCGACGCCGGACAACTCCATGCTCATCGTCGCCAATGCGCAGAGCGACGATCTGATCTTCCTTGATCCCGTCACGGGCGAGTTCAAGGCGCGGGTCAAGAACATCCCGGACCCGTATCACCTGGGGTTCTCGCCGGACAAGAAGTGGTTCGTGGTGAACAGCCTGCGCCTGGACCGCGTGGACCTGTACCGGCACGAGACGGTCAATGGCGAGCCCAGGTTCACCCTGGTCAAGCGCATCCCCACGCCCAAGCTGCCCAGCCACATGATCTTTTCGGCGGACAGCCGCTTTGTGTACGTGACGCTGCAGGGGACGGACGAGGTGGCGGCGATTGACCTCACCACGCAGCAGCTGGCCTGGAAGATGCCTGTGGGCGACACGCCGGCCGGCATCTGGGCCTCGCCCTCCGGGCTGCTGTTCGTGGGCATCATGGCCAAGGACTACATCGACGTGATCGATCCCGCCAAGCGCCAGATCGTCAAGCAGATCAAGACCGGCGCCGAGGCGCATGGTGTGCGCGGCGCGGGCGACGGCAAGCTGCTCTACGTGAGCAACCGGCAGGCCAACACCATCTCCGTGGTGGACATGGAGAAGCTGGAAAAGCTCTACGACCTGCCCGCGCCCGGCGGCCCGGACTGCATGGAAGTCACGGCCGACGGCAAGCAGATCTGGTTCACCAGCCGCTGGATCAAGAAGGTCACGGTGGTGGACATTGCCAGCCGCAAGGTGGTGGGCCAGTACCCGGTGGGCCGCTCGCCGCACGGGCTGTACTTCCACAACCGGGCGCCCTGGAAATAGAGGCTTGCGCATGGGTGCGGTGAAGTCCTTGCTGGGTGGCTTGGCGGGTGCGGTGGCGGTCGGGGCCATGGCGGCCTCGTCTGCGCTGGCCGCGCCGGCCTGCAAGGGCACGATCTACCTCACCTTTGACACCGGCAGCCAGAGCCAGGCGGAGTTCATTGCCGACACACTCAAGAAGCACCAGATCAAGGCCACGTTCTTCCTGGCCAACGAGAAGACCGCGCGCGGGGACTACTCGCTGGACGCAAGCTGGGGCCCCTACTGGAAGCGCCTGGCCGCCGAAGGTCATCTGCTCGGCACCCATACCTTCGATCACGTGTACTTCCGCAAGGCCAATGCCGACGGCACCATCACCGTGCGCCCGCAGTTCGGCGCGAACGCCGGCAAGGATCTGAGCTGGACACCGGCGCAGTTCTGCAGCGAGCTCAAGCGCGTGGATGCGCGGGTGAAGGAGTTCACGGGGCAGGGCGTGGCACCGCTATGGCGCGCGCCCGGCGGGCGCACCAACCCGGTCACTTTGGCCGCCGCGCTGGATTGCGGCTACCGCCATGTGGGCTGGGCGCCGGCAGGCTTTTTGGGCGATGAACTGTCCAGTGAGGCCTACTCCAATGATGCGCTCCTCAAGCGCGCCCTGCGCGACCTGCGCGATGGCGACATCACCATGGCGCATCTGGGCATCTGGTCGCGCCGCGAGCCCTGGGCGCCCGGCGTGCTGGAGCCGCTGATCACTGGGCTGAAGCAGCGCGGCATGTGCTTTGCCACGCTCAAGGATCATCCGCAGTACCGCGACCTGTGGAAGTGATTCAGTCACTCATCGGTGGCGTGACCGAGGTCTTCACCCAGGTGCAGGCCTGGCTGTTCACGCAGTTGCTGGCACCGGCCATGCACGCGCTGGGTCTGTCGCCCTACATCGAGGATGGCTACAACGCCACCGAGTGGTTCCTGCTTGGCGTGCTGGAGGTGCTGCTGCTTTTTGCGTTGTTGCGGCCGCTGGAGAAGCTGTGGCCGGCGGAGGCCGAGCCCCCCACGGTCGAGCGGCGCCGCGCGGTGCGTACGGACTTCCTGTACACCCTGCTACACCGGCTGGGTGGCTTCTCGCTGCTGATGTTCTTCTTGCTCACGCCGATTGCCGATGCCATCGAGGGTGAGCTGCGCCTGGCCGGTGTGGAGCGCTGGACGCTGGATACCGTGTTGCCCTGGCTGGGCAGCCATGCGCTGCTGCAGTTTGCGGTGTACCTGCTGATCCTGGACTTTGTGGACTACTGGATTCACCGCGGGCAACACCAGTTCAACCGCTGGTGGGCCCTGCATGCCCTGCACCACAGCGCGCGCCACATGACCCTCTGGAGTGACAACCGCAATCACCTGCTGGACGACGCGCTGCGCGACGCGATTCTGGTGGCGCTGGCCCTGGTGATCGGTGTGGAGCCGGCGCAGTTCATCGGGCTGGTGATCGCCTCGCGGGTCATGCAGAGCCTGTCACATGCCAATGTGCGTCTGCGCTTCGGGCCGCTGCGCTGGCTGCTCGTGAGCCCGCAGTTTCATCGCCGCCACCATGCCATCGGCGTGGGGCATGAGGGAGCGCATCAGGGCGTGAACTTTGGCGTGCTGTTCAGCTTCTGGGATGTGCTTTTCCGTACAGCGGACTTCACCGATGTCTACGAGCCCACCGGCATCCGCGATCAGCTCGCCGGCCGCGAGTACGGCCAGGGCTTCTGGGCGCAGCAGTGGCTGGGCGTGAAGCGCCTGCTGGGCCTGCGCAGCGCCTGATGCGGCGGCGGAGCCGAGCAGCGACGTCCGCAGCGACACGCGAACCCCTTGTGAAGCCCCTGATGGCGCACCGTCGATAATCCGGCGCTCGACTCAGCCTCCAGCCATCGTCTATCCATGCAGCGCACCCTGCTTGCCTTCGTCAAGGGCCTGACCGGCGTCTTCCACCCCCGCATGCTGCTGCTCACGCTCGTGCCCTTCCTGATTGCCGGCGCGATCTGGGCAGCCGTGGGCTGGTTCCTCTGGGACGACTGGGTGGCGCTGCTGTCGCAGGGCGTGGCCGCCACGCGCGACAGTGCCACGGTGAGCTGGATGCTCAAGGCCATGGGCGGCGACGGCGTGCGTACCTTGCTGGCGCCGCTGCTGGGCATGTTGCTGGTGGTGCCGCTGGTGGCGGCCACAGCCCTGGTCATGATCTCCGTGGCAGGGATGCCTTTCATCCTGCGCCACGTGGGCGAGCGGGCTTACCCCACGCTTGCGCGGCGGCGCGGTGCCTCGCTGGTGGGCAGCCTGACCAATGCGCTGGTGGTCACCGGCCTGTGGGCGCTGCTGTGGGTTCTCACGATTCCGCTGTGGTTCATCCCGCTTGTGGGCGCCATCATTCCGCTGCTGATCTCGGGTTGGGCCACGAGCCGGCTGATGAGTTTTGATGCGCTGGCAGAGCATGCAGACGCAGATGAACACCGGGCACTGCGCCGGGATCATCGCTGGCCGCTGCTTGCGCTGGGTGTACTGATGGGGTGTTTTGCCATGGCTCCGACGCTGCTGTGGATGTTCGGCGCGCTGGCGGTGATCTTTCTGCCCGTCACGGCGCTGGTGGCGATCTGGTTGTATGCAGTGGTGTTCGTGATCTCGGGTCTTGCGTTTGCGCACTACAGTCTGGGCGCACTCGCCGCACACCGCGCCCGCCTGCCACAGACTCAGAAGAACGAAACCTCTCCCCTCATCCAGGCATGAATACCACTTCAAGCACCACCTGCCCGCCGATCGGGCTGATCATCATCGGCGACGAGATCCTCTCCGGCAAACGTCAGGACGGCCACTTTGCCAAAGTGCGCGAGCTGCTTGCTGCGCGTGGCCTGGGCCTGTCCTGGGTGCGCTATCTGGGTGACGACCGTGCGCTGTGTGAAGCGGCGCTGCGCGAAAGCTTTGCCACCGATCACATTGTGTTCTCCTGCGGCGGCATTGGCGCCACGCCGGATGACCACACCCGCCAGAGCGCGGCGGCGGCATTGGGCGTGCTGCTTGAGCTGCATCCGGAAGCCGAGCGCCTGATCGCCGAGCGCACACGCGAGTGGTACGCCAAGGACCCGGCCGCTGCCGGCAGCCCCGACATGTCCACGCCAGAGAACCAGCAGCGGCTGAACATGGGCAAGTTTCCGGCCGGGGCGAACATCATCCCCAACCCATACAACAAGATTCCGGGCTTCAACGTCGGTCAGCACTGGTTCGTGCCTGGTTTCCCGGTCATGGCCTGGCCGATGATCGAGTGGGTGCTCGACACCCACTACAAGCACTTCCACAACCAGGTGCAGCTCGGCGAGAAGAGCTTTCTCGTCTTTGGCGTGCCGGAGTCTCGCGCGACGCCCCTGATGGAAGCGATCGAAGCAGAGTTCGCGGGCATCAAGGTGTTCTCCTTGCCCAGCGTGGGCAATGACAAGCGGGCCCGCCACATCGAACTCGGCGTGAAGGGGCCGGTGGATGCGCTGCCGGCGGCCTATGCGCGCCTGCTCGAAGGCACACAGGCGATCTGCGCGAGCCTCGGCGGCGAGATCGATGAAGCGCCCAAGCGCGCCTGAGCGAGCGCCTCCGCGCAGACATAAAAAAAGCCCCACTGGGTTGCAGTGAGGCTGGAATCGCACCAAGGGTGCGGAGGAGACATGCTGTGTGCGGGTGCCGCTGTGGGCACCTCGCGGGGTCTTGCTGACGTGGGCTCGACGCGGCGGTCGAGCACTCCGTTGGAGACTTAGGCGCGCTTGCGCTTGGGCGCCATCTGCACCACGACGTCGGCCGGAGCCTTGTCTACCTGGGCGAAGAACTGCTCGCCAGCGGCAAACGCCTGCTTCTGCATCTGCGCACCGATGGTGGCAGCCTGCTCGTACAGGGCGAGGCTCTGGGCCAGGGCAGCCTTGTAGTTCTTCAGCAGCGGCTCGACCGGCGCGGGCAGGGTACCGCCCAGTTCGTCGGTCATTGATTCAGCGTGCTTGACCAGGGTCTTCACGGCGGAGTGCGTGGTCGAGGCCAGGGATTCCTGCGTGTCGGCGGCCAGCTTCAGGCTCTGCTTGCCGTACTTGGCGACCTTGGCGGACACCGGGGCGAGCACGTCTTGCGGGTTGGCGAAACCGGCCTCGGGCGTCCAGCCTTCGGCGTTGCGCACGACGCTGATCAGCTCAGCGGCGTTTTCCTTGATGGCGCCAACGGCAAGTTCGGAGGCCTTGGAGGCGCTGTCCACCACGGTGGAGAGGGCTTCCACGCCGTGGGAAACGACGTCCTGGGATGCGGCCTTGACGGAAGTGAGGGTCTGGAACATGGCGTGTCCTCCTAAGAGTTGTGAGGGGCTTCACTTGCGCCACGTGTCCATCGACCTCGATGGTGCAGCGCACAATAGAAATATAGGGACGCACCAGCCGGGGGTCAAGAAGAATTTGGTGCGCTGCAGCATGAACGTAGAGTCTAGGCTCTACCTGCGCCCCTTCTCGCTCAGGCGGAAATGACGAACCGCCAAGAAATCAAAGACTTGCTGGCACTACGGTCTCAGGCGCAGTGCGTTGCATGCGCCGTCGCCGTGCCGGCGAGCAGGCGCTACTGCGCCACCCAGCCGCCGTCCACATTCCATGCTGCACCGCGCACATTGGACGCCGCGTCGCTGCACAGGAACACGGTCAACTCGCCCAGTTGCTCCGGCGTGACGAACTGCAGCGAGGGCTGCTTCTCACCAAGCAGCTGCTTGCTGGCCTCGGCCACGGAGATGCCCTGAGCGGCAGCCTTCGCGTCGATCTGCTTCTGCACCAGCGGCGTCAGCACCCAGCCCGGGCAGATGGCATTGCAGGTAATCGACAGCTGCGCAGTTTCAAGCGCAACGACCTTGGTAAGGCCCACCACGCCGTGCTTGGCTGCCACGTAAGCCGCTTTCTGTGCAGACGCCACCAGCCCATGTGCTGAGGCGATGTTCACGATCCGGCCCCAGCCGCGCTGCTTCATGCCCGGAAGCAGCAGGCGCGTGGTGTGGAACACGCTGGACAGGTTGATGGCGATGACCGAATCCCAGCGCTCGACCGGGAAGTCTTCCACCGGCGCCACGTACTGGATGCCGGCGTTGTTCACGAGGATGTCCACGCCGCCGAAGGTGCTGATGGCGAACTGCGCCAGCGCCTCGATCTCGGCCACCTTGGAGAGGTCTGCGCCGTGGTAGGCCGTCTTCACGCCGAAGGTGGCCTGGGTCTCGGCCTGAAGTTTGGCGATGTCGTCGGCGCTGCCGAAGCCGTTGAACAGGATGGACGCGCCCTGGCGTGCGAGTGATTGCGCGATGCCCAGACCGATGCCGCTGGTCGAGCCGGTGACGAGGGCGACTTTGCCTTGCAGTGAACTCATGTCGGGGCGTCCTTGCCGTTGCTGTTTTTGGCTAGCGCACATGGCCGCAGTGGGCACGGCGCAATGCTGCAGTGCCGCAATTTTATCGGGACTCGCCCGATCACGCCGCTAAATTCCTGCCATGACCGCGCCACAAAATTTCGCGCCGCCCCGGCAGCTCAGTGTGCAGTGCCTGTCGGCACGCGGCCTGCACCGCATGGCCTATCTGGAATGGGGCGATCCGGCGGCGGACACTGTGCTGGTCTGCGTGCATGGCCTGACGCGTTGTGCCTGGGACTTCGAGGCTGTAGCTCAGCGCCTGTCGCCCTGCCTGCGCGTGGTGGCACCGGATGTGGTGGGTCGCGGCGCCAGCGACTGGCTTGCGGACCCGATGGCCTACGGCGTGCCGCAGTACATGGCCGACATGACCACGCTGCTGGCGCGCCTGGACGCTCGGCGCGTGTTCTGGTTCGGTACCAGCATGGGCGGGCTGATCGGCATGGCGCTGGCGAGCCTGAAGGACTCACCGATCGAGCGCATGCTGATCAATGACGTCGGCCCGCACATCGAGCCCGCCGCGCTGGCGCGCATCGGCGCCTATGTGGGCCAGGCGCCCGCGCATGCCAGTTTTGATGCCGCCGTGGCCTACGTACGCACCGTGGCCGCCAGCTTCGGCCCGCATACGGATGCGCAGTGGGCGGAGTTGACTCGCCATGTGGTGCGCGAGACCCCGCAGGGCTGGGTGATGCACTATGACCCAGCCATTGCCAAGCCCTTTGCCGCCGCCACGCCCGAGCAGGCGGCTGCCGGGGAATCGGTCATGTGGGCCGCCTGGAGGCAGATTCGCGCGCGCATGCTGGTGGTGCGCGGCGAACAGTCCGATCTGCTGAGCCGCGCGACCGTGGCGCGCATGCAGGCCGAGAACTCGCGTGCCGAGGCGGTGGAGATCGATGGCGTGGGCCATGCGCCCACCTTCCTGCAGGCCGATCAGATCGATCTGGCGGAACGTTTCTTTCTGGAGGAGTGAAGACGATGGGTACAGTGACAAGAATCGGCGTGGGCAAGCGGCTGTCCGAGGCGGCCGTGCACAACGGCACGGTGTATCTGGCCGGTCAGGTGGCCGATCAGACAGCCGGGCAGGACATCGCCGCGCAGACCCGTGAGGTGCTGGGCATGATCGACACGCTGCTGGCGCAGGCGGGCACGGACAAGAGCCGCATCCTGATGGTGCAGATCTTCATTGCCGATCTGAAGGACTTTCCGGCAATGAATGAGGTGTGGGATGCGTGGGTAGTGCAGGGCGCCACGCCGCCGCGCGCCACGGTGCAGGCCGCGCTGGCCAAGCCGGAGTGGAAGGTCGAGATGGTGGTGACCGCCGCGGCGTGAGTGTGGCACCAACCCGCCCGTGTTCGGGCGGGTTTCCGAACATCACAGCGCCTAGGGGTGAATAGATCGTATTCGGACAGAAAAATGATTTCGAGCGGTTTTCCGCTTTCCGCATGCCAAGTGCGGAAAGTGCCCGATTCAAGGGTTAGATCGGGCGAAAATTAAATCTAAAACGGCCAGATTTTGATCAATTTGGTCGCCACGTTGCTTTGCGGCGCTTTGTTTCAATTTGCCCGCCAGCGGCGCGCCACGGATGCCTAAGCTGCTGTTACAGGATTTGCTTAGTTTCAAACAGCACAGGGGGCTCCATGAACACGAACAAGACACCGGCGTTGCGCAAGCTTGCCGCCGGCACGACCGCACTGGCGGCCGCGATGCTGGCGCTGGCTGCCGCACCTGCACAGGCGCAGAGCAAGCGCTTCTACATCGGCAACGACCTCGGCCTGTCCACGCTGGACTTCAACACCCGGCGTCTGGGCAACTTCAACCCCAACGCCGGCGTACGTACCTCGGTGGATGACCGGGACGTGAGCTACGGGGTGTTTGCCGGCTATCGCGCCGAACGCAATTTCGGCGTCGAGCTTGGCTACAACCGCTTTGGCAAGACCAAGGTGACCATCAGCGACGGCATCAGCTCGGCAAGCAGTTCGGTCAAGAGCGACGGCGTCTTCGTCACTGGGCTGTACTACCTGCCGCTGCCGGCGAATTTCGAGCTGGTGGGCAAGCTCGGTGTCTCCAACAGCAAGTCGACCTTCAACCTGTTTCCCTTCGGTCAGGACAACCGCAGCAAGGTCAACCCGCTGTATGGCGTCGGTGTGGGCTACAAGCTCGGCGACAGCCTCGGCCTGCGTGCGGAGTTCAACCGCATCCCCAACTTTGCCGACAACGATCGCGACCTGACCAACCTGAAGCTGGGCCTGACCTACGGGTTCTGAGCAGGGGTCTGGTCGCGCCTCGGGCCGGCTTCAGGCCCCGCCGCCTGCATTCGTGCGCTAGGCGATGGCCTGATCGGTCAGCCGATAACCCAGATAGGCCGAGAGCATGTCAAACCACGCCGGGTGGTTCTCAAGCAGGTGTTCCGGCGCAATGAACATAGCCTCCACGCTCACGGCAAAGAACTCCGCCGGGTGCGTGGCGGCGTAGGGGTCCAGGCCCCAGACGGTCGGCTCATCCCAGTCTTCCGGAAGCGCGTCCACGGCGTCGCAGAAGGTGTCGTAGGCCAGCAGCATCACGCGCTCGAATTCGCTGCGCTTCAGGTGCTTGTGAAAGCGCGCATCGAAGACCGGTATCCCGTCATCGATGCCATCGGCCATGTCCAGCTTGTGGGCGAACTCATGGATCACGACGTTGAAGCCGGTCGCCCGGTCCGGGCTGGCGGCGTCGCTCCATGACAGGATGATCGGCCCGCCGGGCCAGGCCTCGCCCACGGCTTCGTCGATGTAGTGGTGCTCCACGCCGTCCTCGTCCACTTCCACCCTCGGGATCAGGAAGCCCTCGGGATAGACCACCACGCCGACGAAGTCGCCATACAGGTCCGGCGAGAGATGCAGTACCGGCAGGCAGGCCTGAATGGCGATCGACAGCACCATGTCGTCGGTCAGCGTCAGCTCGGCTGCGCCATGCCACTCCTTGCTGGCAATGAAACTGGCCGACTGCTCGCGCAGCCTCGCCAGCTGTGCATCGCTCAAGCCGCCCAGCCAGGGCATGCCCGCGCACACGCGCGCCCAGAGCGCGTCTTCAAGCGCAGGCGGCGCAGCGGGACTCAGGGCCTTGCGGATGTAGTCGAACATCAATGACAGGGTGGTGCAGTGTGATGAGCTTGTGCTTCGGCGGGTGCAATCGCCGCCCGCACGTGCACCTATGATGCCAGCGCCGAGCGCGCCCAAGGTGCCCGCGGCCTGTCGCGGCGCTGTCGCTGCAAATCGTCCTCCTACCGTGCCGACCCTGTCTGAACCCGTGAACACCGCATCTGGCGCGCCTGCCGCCGGCGGGCTTGCGGCTGCACTGCAGCAGCGTCTGGAGGCGCTGCGCATGAACAGCGGCGAGCCCGCCTGGGCGCACGCGCAGGGCGTGGCGGCGATTGCGGATGATCTGGGTCTGGATGCCACGGCGCATGAGGCCAGCCTGCTGTTCGTCGCGCTGTGGCTGCTGCCCGAGGAAGGCGATGCCTTGCGCGCCCCAGCCAGCCCGGCAGTGGCGGACATGGCTAGCCAGGTGGTGAGCCTGCTCAAACTGCAGGACATCACACGCGACGCGCTCGCCGGCAAGGCGATCAAGGCCGGCAAGAACGCCGCCAAGGAAGCTGCGCAGCAGATCGACAACCTGCGCCGCATGCTGCTGGCCATGGCGCCGGACATCCGCGTCGTGCTGCTGCGTCTGGCCAGCCGTCTGCAGACTCTGCGCTGGTACGCGGCCAGCAAGTCGCCGGTGCCGGACGGTCTGGCCAACGAGACGCTCAAGCTCTACGCGCCCCTGGCCAATCGCCTGGGCGTGTGGCAGATGAAGTGGGAGATGGAAGACCTGGCCTTCCGGTTCCGCGAACCCGACACCTACAAGCGGATTGCCAGGGCGCTGGACGAGAAGCGTGCCGAGCGCGAAGCCTTCATCGCCCAGGCCATCGAGGCCGTGACGGGCGAGATGCGCAAGGCCGGCGTGGACTGCGAGATTTCGGGGCGCCCCAAGCACATCTACAGCATCTGGAACAAGATGTCGCGCAAGCAGGTGACCATCGAGAGCCTGTACGACCTTCGCGCCGTGCGCGTGCTGGTGGACGACATCCGCGGCTGCTACACCGCGCTGGGCATCGTGCACCAGCGCTGGACGCCGATCCCCAAAGAGTTCGACGACTACATCGCCCGCCCCAAACCCAACGGTTACCAGAGTCTGCACACCGTGGTGGTGATGGAGGACGGTCGGCCGCTGGAGGTGCAGATCCGCACGCGCGACATGCACCGCGCCGCCGAGTTCGGCGTGGCCGCGCACTGGCGCTACAAGGAGGGCGCCACGAGCGCCGAGGTCAGCGATCGTGATCAGCGCATCGCCTGGCTGCGCCAGCTGCTGGCCTGGAAGCAGGACGTCACCGAAACAATTGCCGACGAACACTGGCAGGTCGACGCCGACGCGCACATCTATGTCATGACGCCCGCCGGCCGCGTGGTGGAGCTCCCGGCCGGTTCCACACCGATCGACTTTGCCTACTACGTGCACAGCGATCTCGGTCACCGCTGCCGCGGTGCCAAGGTGGACGGCGCCATGGTGCCCCTGACCACGGCGCTGGCCACCGGCCAGACGGTCGAGATCGTCGCCGACAAGAAGCTGGATGCTGGCCCCTCGCGCGACTGGCTGAACCCGGAGCTGGGCTATCTCGCCAGCCCGCGTTCGCGCGCCAAGGTGCGCGCCTGGTTCAACGCCCGCGAGCTCGAAGAAGCGCAGACGGCTGGTCGCGCGCTGGTGGAAAAGGAGCTCGCGCGGTTGGGCAAGACGGCGATCAACCTGCAGGAACTCGCCACCCGTATGGGTTTTGAGAAGCCGGACGATCTCTGGGTGGCGGCCAGCAAGCCGGACTTTCATGCCCGCTCGATAGAAGCCGCGTTCGAAGCGCCCAAGGAAGACGACCCGGACGCCGCCATCAAGGCGCGACTGGAGGGCTTGTCCGAGGCACGCAAGGCCACCAAGAGCTCCGTGCTCGTGGTTGGCGTGGATGTGATGACGCAGCTTGCACGCTGCTGCCGCCCGGCGCCGCCCGATGAGATTGCCGGCTTCATCACCCGTGGCAAGGGGGTGTCCATTCATCGCACCAGCTGCTCGAACTTCCGCAACCTGCAGCGCAAGGATGCCGATCGGGTGATTGAGTGCGCCTGGGGCAATCAGGCCGACGCGAGCTACGCCGCCGACGTCCGCGTGCTGGCCGCGGACCGCCAAGGCCTGCTGCGCGACATCTCGGAAGTGTTTGCGCGCGAGCGCATCAACGTCACTGCGGTGAATACGCAAAGCAGCCGTGGTCAGGCACGCATGCTATTCACGGTGCAGATTGCCAGCGGCGGCCAGTTGGACAAGGCCTTGCTGGCGGTGGCAGAGATCAAGGGCGTGATCGAGGCGCGGCGTCGCTGATCATCGGCCCGCTCAAGCCAGCCCGAAGTGTTTGGCGTAGCGCGCCGGCAGTTCCCTCAGATCGAAGAGCATCGGAAAGTCGGCGGTATTGAATTCCGAATCCCAGGCAGGCATGCCGATCAGCTTGGCACCCAGCTTGCGGTAACCGGCGATCAGCGGCGGGACAATGCCGTTGGCGGGCACGGCCTTGGCTTCACTGCGTTCCAGCGGCACCGGGAAGCGCGTGATCGGGAAGACTTCGTTCAGCTCGTCAATGCCTGCGCTGCCGAACTGCTGGCCGCCCAGCGCTGCCCAGGTGGCCCGCGCGTTGGCGCCGCCATCGGCCAGGCTAACGCTGGCACAGCCGATCGCGTAGCGCAGGCCGCGCGCCTTCATGTAGCGCGCCAGCCCGCTCCAGAGTGCGAGCAGGGTGGCGGTGTTGCGGTAGTCCGGGTGCACGCAGGTGCGCCCGAATTCCACCAATTCCGGAGCCAGACGCGCCAGACGCGTCACGAAGAACTGCTCGCTCATGTAGCAGGAGCCGACCGAAGCCGCAGACGGCATGGGCAGCATGCGATAGCAGCCGATCACACGCTGCGTCGCCGGGTCGATGGCGATCAGGTGATCGCACCAGGTGTCATAGGGGTCGATGTCCAGCCCCGGCACGGGCGTCGCCAGATGTGCGCCGTACTCATTCGCAAAGATGTCGTAGCGCAATCGCTGTGCGGCGGTCAGTTCCGCCTCCGTTTCCGCCAGGCGAACGATCGGCAGGCTGACATCTGCAGCGGGTGCTGCTGGTGCCTTGAGCAGCGCGGCACGAGGCCGCTCGGTGGTTTCGGCCCCTTCAAGGCTGGCCGGGCGGATCGCGGCATGCAGATCGATCATTACTGAGCTTCTCCCGTCACTGGTTTCATGTCTCTCCAGTGACAGAATCGCCGCCGCGGGTGACGCCGCCATTGCGCCAGCGTGTCAGGCCGATGAAGCCGCTTGAGCGTTGCCTCGAACGCCACATGCAGTGGCTACCCCACCCGGGGACCGAGGCCAGAAAGATGTGATATAGTTTCACCTTCTGCGGCTGTAGCTCAGTTGGATAGAGTACTTGGCTACGAACCAAGGGGTCGTGGGTTCGAATCCTGCCAGCCGCGCCAAACCCAAAGCAAAGGGGCCACTTCGGTGGCCCCTTTGCTTTGGGTTTTTTGCAGTTCTGCAGGTCCACCAGCGCGTCACCGCCTTGCCCGAGGTGATCCATTCCAGGTTTGCCGGTCGCGGTGGCCACAGTGTGATTTCTTCATTCCACAATTGGGCCTGAAGAGCGTCTTGAGTAGCTGCTGCAGTTTCCGGAAGTGCATGGCCGTGAGGCTGCGATGTCGTGGCGGCGATCAAGAGTTGAGCATCGCCTGCGGTTTGCGACACCGCTACATCCTGAAACGGCGCGCGCCCGCCCCTGTGTTGGCCGCTTCGTCGCCGGGGTTGTAGAGCGCACATTTCTCCAGCGAGAGGCAGCCGCAGCCGATACATGCGGTCAGGCTGTCTTTGAGCAGGGTCATGCGCTTGATGCGCTCCTCCAGCACGACGAGCCAGCGGGTGGACAGCTGTGCCCAGTCGGCCGTTGTGGGCGTGCGCGCCTGAGGCAGCGAACTCAGCATTGCGCCGATCTCTTCCAGCGCAAAGCCCACCGCCTGCGCGGCCTGGATGAACGCCACGCGGCGCAGGGCGCTGCGGGCGTAAACGCGTCGGCCGCCCCGTCGCCCCGTGCTTGAGATCAAGCCACGCTCTTCATAGAAGCGCAATGCACTGGCGGCAACGCCTGCGCGTTTGGCAAAGTCGCCGATGAGCAGGCCGTCTTCGGGTGTGGCAACGGTTGAGGACATGAGAGACTCGCTTGACTTCAAGTTCACTTGAAGATGCATCGTAGTGGCTGTCGCTGAACCACTACAGGATGCAGAGCATGAACCAGAGTGAATCAAGTCTGTGGATCCGGGAGCATCTGGTCTACCTGCCCGAATACGACGATGGGCTATCCAGCCACCTGCCGATGGCGATTCATGCCCTGGAACAGCTCGGGGCACCGCAAGCCGCCATCGCGCGATTTCATGACAGCTACATCGGGCGTCTGGTGCCACGCGCGATGTCTCCTGTGCAAACCGGCGGGGATGACTGGTTGCAGCTGCGTGGTCAACCGGATGCGTGGCCTCGGCTTGAGACGCTGTTCCAGCAACGCGTCAGGTTCATGGGCGCGGAGGCGGTGCTGCGCGAGGCCGTTCCGCAACTCTGGTCAGGTGTGGCGGCAGCGGCGTTCCATGGGCTGATCCGGACTGCGCATGCGTTCGAGTCCGGGGTGAGCGAAGAGATTGCGGCTGCGCTGGCCTACTGGGCGTGGCGTTGGCAGCCGGTGCGCTTCGGCCATCGCCATGGTTTGCCGAATGATGCGCGCGCCGACCTGTTCTCCGAATGGACGCTTGCTCTCCGGCATTCGGGGTTGCAGTTTCAGTCCAATCAACGGCTCATTTCCGAGCGCATCACGCAAGCGTGTGCACATCTCGATCGCTTGCGAAACGTCCCCGCGTACTTGGAAGGCGCCATTAAGGTGCAGACGGTGGCGCAATGGGCCGCGCGCGAATACCTGGAGACGCGCAACTTCACGGTGCTTCACCTCATCACCGGCTGCCGGGCGGCACAGGTCTTGCACCCGTTCTGGGCGCCCGACCCTGCAGCGGCAGGGCAGCTGGCCGATGCGCTTGCGGCAGCCTATGTCGGCATCGGGCCGATGAAGCGGCAAGTTCTACAAGTGCGCAACATGCCCTGGGAGCAGATTCGTGCGCTTGCTATCGATCACGAAGATGAGCACGTGATCAAGCTTGTCCATGCATGCGATTACTTCGCGGCGCTGAACTGGGATGGCCCGTGGCAAGAGCTTGCGACGTGCGCGGTCTCAACGTGACGCGACCGCTGTGTGGTCCACGGTCGTCTGGCCTCGCGCCGTGCGCAAGGGGCAGGGTGCTGGGTGGCGCGCGCATCCTGCTGCTCAGAATCGCTCGAATTCAAACCCAGCCGCCCCCCAGCCATCCAGCCCGCCCGCAAGGGGCCGCACCTGCTTGAAACCACGGTCAATCAGCAGCTTGGCCACCTTCGCCGCGGACGCGTCGTTCGGGCAGTTGCAGTACAGGACGATGTCGCGGTCCTTGGGCAGATCCTTGAGCGTGTGATCGACGTGCACCGGGTCCATGACGATGGCGCCGGGGATCTTTCGCGGATCGGCGGTGCGGCCCGCCTCGGTGCGTACATCCGCGATCAGCAGGCCACCTTCGTCGTTAAGGCGCCGAAAGACCTCGTCGGCGCTCACACGCGCCATGCCGATGCGCCGGATGAACAGCTGCCGTTGCAGCAGTCGCCAGGCGATGAACACCGCCATCAGAATGAGGAACACCTTCAGCACGGTCAATCCGTGCTCGGCCAGCAGCTTGAGCACCGCGTCGATCTCGTCGCCAAACAGTGCGCCCAGGCCCAAGCCGGCACCGGCATAGGCGGCCGCGCCCAGGGTGTTGGCCGACAAAAAGCGCAGGCTGCTCATGCCCAGCGCGCCGGCCACGGGGGCAGCGACGGTGGCAAAGCCCGGCAGGAACTTGCCGGCAATCAGCGAGGCGCTGCCCCAACGGCTGAGCGTGACTTCGGTCTGGCGCACGCAGCTGTCGGGCGACAGACTGAGCTTGCAAAGCACGCGCAGCGCGCGATAGCCCCAGTGCCTGCCAATTGCAAACCACAAGGTGTCGGCCAGCACGGAACCGATCGTCGCCGCGAGAAAGAGGGCGCTCGCGCTGACTTGCCCGCCCACGGCCGCCGCGCCGCCCACCATCAACAGCGGAAACACGGGTAGCGGGATGGCCAGCTGCTTGGCGAAGACGAGCAGGCCCATCCACAGCGGACCGTGGACGAGGAGGGCGTTCAGATCGGATGACATGGCATTTGGCGGCTGAGGTCTGGATTGTGGGGGCGATTCGTGTAAACCCGAGGGTGACATTGCTGCAGTGCGCATAGCGAAATGCCAAATGTTGAATGAACATATGCGCATAGACGCATATAGCGCGCCATTGATGCGACTCCGGCAGCCGAAGCAGAAGCTGCCAGATTCCGGAATGGCGGGCACTGGAGACTTCTCATGGCATCTGCTGCCAGCCCGGCCCAAGCGGGCGCAGCCACCGGCGCGCCCCATTCCCGCGCCGCTGTGGCCAAACGCTCCGCTCGCAGGGCGAGCCCCCGACACGCTGCGGCGCGCACACCCGCCGCGCCGCCAGCATCAGTGCCGCCCGGCGCGGGAGCCGATCCAGAACTGGATCGGCTCTACGCACTGGTCTCTCAGTATTTCGGCCTGTTTGCCGAACCGATGCGCCTGAAGATCATGCATGCGGTGTGCGACCGGGAGCTGAGCGTGAACGAAGTGCTTGCAGAAGTGGGCGGCACGCAGGCCAATGTGTCGCGCCACCTCTCGCAGATGCATCGTGCGGGCGTGCTGGGCCGCCGCAAGGAGGGCAACAGCGTCTACTACCGGATTGCCGACGAGAACGCCGTACTGCTGTGCCGCACGGTCTGCGTACAGTTGGCGGCACGCATGGACGAGGCGCGCGCAGCCGATGGCGCGCTGTCGGACGCCACCGTGGAGCGATTCATGACGGGGGCCGCATGAGCCGCAGGACTGCGCCACCCCCGCACGGGCGCCT
Source organism: Piscinibacterium candidicorallinum (assembly GCF_047549485.1). Classification (GTDB taxonomy): domain Bacteria; phylum Pseudomonadota; class Gammaproteobacteria; order Burkholderiales; family Burkholderiaceae_C; genus Piscinibacterium; species Piscinibacterium candidicorallinum. The sequence continues at coordinate 2,165,235 of NZ_CP180191.1, read as the reverse complement.
TCTGAAAGCCCCGGAGAACTTTCTTCCTGCAGACTTCCGTTTGGATGTCACCAAAGACGGCTTGAACGACGAGCGCCGCGGCTTTCTGCGCAAGAGCTTTGCTTCTGCCGCGGCCGCCATGGCTGCCGGCGCCGGGATCACGGGCGCGGCTCGCGCTCAATCCGCCACCAGTGCGGGTGAAGACGCCATCCTCAAGCTGCCGCCCCACAGCAAGGGCCTAGGGCAGCCGGTCGCGGCGCGGCCCTACGGGCTTCCTTCGCAGCACGAGCAGAACCTGCAGCGTCGCGAAAGCCCGGGACTGACGCGGGTTTCGGCATCGAGCGTGAGCTTCTGCCCGCTGCAGGGGTTGTTCGGCATCATCACGCCCAGTGGTCTGCACTTCGAGCGCCACCATCAAGGCTGGTGGGATATCGACCCCAGCCAGCACCGCCTGATGGTGATGGGTCTGGTCAAGCGCCCGATGGTCTTCACGATGGACGAGCTGATGCGCCTGCCCTCGGTGTCGCGCATGCATTTCATCGAGTGCGGCGCCAATTCCGGCATGGAGTGGGGCAACGTGGCCGTGCCCACGGTGCAGTACACGCACGGCATGCTCAGCTGCTGCGAATACACGGGCGTGCGCCTGTCCACCCTGCTGGACATGGCGGGCTTTGACCGCAAGCAGGGCAAGTACATCCTGGCCGAAGGGGCGGACGGCGCAGGGCTGACGCGCACCATCAACATCGAGAACGCGCTGGATGACGTGCTGGTGGCCTGGGGCATGAACGGCGAGATGCTGCGCCCGGAGAACGGCTACCCGCTGCGCCTGGTGGTGCCCGGCGTGCAGGGCGTCAGCTGGGTGAAGTACCTGCGTCGCATCGAGGTGGGCGATCAGCCCTGGGACACGCGCGAGGAAGCGCTGCACTACGTGGACCTCATGCCGGACGGCGTGCACCGGCAATACAGCTCCATCCAGGAGTGCAAGAGCGTGATCACAACGCCCTCGGGTGGGCAGGTGCTGCTGGACCGCGGCTTCTACAACGTGAGCGGCCTGGCCTGGAGCGGGCGCGGCAAGATTCGCCGCGTGGACGTGAGCTTCGATGGTGGCAACAACTGGCGCACCGCCCGGCTGGAAACGCCGGTGCTGGACAAGTGCCTGACGCGCTTCAACATCGACTGGGTCTGGGACGGCAAGCCCGCCATCCTCCAGAGCCGGGCAATCGACTCCACCGGCTACGTGCAGCCGCAGATGCGCCAGCTGCGTGCGGTGCGCGGTACCCGCTCGATCTATCACAACAACGCCATCCAGAGCTGGCGCGTGGCCGAGACGGGCGAAGTCTTCAACGTGCAGGTGAGCTGACATGACAGAGACGATTCAGCTGCAGCTGCAAGAGGCTTTCCGCTTGTCCGGTGCGGTTCTTCAGGCTTTTTTGTCCGGAAAGCCGCATGAAACGGATATTTCGTCCGATGAATCGACTATCCATGCGCATCTTGAGCCAGAAATGGCTGAAGATGCCCGCCAGGCAAGCGGAAACGACTTTGTGGGGCAGGCCACGTGCGCGCTGAGCCTCACGCGCGGCGCGATGGTGTTTGCGTTGACGCTGGCTGCGGTCTTTGCCACGACCGGACTTGCCGCGCAGGCGCAGACTGCGGCGTCTGCCCAGCCTGTGGCTTCGAGGACCGCGGCCGCACAGCCTGCGGGCGAGCGCTTCCCCGGTATCGGCCGCACCGCCACCCCTGCGGAGATCCGCGCCTGGGACATCGATGTGCGCGGCGACTTCAAAGGTCTGCCGCCGGGCAAGGGCACCGTGGCCACCGGCGAGAAAGTCTGGGAGGCGCAGTGCGCGTCCTGCCACGGTTTCTTTGGCGAGAGCAATGAGTTCTTCCCGCCGATCGTGGGCGGCACCACGGCCGAGGACATGAAGCGCGGCCGCGTGGCCGGGCTCACCGCGGGCACGGAGGCGCAGCGCACCACGCTGATGAAGCTGCCACGGGTGTCTGCGCTCTGGGACTACATCAACCGCGCCATGCCCTGGACGGCGCCCAAGACACTCAGCACGGAGGAGGTCTACGCCGTCACCGCCTATATCCTGCATCTGGGCAACATCGTGCCAGCGGACTTTGAGCTGTCCGACCGCAACATCGCGCAGGTGCAGGCCAAGTTGCCCAACCGCGACGGCATGAAGCGCGGCATGGACGGCGGGCACGGCCTGTGGAGCGCGAAAGGCAAGGGCGATGTGCAGGCCACGGCCTGCATGCGCAACTGCGACAGCGAGGTGCTCAAGACCTCCGTGCTGCCGGACTACGCGCGCGACGCCCACGGCAATCTTGCGCTGCAGCAGCGCCTGATTGGCCCGGTGCGCGGCGCCGACACCACCCGACCGGCACTGACTGAACCTGTTTCGGCGCGCAGCCGCGTCGCCATGGCGCCGGCCGTGGCTGCTACCGCGGCAAGCGCCCCGGCCGTGGCCGCAGCCAAGTCACCGGCCGCGCTGGCCAGCCAATTCGCCTGTGTCGCTTGCCACGCGCCGGCGGCCAAACTGGTTGGCCCAAGCTGGCAGGACATCGCTGCCAAATACGCCAGCCGCAGCGATGCCGCCGCCTATCTGAGCGGCAAGATCCGTGCGGGCGGGCAGGGTGTCTGGGGCCAGATTCCCATGCCGGCACAACCCCAGGTCAATGAGGCTGACGCCGGCGCGCTGGCCCGCTGGATCCTTGAATCTCGGCGATAAATGAATAACTCCGTAATGTGGATATGCAATGCACAGACCGCCGCATAATCCGATCACCTGTCCTGGCCAGTATCTCGGCTTCAGGATCAGCCTTCACGCAAGGAGCAAGACCATGAGCATGAATCGACGCCAGGCACTCAAGACCACCGGCGCGGCAGCGGCAGTGATCGCCCTCGGCCCCCTGGCCGCAGGCGCAGCGTCTGCCCAGGCACGCAATGAAGCCCTGTTCACGGCCAAGACCGTGAACGACGCCGTCAAGTTGCTGGGTGGATCGCCGATCGAGAGCAAGGACATCACCATCACGTCACCAGACATTGCCGAGAACGGTCTGGTGGTGCCCGTCACGGTGAGCACCACCATCCCCAAGGCCGCCGAGATCTACATCCTGGTGGAGAAGAACCCCAATGCCTTCTCGGCGGGCTTCCGCATTCCCGACGGCACCGACCCCTTCGTGCAGACCCGCGTGAAGATGGCGCAGAGCAGCGACATCTATGCCGTGGTGCGCGCTGCCGACGGCAAGCTCTACATGACCAAGAAGGAAACCAAGGTGACGCTCGGCGGCTGCGGGGGCTGATTCGCGCGTCGCGCGATTCAGGCTTGCCCCTCACTCAACGTCACACACTGGAGAACACCCATGTCCGACCCGATGCGCATCCGTGCCGTGAACACCAACGGCGTCACTGAAGTCCGCGTCCTGATGGCACACCCCATGGAAACCGGCCAGCGCCGCGACAGCGCCGGCCAGGTCATCCCTGGTCACTTCATCACCGAAGTCACGGCCGTGTGCAACGGCAAGACGGTCCTGTCCGCTATGTGGGGGCCGGCCATTTCGCAGAACCCCTTCCTGCAGTTTCGCTTCAAGGGCGCGAACAAGGGCGACAAGCTCGTCATCACCTGGACGGACAACAAGGGTGTGAAACGGACGGACGAGGCGGTGATCGGCTGAACGGCTGGACCAGGGCGTGGCCGCGCCCATGCAAGACCTGACCGGAGCGCCAATGCAGCGCACTGGCAGTAGCGACGCAAGGAGACAAGCATGACGATCAGGAGTGCGCAGCCGCACAGGCTGCTGGGAGGGTTGCTCGCAGTTTGGGTCAGCGCCGCAGGCGCGCAGACCAGCACCCAGGACGAGATTGCCAAGTATCGGCAGATGCTGGCAGACGGCAACCCTGCCGAACTCACCGAGGCGCGTGGAGAAGACCTCTGGAAGCAGAAGCGTGGGCCGAAGCAGGCCACGCTTGAGCGCTGCGATCTTGGCCTCGGCCCCGGCGTCGTCACGGGCGCGCATGCGCAACTGCCGCGCTACTTCGCTGACGCCAACCGCGTCATGGATCTCGAAGCTCGGCTGGTCTACTGCATGGAGACCCTCCAGGGCATCCCGTTCGATCAGGCGACACGCCGCCCGTTCAGCGACCAGGGCCAGCCGCCCACAGACATGGAGTCGATCGTCTCTTACGTCGTGGCGGCCTCGCGCGGCGTGAAGATCGCCGTCCCGCAGAACCACCCCATGGAAAAGGCCGCGTATCGACGCGGCGAACTCGCCTTCTACTACCGCGGTGGCCCGTTCGATTTCTCCTGCGCGTCCTGCCACGGCGTGGACGGCCAGCGCATCCGCCTGCAGGACCTGCCCAACATTGCCGGCAGCAAGGAAGCGGCGCAGCGCGCGTTTTCCACTTGGCCGGCCTATCGCGTCTCACAGGGCGCCGTGCGCACCATGCAATGGCGCCTGTACGACTGTTTCCGACAGCAGCGCTTTCCGGAGCTGAAATACACCTCCCAGACCTCGATCGATCTGATCACCTATCTCGGGGTCAAGGCCAACGGCGGCAGCATGGATGCCCCTGCAATCAAGCGCTGAGGGAGGATGAACATGAAAAAGATTCTTTCGATCACCGCCGTCTTCCTGCTGGCGTCCTGCGCCACCTACACGCCACCCACCGCCGAGGAAGCCACCGCCACCATCAAGGCCAGTTTTCAGGCACGCGGCATTGCGCAGCTCGATCGGCTCGACCAGAGCGAGCTGCAGGCGAGCTGCTCGCAGTACGCCACCAGCGAGATGCCCAAGGCTCAGCGTGAAAAGCTCGAGAAGGCCGCGCTCGATGCCGTGAAGTACCCAGCCAACAACAACTGGCTGGGCGACTGGAAGGTGGGCGAGCAGATCGCGCAGAACGGCCGCGGCCTGCAGTTCTCGGACACCGCCAGCACCGTGGCGGGGGGCAATTGCTATGCCTGCCACCAGATCCAGAAGGCCGAAATCTCCTACGGCAACATCGGGCCAAGTCTGTACCAGTACGGAAAGCTGCGCAGCGGGGGGCAAGCGCAAGCGCCTGAGGCCATCATGCGTTACACGTGGGCCAAGATCTGGAACAGCCACGCCTTCAACGCCTGCAGCAACATGCCACGCTACGGGGCGGCAGCGATCCTGAACGAGGATCAGATCCGTCACGTCATGGCGCTGCTGCTTGATCCGCAGAGCCCGGTCAACACCCAGTAACGGGCAGGGTTGATTCAATGATCCAGCAGCCCCGCGCAGCGCTGTCAGGCGCGGTGCGCTGGTTGTTCATCGGTGTGCTGGCTGGGCTGTTGGCTAGTCTGGCACCTGCAGCCCTGGCGCAAAAGGTGGGCGACGCAGTGGCGCTGCCCAGCCTGCGGCTGGCGGAGGGCACCGTGGTGGATGCGGCGAGCCTTCGTGGCCAGCCCGTGCTGATCTATGTCTGGGCCAGCTGGTGCCCTTTCTGTGCGCGGCAGACGCCGTACTACCAGAAGCTGCATGAGCAATTGCAGGCCAGCAAGAACGCGCTGCGGATCATCAGCGTTTCGATCGACAAGCGACCGGAAGACGCAATCAAGTACATGAATGAGCGCGGCTACACCTTCCCCGTGAGCTTTGATGCGCAGGCGATCGGCAAGGCGCTGGGCGCGCGGCCCGGCCTGCCGCGCGTGTATCTGATCGACCGGCACGGCAGGCTGGCGGTGAGCCAGGCCGGGGAGCTTTTTGAAGAAGATATCGCCGCGTTCGCGCGCTTTGGCGACACCACTGGAGACAAGCGCTGATGGATCGTCGTGAATTTGTACGCCTGCTGGGCATGGCGGCGGCCGCGGGCCTGCCGATCAGCCGGGCGAGCGAGACGCAGGCCGCCACGGACGGGTTCTACACCCTGCCGCGCTTTGGGAACGTGCATCTGCTGCACTTCACGGACTGCCACGCGCAGCTCCTGCCCATCCATTTCCGCGAACCCTCGGTCAACATCGGCATCGGCTCGGCTGCGGGCAAGCTGCCGCATCTGGTCGGGGAACACCTGCTCAAGGCCGCGGGCATCCGCCCTGGCACGCGCGACGCTCATGCGTTCACGTATCTGAATTTCGAGCAGGCCGCGCGACGCTTCGGCAAGGTGGGTGGCTTTGCGCATCTGGCCACGCTCGTCAAGCGCATGAAGGCCAGCCGGCCCGGCGCCTTGCTGCTGGATGGCGGCGATACCTGGCAGGGCAGCGGCACCGCGCTCTGGACCCAGGGTCAGGACATGATCGACGCCTGCAAGCTGCTGGGCGTGGATGTCATGACGATGCACTGGGAGTTCACGTATGGCGCCAAGCGGGTGCAGGATGTCATCGCCAAGGACTTCAAGGGCAGGGTGGATGTGGTCGCCCAAAACGTGGCCACCACCGACTTCGGCGACCCGGTATTCCCGCCCTACGTCATCAAGGAGATGAACGGCGTGCCCGTGGCCATCATCGGCCAGGCCTTTCCCTACACGCCGATTGCCAACCCGCGCTATTTCGTCTCCGAGTGGACCTTCGGCATCCAGGACGCGCGCATGCAGCAGATGGTGGACGAGGCGCGCGGCAAGGGCGCCAAGGTTGTCGTCGTGCTGAGCCACAACGGCATGGATGTGGACCTGAAGATGGCCAGCCGCGTGCGCGGCATCGACGCCATTCTGGGCGGCCACACGCATGACGGCGTGCCCAAGGCCGTGCCCGTCAGGAACGCAGGCGGAACCACGCTGGTAACCAATGCCGGCAGCAACGGCAAGTTCCTGGGCGTGCTGGACTTCGATGTGAAGGACGGCCGCATCCGTGACTTCCGCTACCGCCTGCTGCCGGTGTTTTCCAATCTGCTGCCGGCGGACCGCGCCATGGCCGAGTTCATCGCCAGCGTGCGTAAGCCCTACCTGAAGCAGCTGGATGAACCGCTCGCAGTCACCGAAGGCCTGCTCTACCGCCGCGGAAACTTCAACGGCAGCTTCGACCAGCTCATCTGCGACGCGATGATGGAAGCCCGTGGCGCCCAGATCGCATTTTCGCCAGGCTTTCGCTGGGGCACCACGCTCCTGCCGGGCGACACGATCCGCATGGAGCATGTGCTGGACCAGACGGCCATCACCTACCCCTACGCCACGCTCAGCGACATGAGCGGCGAGATGATCAAGGCCGTACTCGAAGACGTGGCTGGCAATCTGTTCGATCCGGACCCGTACTTCCAGCAAGGCGGGGATATGGTTCGCGTCGGCGGCCTGACCTACACCCTGCGTCCCAACCAACAGCAGGGCAGCCGCATTCACGACATGCGCCTGGGCGGGCAGCTGATCGACGCCACCAAGACCTACAAGGTGGCTGGCTGGGCGCCCGTGAGCGAAGCCGCGCGCGACGCTGGCGGACCGCCGATCTGGGATCTGGTCGCGGGCTGGCTGCGCGACAAGAAGCGGGTCAGCCCGCGCGTGCTCAACCAGCCGCGCATCGAAGGCCTCGGGCCGAACCCAGGTTTGGCGGCATGACGCGCGCGCAGGTCGGGGCGCTGCCCCAGCTCGCCGACTTACGCCGCGAAGCCGCCGCCGCCAACGCCCGCGGCATGCCGCTGACCGTCCTGATCTCGCGAAGCGACTGCACCTTCTGCCACGAAGTGCGCGTCCAATACCTCGCTCCCAAGACGCGCGAAGGCAGCATGGTGGCCGTCGAGCTGGTGAGCGACTTTCGCCGAACCGTGCGCATCGCTGACGGGCGAACGCTGAGCAACGCCGACGCCGCGCAGGCCCTCGGTGGCCGGTTCTTCCCGACCGTAGTGTTCCTCAGTGCCGAGGGTAGGCAGCTCGCCGGGCCGATCGTGGGGGCGGGCAAGGGCGGGTTCTACGAGACATTCCTGGACAACGCTTTGGCTGATGCAGCCCGTACGCTCCGCAGGTGAGGCGGATTAGACGTACCAGCAGCGTCGAGGTTTAGAAGCCGTGCCAACGCCCGGGGTGGCTTCGGGGAATGTCGTCCCTTGTAGACTTCGCGCCAAAGGAGTTGGTAACCGTGGCGGCAGAGGCCCCTCCCATTCAGCGGCGCAAAGCGCGTCGCAACGCAGCGGCTGTTTCGGGCAAAGTGACACTTCAGCAGGTTGCGGCGGCGGCCGGCGTTTCTTCGGCCACGGTTTCGCGCATTCTGAACGGGACCGCAATCGTCAGTGATGACAAGCGTGCTGCGGTTTTCGAGGCTATAGAGCAACTCGGCTATGTGCCCAACCCAGTCGCTCGGGGGCTCGCCGGCGGACGTACCTTGAGCATCGGAGTTGTCACGCAGGCCATCGACAGCCCGTTCTATAGCGGCGCCCTGCGCGGTATAGAAGACACGCTCAGTGCCGCCGGCTACAGCCCGCTGTTCGTCAGCGGCCAATGGAACGCGACTCATGAGGCCCGCTGTATCGAGACGCTCAGGTCAAGACGTGTCGATGGGATCATTGTGCTGACGGGCAGACTTTCGAACGCCGCGTTGGCCGCTACTGCGCGTGAATTGCCAGTGGTCGTAACTGGACGCAAGCTCAAGGCGTCTGGGCTGTTTGCCTTGGACTTCGATAACTTCGAGGGCGCGCGCCTGGCGACTCACCATCTGCTGGCGCTGGGACATCGCCGGATTGCCTTCATTTCTGGCGACCTGAAGCATCTGGATGGTAGCGAGCGGCTTCGCGGGTACCGCTCAGCGCTTGCGGCCGCCGGCGTTCGGCTTGAGCCCGTGATGGAGTTGCCTGGGGATTTCACTGAGGCGAGCGGTTTGGCGGCGGTGGAGCGCCTCATAGACAGTCGTGAGCCGTTTACAGCGCTGTTCGCTGCCAATGATCAGATGGCGTTTGGCGCCGCATTGGCGCTCCATCGACGCCGAATGCGTGTTCCGGATGATGTGTCGCTGGTCGGGTTTGATGACCTCGCGGGGTCGGTGTACTCGGTGCCGCCCTTGACCACAGTGCACCATCCTGTCTATGAACTCGGTCAGCTTGCTGCAGAGTCCATGTTGCAGCTGCTTGCGGGCGAGAAGCCTGCGCTGGAGTTGCCACCGCCACGCTTGGTCGTGCGTGAGACCACGCGACAGTTGCGCACATAGGCGCATCAATGACTTTGGACGGCGCGCGCATTCGAATTGCCAGAGGTTGACAGCCCTTCCGCGTGGCGCGAAACTCCGGCTGAATGAAAGCGCTTTCATTTGCCGTGCGAGGCGTGTCCCGCGCAGGCAGTGATCGCACCCGGCCAGCAGGGTCATAAACCGCGCGCGCAATGAATCCGACCTTCCCATCGTTCTCATCTAACCCAGGCTTCGTCTGGGGCGTGGCTACCAGCGCCTTCCAGATCGAGGGTGCAGCCCAAGAAGACGGCAAAGGCGAATCCATCTGGGATCGATTTTGCCGTCAGCCCGGGGTGATTGCTGATGGCAGCAACGGGGACATCGCGTGTGATCACTACCACAGGCTCGAGTCGGATCTCGATCTGATCGCCGGCCTCGGTGTGGACGCATATCGGTTTTCGATCAGCTGGCCCCGGATTCAGCCTGACGGGCAGGGTGCATTCAATGAACAAGGCATCGCGTTCTACGAGCGGATTGTCGATGGTCTCCGCGCGCGAGGGATCAAGCCTTACCTGACACTGAATCACTGGGATCTGCCCCAGGCCTTGCAGGATCTGGGTGGGTGGGCAAACCGAGAAACGGTCCATCGCTTCGTTAGCTACGCGAGATATGTCGCAGCGCGCCTGGCCGGCCGCGTCGAGTCCATCGCAACGCACAATGAACCCTGGGTGATGGCGGTGCTCGGTCACGAGAGCGGGATCTTCGCGCCAGGTGTGCGGAGTCGAGCGACGGCCATGCAGGTCGCGCATCATCTGTTGCTCAGTCACGGCCTGGCTCTGCGGGCTCTCCGCGCCGACGGTTGCGGCGCACGGTTGGGCATCGTCCTCAATCTCTCTCCGATCGGCCCGGCTACCGACAGTCCTGAGGATGTGGCCGCCGCACGCCTCGAGGACGGCCGCAGTGTGCGCTGGTACATGGATCCCCTGTTCCTAGGCACGTATCCGGCTGACGTTTGGCAGCATCTCGGAGGGGATGTGCCCGTCGTGCATGACGGTGACATGCAGGCCATCTCGGCGCCGATGGATTTCCTGGGCATCAACTACTACACCCGCGGCGTGGTGAGTGCCAGCGGTGCGTGGAGCGCGCAGCACAGTGGTAAGCCGCTGACCGACATGGGATGGGAGATCGTTCCGGAGTGCCTGACGGAGTTGCTGCTTCGCTTGCACCGCGATTGGAAGCTACCCGCGCTCTATGTGATGGAAAACGGCGCCGCATTCGCGGACGAAGCAATCTCCACGGCTGAAGGCTTACGCGTTAGGGATTCCGATCGAGTGGACTACATCGCCCGGCACATCGCCGCGGTTGGCAGTGCAGCCGCGCAAGGTGTCCCCATGGCGGGCTACATGGTCTGGAGCCTGATGGACAACTTCGAATGGGCCAGCGGGTATGCGAAGCGCTTCGGGATCGTCCACGTCGACTACGCCACGCTGGCACGAACACCCAAGGACAGCTACCTCTGGTACCGCGACTTTTTGCAGGTGCAGCGCAACGTACGAGCCGATCCGCTGGCTGCTTGACGCTGCGAACGGCATGAATCTCGAACCGATGTCTCCGGCATGACAATGAACGCAGCACAACGCACTGGCTGGATTCTGGTCTGGAACGACGAATTTGACGGGGTCTCGGTCGACCGCTCCAAGTGGGACTTTGACTTGGGCAATGGCTTCTATGACTACCGGGTCCATCAATGGGTGCCTGGGTGGGGCAACGAAGAGCTGCAGTACTACACCGGCGACCCCGAGAACGTGCAGGTGCGCGACAGCTGCCTGCATATCCGTGCGGTCAAGGCGCCCCTGCATGGTTGTGGCTACACGTCGGCGCGCCTGAAGACGAAGGCGCGTGACGGTCGCACCCTTTTTTCCAAGCTGTACGGGCGCATCGAGGCGCGTGCGCGCGTGCCATCGGGAAAGGGCCTTTGGCCCGCCATCTGGATGCTGCCCGTCGATGACCGATATGGTGGCTGGGCTGCCAGCGGCGAAATCGATCTGATGGAGATCGTCGGCGAGCAGCCGCACGAGGTGCTTAACAGCCTGCACTTTGGCTCGTCGTATCCGTGCCGTTCACTGATCACCACCACGCACCGGCTTCCTGGCGGAAGCACGGTGGCCGATTGGCATACGTACGCAGTCGAGTGGGAGCCGGGTGAAGTGCGCTTCTATGTCGACGAAGTGCAGACATGCACGTATCGCCATTGGTGGAGTTGCAGTCGCCTCGATGGCACGCGGGGTGTGGAAGCGACTTCGGATGCGGATCTCAATCCTTGGCCAGCGCCGTTCGATCAGCCGTTCTATCTACTCATGAACGTCGCGGTCGGCGGCAACTTTCCCGGGCATCCCAACGAGCACACTCAGTTTCCAGCGGAACTCATCGTGGACTGGGTACGCGTGTACGACAAGGTAGGGGGCTATGGCGAACCCGGCCTGCGAGGTGCTGGCGTAATGCCCTGGGAGCCCGGCCACCAGTCCGAGAGACGCGTACAGGCTGAATATGAACACGTCGCAACGAGCGAGCGCACATGAGCAAACCTTCATTCGCCCTCGCGGCGCACCTGCCCCCGGCTGAAGCTGCCTCCGTCGCGCCGGTCTTTGATTCCGGCGCTATGGAGTCGTTGTCTGGTGGCACGGGAAGCGTGGTGACCCTCGCCGAGGCGTTCCGCTCCGTACTGGCACAGGGCGTTCACGGTCTGTGCTTCAGCCCATATCTCGAAGGCCAGGCGCCCGGAGCACAGGTGAGTGAAGCGCAGATTCGACAAAGGCTTGAAGTGTGCCGCCCACACGCGCGCTGGATTCGCAGCTTCTCTTGTACTGATGGTCACGAACAGACCCCGAGAATCGCTCACGAATTGGGTCTGAAGACGCTAGTGGGCGCGTGGCTCGGGGCAGACGCGGAGATCAACGTACGCGAAATCGACAACGTGATTGCCTTGGCCCGGGCCGGTTGCGCGGACCTCGTTGCCGTCGGCAACGAGGTGTTGCTTCGAGGAGACCTCACCGAAGACGAACTCATCGATTGCATCGCACGGGTCAAGGCGGCACTGCCGGGCATCCCCGTGGGGTACGTGGACGCCTACTTCATCTTCGAGAACTATCCGCGAGTCACTGCAGCGTGCGACGTTGTAATGGCCAACTGCTACCCGTTTTGGGAGGGGTGTCCGCGCGAGCAGGCGTTGCCGTACATGCGGCAGATGCTCGAAAAGACGCGCGCGGTATCAGCTGGCAAACGCGTCATCATCAGCGAGACAGGTTGGCCGCATCAAGGCAGCCCCTTCCACGGTGCTCTACCCGGCCCGACTGCCGCTGTTCAATACTTTGTCGAGACCGCTGTGTGGGCGGAGCGCGAGGGCATCGAGTGGTTCCACTTTGCTGCCTTCGATGAGGCGTGGAAGGTCGGTGCCGAAGGTGATGTTGGTGCTTTCTGGGGGCTCTGGGACAAAGACGCGAAGCTCAAGTACTTGTGAGTCGCGACGAAGCTTTCCGATTGATTGACCGCCCGAGACTGGCGGAGTTACAGCCTGACTAAGCCGGATCGCAAGCGGGTCAAGCTGACCCTCGCCATCGTCCAAGACGATGACCTCTTGTAATTTTCGGACTGCCCGCTGCGCGGGCTTCGTGTGATTAGGTTTGGGTGCTCGACCGCGCGCTTGATAGATGCCGACGCTCCCCTTGGAGAGAAGCCTGTCGCTCAGACGAGATACTTCGGTTGTTCGTCCTTGTCCCACAAGCCCCATTGAGTGCCGACCTCGCCTTCGAAATGCATCTTCCAGGGTTCGTCGAAGGAAGTGAAGTGGAATAGCTTCACCCCTTCACGTCTTGCCCAAGTTTGCACGTCGACGAAGTAGCGCATGGCGTTTTCTGCTGAGGGTACCGCTGACCCGATGGCCTGCCCCCCGCCGGGCCATCCGGTCTCGGCGATGACAACCTGCTTTTCGCGCGACGCCGCCAGCACAAGTGCGTGCATTCGGCGCAAATAGTGGGACGCGCCGGCGATGTCCGTGCCCTCCCAGAACGGGTAGCAGTTGGGCAGGATTATGTCGCAAGCATCGACCAGTGCCGGGTGTTCGAGGAACACGTAGTACGCATCAACACATCCTACGCGTATTCCATCCGGTACTGCAGCCTTCACACGGGAGATCAGCGCGAGCAGTTCGCTCTCCTGCAATTCGCCACGCAGCAGAACTTCGTTGCCGACGACAGCGATACTGACGAGGCCGGCCTTCGCAAGCGTGATGAGCCCGTGGATCTCGCGCTCGTTACGCTCCCTGTCGGTACTGATCCACGCTCCTACCATCGTCTTGAGCCCGTGCTCACGCGCAGCGGCCGGAATCAGCTCGTGCCCTTCGGTGCAGGCGAATGATCGCAGCCAGCGCGTATGCGGAGCAATGAGGGCGACACGTCGTCTGATCTGCGATGGGGCAAGAACATCACCAGCCTGTTGATCAGGCGCGTACGCGCTGTAGCAGAGACCGTACAAGCGTTCATTACGGTGCTGGCGATAGAGCGCTTGCACCTCTGCTGCACTCAGGCTGCTCAGCGCGGATCGAGTGTTCGCCTGAAGTTCCGAGTCGTGATCGCGAAGCCACGTCCGAGTGCCGGAGGACGCTTGCACTGACGCTCGTGTCTTTCTTCGCTCGAGCTCGATTTGAACTTCTCTCGCACGCTGTTCGTCAAGGTCGTAGCTGCGCATGATCCACATCGCGAGCAGCGTGCCGAGTATGGGCACGCCGGAATAGAACAAGCGCAGGCCGTCGACAGCGCCTTCGGGCTGTGTTGCCGCACCGGGTGTGAACGCCACAAGCGACATGATTGCGCCGCTGAGCAAGCCGGCGATAGCGAAGCCGAACTTGACCATCCACCAATAGATGGCACCAAAGATGCCCTCACGACGCTTGCCCGTGGCGAGTTCATCGATATCGCATACGTCGGCGGTCATACTCATCATGAGTGTAAAGAGGCCGCCGATGCCGAAGCTGAAGAAGGGAAGGGCGAGCATGAACATCCACGGCTTGCCGGGCACCATCAGGAACCAGAGCAGGATGTAGCCGATGATCGAGATCCCCTGGGACAGCATGAACGCGTTCTTCTTGCCTATCCGTCGAGACATCCATGCCACCGCCGGGATGACTGCGAAGGTTGTGATCAGTGCGCCCACGCTGCCGAACAGCGTCGGCCAGATTCCCGCGTCAGCGGTCTTGCCGCCGAACAAGTGGTAGACCACGATGAAGAACGAGAACGCTGCAACGGTATTGAAGGCGTTGAAGACTAGGAATGTCGCGAAGCACAGCTTGCGGAAAGGTGCTGAGCCGAACGCATCCTTGAAGCTGTTCACGATCTCACGGATACCGTTGCCGATATTGGCCCAGGTCAGTGGGATCAGATGCTTGTCATTTACGCTGGATCGGTACGGAAGAAAGAGCGCCGGCACCATCGCGAGCAGCATGCAGATCACGCCCACCCAGACGGCCAGATGCCGGGTCGCTGAGTCTGCATTAGAGAACCAGTCCGGGTCGTACATCACCACCCAGAACCACGGTGCGATGACCCAGGCCCACTGACCGATCCACTGAGCAACTGCCATGATGCTGGTGCGCTCATGAAAGTCGTCACTCATCTCGTAGCCGATTGCGACATACGGGATGCTGAAGAGCGTGAGTCCGGTGTAGAAAATGAATGACCAGCACAGGAAGTACACGAAGTTGTAGGCGACACCATCTTCGCGATGCAGTTGCCACATTGCGACGAATGAAATGCCCATCACGATGGCGCCGATGAAAACGTAGTGGTGGCGTCTGCCCCAGCGGGAGCGCGTGTTGTCGGAGATGAACCCCATGATCGGATCGGTCAGGGAGTCAAACACCCGCGGCAGAAAGAACAGGATTCCCCACATCCAGCCAGGGAACCCTAGGTCTTGCACCAAAACGACCATGAAGATGCCGAGCGCCGCCGGAAACATCTGGTTGGCCAGCATGCCGAGGCCAAAGGCGACCTTGTGGCGAAACGGCACTTTGTGTGTCACGACATTCGCTCCAGCTGCAGTCATGAGCGCCTCTCTTGTTTCCGGGTCAGCGGGCCAGGCCGGCGAGCTGGAGTTCGGAGTCGAGCGCCTCGGCTGCGCCCAGAAAGGCGGGGGACTCCGGGGTGTCGATCACGTAGACAGGTATCGGCTTAAGGTAGGCGGCGAAGCGACCTTTCGCCTCAAAGCTGGCGCGAAACGGCGAGCTCGCGAACCAGCGGCCTAGTCGAGGCACGATGCCGCCCCCGATGTACACACCGCCACGCGCCCCTAGAGTGAGTGCGAGATTGCCGGCTGCGATACCTAGGAATGAGCAGAACAAGTTGAGCGCCTCGACGCAACGTTCGTTGCGGTTGTGTATTGCGGCATCGGCGACCTCTGCTGCCGGCAGTTGCGAACCCGGCGTATTGTCGAGATGCTGGAGAGCTGAGTAGATGTCCACCAGGCCTTGGCCGCAGACCGCGCGTTCGGCGGATACATGGCCATGCCATTGACGAAGCAGCGTCAGGACTGCAGCCTCGCGTGATGTCGTCGGACCGAGTGTCCCGTGCCCGCCCTCGCCCTGGATCGGGAGCCAGCCGCCACGGCCGTCCGGTAGCAGTCCGGACACTCCAAGCCCCGTACCGGGGCCAATCAGGCCAATTGCCGCAGACGGTTCGGGAGCTTCGCCACCCAGCTGCCAACGGTCCGCGCTGCCCAGCTTCGGCAGCGCCAGTGCAAGTGCAGTGAAGTCGTTGACGACCAGGAGGCGGTCCAGTCCCAGCTGTGTCTTGAGTGCCCGAATCGAAAAGGCCCAGTGATGATTTGTCATCGCGATGCGATCGCCAGTCACTGGATTGGCAATGGCGATGGCGCAGTCTCTCGGCATCGTACGGCTCGTCTGCCGAAGGTAACGCAGCACCGCATCCTCCAGGGTGACATGCTCGGCGCAGGGCAGCGTGAGAACAGACTCGATGTCCTTCCCCGGCCCGGCCTGCCATGCGAACCGCGCGTTAGTGCCGCCAACATCAGCAAGCAGCCGCGCCGTCGAAGGGGCTTGGTTCATGGTTCGTTTCCGCGAAAGTAGGTCCCGATGGCGTGTGCGGGTAGTTCAGCGGCGTAGGTTGCTCCGTCCATCGTGAGCGAGAAGCTCATGTCGTGATCACTACGATTCAAGGCGATCACGACCAGATTGCCGTTCGGATTGAGGAAGGCGGTGCACTCCAGTGCTTCGCGTGTTGCAGCGACCAGAACACGCTCTGCATCCGGCTGCACGTAGCGAGAGAAGTGCCCAAGCGCCGCAAAGGAGCTCTGCGCATGTAACCCGTCTTCTGCGGGCACCGCGAGGTAGGGGGCACTGCAGAAGTTCCCGACATGATTGGGCCCCCCCTGCTCATCGAGCAGCAGATTCCAGTCGATCCATCCCACGGTCCAGCGATTCAGATCATTGATGATCGAACGCGCGTAACGCTCGGCCAGCTCCCAGCGACCCCAGTGAGGCCCGCCTTCCTGGCAGCCCTCGGTGAAAAGCAGCTGCTTGTCAGGCCACGCATCGTGAACAAGCTGTACGTGGTCGAAATGATTCTCCATGTACCAGTGGAAGCCGGTACCCCAGACATACCTGGACGCACCAGCATCGCCGTACACGACGCTGGCACGCTCGACCATGGCGTCCCGGTTGTGATCCCAGATGACAATGCAGATGTGCGCGAGTCCCGCTTCGTGTAGCGCGGGTCCGAGGTGGTCGCGCACGAAGTCGCGCTCTTCCTCTGCGGTGTATAGGCAGGAATCCCAGCGTTGATTGGCCTCCGGCTCGTTTTGCACCGAAACGCCCCAGATCGGCACGCCTGCAGCTTCGTACTCGCGGATGAAGCGTACGAAGCACTGTGCCCAAGCGGCTCGGCACTCTGGTCGAAGCCGACCACCATGGTTCATCTGGCCTGTCGTCTTCATCCAGGCCGGTGGACTCCATGGGGACATCAGGAGTCGAATCGGGCGTCCCGCCACGCGTTGCGCTGCCAGAATCATCGGCAGCAACGCCCGGCGATCGCGTTCGATGCTGAAGCTCTCTAGAGCAAAGTCACCCTCCCGCTCGGCGTGCGCATAGTTGCCCAGAGCGAAGTCGCAGCTGTTCATGTGTACACGGCACATCGTGTATCCATGGCCCCTGTCAGCATCAAAGTATTCGCGCAGGAGATGTTCCTGCTGGGCGGCCGATAGCTTGAGCCATGTGCTTGCTGCTGCCTCGGTGAAGGCGCCGCCAAAGCCGAGCACCTTCTGGAAGCGCCTTGTGCTGTCGACCCACATGCGTGCAGGGGCACTCGCATGAGCCTGCGGATCGACACTAGGCATCAACGCAGGCTGCGGTGACAGCCGTGCAATCTGCCCGTGCCGCTCATCTCTTGCGCTCAGCACCCAGTGCAGCGGCGCCGGCGCGCAGGAGATCGAGCTGCTCATCGGGACCAGTGCAGGTTATCGATCCGCACCACCGGCAAGCCCGTCAAGTTGAGGGGCTTGTCAGTGAAGCTGAAGCGGTCGGCGACGATGAACCGGAAGTTCACGTAGCGGAGATCGAGCTTCGGATTCGCTGCAAGGAAAGCCGATACCGGAATGGACACGCTGCACCAGTTGTTGCTGTTGCAGTAGCCGTACTGTCCCGGGGCAACTTGCAGGAAGGCCTCATGGATATCGCGGTCTTCACTGTCAGTGCTGATCCCGATTTCGATCTTGCCGGGGTATCCGTCGCTGCGCACCTGGAAGTTCAGGCGGCCGCCTGAGAAGTTGCTCAGATTCGCCAGCACGCCGCGGTCCGAGTAGTGGAATAGTCCCCAACCAAAGTCGGCTGGGTTCGGGGAGATCTCGAGATGAACCCCACCGTCCGCCGAGGCAGGCCCTGCCGAACTATCGCGATAGCCGGTGGCGACAAACGGATCCCAGCGCAGCCCTGTCGCGCGATCTTCTCCGGGGGTCGGGGTGTCCGCGTACAGGGTGTACCGGTTCGAAGTGACAGGTGACTGCAGTGTCGGAGGAACCCACTTCACGGCGTCTGCCGCGGTGTAGGTGCCGGGTTCGCAGGTCCAGGTGACGCCGCATGTGCCGAGCGATTGGATCGTGTAGCGAGCCTGCCGCTGGGCGTTGAACAGACCCCACCCGTCGTCACCCTGCTTCCAAGGTTCATCGAAAGCCTGGAAGAAGAAGATTGCCTTGGGCCCCTGTGCATCGCGACGACCTTGCTGTGCCCAGACCTGTAGCGCGTCGAAGTACATCTTTTGGTTCACCGGGTGCGCACGGAATGCCAGGTTCGGTCCACCATTGGTGTCGACGGCGGCCCAGCCCGTTTCGCCGATGACCATTGGAATACTGCTCAGGCCCAGCTTTGCCAGGCCGGCACGTGCGTCGTTGAACTGCTTCTTCGCCTCGACGATCGTCGCATCGATCATGGCCTGCGCGCGCTGTGGCTCCGGTACAGTTTTTTGGCGCCAGTCATACTTGCTGGGGTCGTAGAACGTGTCGAGGAATGGGTATACGTGGACCGCGGCGAAGTCGACGGTTTCAGCGACCTCGCGCGGAACACGAGACCACATGAGCCAGTTGTCGTTCGTGGTTACCGGCTGGCGAACAGCACTGCGAACCTTGCGCAGGTAGGCGGCGACCACCGCCGGTTCCATGCGGGTCGGAGACCACTCCACCAGCTTTTCATTGCCGACGCTGACGGTAAGGACGATATCTCGGTAGGAATTGGCCAGGCGAATGCACGTGTCGAGTTCGGCCTGGTTCTCGGCTTCGGCAGCTGCCGTGCGCGCTGCGTTCAGGAACGCGCCGAGCTGGACCTTGAGGTCGAGATTGTTGTCGCGGATCACCTGGAGGACGGTTTCAGCGAAGGCACGGCTGCTGAACAGGCGGATGGTGCCGATGCCGGTGGCTTGGATCAGACGGAGATCCTGGAGCACGTTTGCCGGCGTGATGATCTCGCCGGCGAGATCCGCGGGGCTGCGCGATGTGCGGTACGGCGAGTAGTTGATGGCCGCCCGGGTGATCAGTGCTTCGGGGAGTTCGCGTCGTTCGGCACTTTGCGAGACGGCGAGAGGCGTGTAGCCACCGCTGCCGCCTCCGCCGCAGCCAGATGCAAGTGCCAGCAGCGACACGCCGAGGCTGACAGCAAGAGTGCGGGGCATGGCGCGCGTCAGCGCTGGAAGCCAGTTGGAGTTCATTGTGAGCCTCTCGATTCAGAACCGGTAATTGACTTCTGCCGCAAGCCAGTTGCCCCGCTGGGCAATGCGGGAGTCGATATTCGAAAACGCGTTGTGGGCCGGCATGCTCAGAGGTGCCAAACCCTTGCGGCCGTACCAGACGCCGTTGACCGACGCCGAGACGCTCAGTCCGTCTCCGATCGTGTACCGACCTCCGAGGGTTGCGAACAGTGCCGTGTTGCTCTGGCCACGCTCACTGGGATTGGCCGTGCTGGCCTTACCTAGGTAGGTCAGGCCGCTATATGCGACAACCTTCGGGTTCACGTACTTCCGAAGCCCTAGCATCATGTCGGTGGAACGCGCCGAGTAGCCCGGGTTGGGGACGCCGTTGGCGTCAAACCCGTTCCAGTTCACGTTGAACGGGTTGTTCCACTGCGCTTGCGCGCCTTGAGTCAACTGCACCGCATACGCACCGCTCCACCGGTTGAAGCGCAGACCGCCGGATACTTCGTAGGCAGTGCCGATCTGGTACTTGCCCAGTACAAGAAAGCTGCTCTGCCTGTTGCCGCCGAGTTGCTTGTCGTCCCGCTGAGGGAACGGCGTCAGGCCTGTGAAGCCCGCCTTGGCGAACGAGCCCGCAGGCCCGTTCTTGCCGGACTGAGCCACGGCCTCCACGACTAGTGGGCCGCGACCCCACAGGGCCCACAGCTCGTAGAGTGCAGGCTTGTTTCGCTTGAAGTCGGTATCGCCCTGGTCGTATGTCGCTTCAAGCACCAGGTTCCCGTCGGCGACAAACAGTTCGCGCGATGTGTATCTGACCGCCTTTGTCAAAATGCCATAGGCGGCGCCCGAATCGCTGAAGGCTGTCTGGCCGATGTCGGATGCGTAGGGAAAGTCGGAGCGGTTCCATGCGCGTGAAGGGAAGTTGCCGATCGTCAGCGAGCCGTAGTACTCGTGCTTGAGCGTCGCGCTGCGCTCATAGACCACCCCTGGCAAGTCCGCTCTTCCGTCGCGATAGCGCTGCGAGTAGGTGGCGGACGCCTTGAATCCCTGTGGTAGGTCGAGCTTTGCGCCGATAACCGGTTGAATCTGCCAGCTGTCCGACGTCAGAGCGCCGAACTCTCTGCCGAAAACAATGTCGTCTGCCCAGATGAATTGCCTTGACGCATCCGGCTCGCGCTGACAGTTGTCGCAGCCGTTGCTTGCGCGACTCACCGTCGCCTTGGCGAATCCTGTGAGGCTGAAATTTCCCCACTCGAAAGCATGCGCACTCGTTGCGGTACCGAGTCCCGCAACGCAAAGCGCAAGAGTCAAGAGAGAGCGGCGAGGTGGGGTGGCAGCGCGGGTGTCGGAGCCCGTGGAGCGATGTGTTTTCTGCTGCATGGATTCGGCAGCCTCCGGCTGAGTGAGGTTGTTGTGAAGGCGCAGGGGCTTGCGGAGAAAGCGCTTTCAAGAAATACAATAAGGGCCGTCACGGGGTGGCGTCAACGCTGCCAAGTCTGCGTGTTTACCCTCGCGCCTCACGCAGGAGCGCCGGCGGGCCTTTGATCGTCGATTCCAGACCGAGCGACCTCATCGTGCAACCGACCTGACCGAGAGCGAGCTTGCACGCGCCGCACCCGGGAAGGGGAGTGATGACCGATTTCAACGTCCTCGGCAACGCTGGTTTAGAGCGCATGTCGATTGCATTCACGTTTTCGAAGTCTTCGCGCATGGCTGCGCGGGTCTGGCTCTTGATGGCAGCCATGGCGCTGCTTTCGGCGCCAGTGTTCGCCCAGAGCGTGAAGCTCGGGGATGGTGCCTACTTCTTGGCGCCAAAGGGGAGTGACAAGGCGGTGCCGCGCGCGCCGTTCCGCACCGAGAGCATGCTCAAACGCGCGGCGCCGACCAACCAGTGGTATTCAACACTGGCATTCAGCGCCAAGCCCGAAGCCATCTTTGTTCAGCCGATCACTGTGAAGGCCGTCCCCGGCGGGCTTGAGTTTGCATTGCCCACCAAAGAGGCAGTGACCAGCATTCGTCAGGACGTAGAAATCCGCTACCCGCATCGTGATCCGCTCCTGATCAGCCCGATCGCCTTTGAGCCCGGTCGAGCCCTGTTGGCCAATGCAGATGACTGGTCGATCGATATCTCGATGGCGCGCGGGTCGGACACCATGCTCACGACCGTCGCGCGCGGGCACCCCTTCGCGTCGATGCGAGTCAGCCGCGGTGACTTGCGCATCCGACTTCCTGCTGGTGGCGAGCGGCTGCATTCAGGTGCAGACCCTCGAGTACTTGCTGTGCGGGTTGGAAGCAAGGTCTACGCGATGTTTGGACCAACCGGTGTTGCGTGGGACCCGGTGTCGCCGACCGAGTGGATCGCCCGGCTTCCGGCAGGCAAGGGCTATCTGTCTGTGGCGGGTCTGCCCGACGACAAATCAGAGACGCTCGCGCTGTTCACGCGCCATGCCTATGCGTTCATCACTCGAACCCGAGTGGACTGGCGCTATGACGAGGCAGCGAGCCGCGTGGAGACCACCTTTTCTGCGACCACGCAGGTCATGGAGGGTCCGGATAACGGACCACTCCTCGGCCTGTATCCGCATCAATGGTTCCGCAATACGTCCGTCGAGAGCAGGCTCGGACCAACATTCGCGACCGTGCGCGGCCCGCTGCGCCTGCTGGCGGCGTCCCAGTTCACGGTGAGCAAGCGTTACAACGGATTTGTGCCCTACTGGCCACCCATCAAGGAGGCCGCGCGTCTTGCGCAACTGCAGGATGTCATGGATAAGGACTTCTCTACCGCTGGGCGGGAACTGCAGCGCGAAGGGCGCAGCGCCTATTGGGCTGGCAAGGGGTTGCTGCGAACCATAAAGCTCGCCGAGCGCTTTGAGCAGCAAGGTGACTTGCTGCGGCGCGATCGCTTGATCGAGATGACGAAGAAGCGTATGGAAGAGTGGCTGGGCGGCGAAAGTAGCCGAGGCTACGTACAACGCGATGAGGCGATGGGCCTCGTCTCGATCTATCCCGACGAGTTCTTCGCGGTTGCCGAGATCAACGACCATCACTTCTGGTACGGCTACTGGATACGTGCTGCCGCCGAGATCGCACTGCGAGATCCTTCGTGGATTTCCCGCGACCGATGGGGTGGCATGATCGAGCTTCTGATCGCGGATATCGCCACCAGCGAGCGTGGACGGGCAGACTTTCCGTTTCTGCGGAACTGGGATGCCTACGAGGCACACACCTGGGCGAACGGCATCGGCGTCGGCGAGTTCGGCAACAACAACGAATCCTCGTCGGAGTCCATCAATGCGTGGGTCGGCTTGATCCTGTGGGGTGAGATCACCGGCAACAAGTCACTGCGCGACCTCGGAATCTATCTCTACACGAGCGAGATCGAGGCCATTAATCACTACTGGTTCGATATTCACCGCATCGTGTTCGCGCCGGAGTACCGGAATGCTGAAGTCAGTCTCCTGTTCGGCGGCATGTATCAGCACAACACATGGTGGACTGACGATCCGCGGCAGATCAAGGGCATCAATCTCCTGCCCGTCACGACCGCACACACCTACCTGGGGCGCGACCCGGCGTTTGTGAAGCGCAATCTGGCGACGCTCCCCGCCGAGACCGCGCTATGGAATCGCATCGCTACCAAACCCAATCCGCCACCGCCCAAGGACATCTGGCAAGACATCTTTGCCAAGTACCTGGCGCTCTCCGACCCCGATGAGGCGCTCAAGCGCTGGGATCGTTGGGGCGCCGTAGAGCTTGGCTCGTCGCGAAGCTACAGCCTGAGTTTTATGCTGGGGCTGCAAGAGATGGGGGTGCCTGACTTCAACATCACAGCAGATACGCCATTCCACGCGGTGTTCCAGCGGCCGGATGGTCGTCGAACCTACCTTGCGTTCAATGCGCGCAAGGTGCCCCTGGAGGTCCGCTTCAGTGATGGCCAGCGCCTCACAGTGGCCCCCGGCCAACTCGCGCGGTTTACGGGTTCCTGAACGGGCGCCCACGAGGTCCCTAGAGCCTTCGGGAAACCGAGAAGAAAGAAACCCTTGCCAACATCGCGCCCTCGTCCGCATACTTGTGAAAGCGCTTTCTTGGCGATCGCTCATCCATGCCCCGGAGTCGCCTGATTCCTATAACCAAGGACAGACTGCCATGACACGTTCCACCCGTCACATTCGTGCCGCATTGTCGGCAGCCGTGTTCGCGCTTTTGTTGGCGGCGTGCGGTGGGGGCAGTGGCGAGCCACCGCCGCCGCGGCCCGACAGCGTCGTTCCGTCGGCGCCGCCGGTGGTGACGATCACGAACAACGTCAGCGCCGAGGTCGCCACCGGGCCGATTACCTTCACGTTCTCGTTCAACCGCGACGTCGGCACATCGTTCACGACCGAGGACGTGGTGGTTACTGGCGGCACAAAGGGAGCATTTGCCCGGTTGTCGGGTACCAGCGCCACGCTTGTCGTGGCCCCCAACGCCGCCGCGACGGGCACCGTGACGATCACCGTCCCCGCAAACAGCGTGACGGACGCGACTGGAACCGGCAACGCTGCCGTTTCTGCTACCAAGGCTTTCAATACGGTCGCGCCGCCGCCCCCACCGCCACCGGCCAGCGGTCCGGTCGTCTTGGCCAATTTCGACGACATTCGGCCGCCAGTGGCTGGCTTCGAAGGCGCGGAGGGCAGCGCCATCGAAGTCGGTCCGTCTGGTGGCGGATCGGGCAACAGCTTCAAGGTGCTGCGCTCGGGCGGTCAGCCGTTTGCACTGGGCATCATCGATACCGCCGTACCGTTCACGGCGACTCGGCGGATCATCCGCGCCCAGGTGTTCTCGCCCCTGGCAGGCATTCCGATGGTGATGAAGGTTGAAGGCCCTGGCGGCGCCAACTCTGGTGATGTTCAAGCCAATGAGCAAGTGGTCGTGGGTTGGCAGACGCTGACCTGGACGTTCTCCGGCATCGATCCTGCGCTCACCTACAACAAGATTGTCCTGCTGCCGCGACTGGGAACGGTAGATGCGCCCCCAGGCCGGGCCTACTACTTCGACGCGATCACGTTGACCGAGCCGTCAACAGGCGCCACGATTGTGGCCAACTTCGACGACATTCGGCCGCCAGTGGCGGGCTTTGAAGGCGCGGAAGGCAGCGCCATCGAAGTAGGCCCGTCCGGCGGTGGATCGGGCAACAGCTTCAAGGTGCTGCGCTCGGGTGGTCAGCCGTTTGCGCTGGGGATCATCGATGTTGTGGTGCCGTTCACCGCAACTCGGCGCACGATCAGCGCCCAGGTGTACTCGCCCCTGGCAGGCATTCCGATGGTGATGAAGGTTGAAGGCCCTGGCGGCGCCAACTCCGGTGATGTTCAAGCCAACGAGCAAGTGGTCGTGGGTTGGCAGACGCTGACCTGGACGTTCTCCGGCATCGATCCTGCGCTCACCTACAACAAGATCGTCCTGCTGCCGCGACTGGGCACGGTAGATGCGCCCCCTGGCAGGGCCTACTACTTCGACACCATCAGCTTGCTCGCGGCGTCTGCGGGTGGCGGCAGTGGCCCGCTGATCTTTTCAACAGGCTTCGGTACCGGACGGCGCACCGTCGAAGGCGGCGAATACAACGGCTTCAGCGGCAGCAATCTCGATGGCTTCAACTGCAACGGCGCACCCGAGAACTGTGGGGGCGATGGTGGCTTTGTTCCCTCCAGCACTGCCGCAGACAGCTTCTTCTTCTATTACTACCAGACCGCCACGCCCGCCGCCGATCTGTACATGGGGATCTATGTCCAGGCGCCAGGTCTGGTCGGTGGCTTCAGCCCATCGGCTGACACGCCCGGTGTGCAAGTCGGCGCCCAGACAACGCTTCGCTTCAAGCTCGGTCAGAACCCCGAGTGGTTCAGTAGCGCCACAAACAACTTCATGATCGTGATGGATCTCGGTAAGCGCTATACCGCTGGAGGGGCGACGTGCCGCCTCCAGTTGCGTCGTGTTGTGACGCCAACTGCCCAGGCGGCGACGGACTACGCCATACCGCTGAGTTCCTTCGCCCTGGTGCAAGATTGCGGTGGGGCCGTGACCTCGGTCGCCCAGGCGCTTGCCGCGTCGCCGGTCTCCCAGATCTCGTTCCAGGGTGTCGGTGGCGGTATCGCGCTTTCAGATGGAGCGCGAACGAGCGGCGCGAACAGAAGCGTCACTGACAGTGGTGGTCGTTACCCGACGACCATCGTGTTGCAGGGCGGAATTCGTTTCGACTGACGGCTCCGAGCGTTTGATGATCTCAAAGGCCCCAGCTTTCCTGGGGCCTTTGATCATTGCCCTTGCGACAGCACGGGCGCCAAGCAGTGCGGCGTGTCCAAGGTCGATAACACGGCGCGCCTATAATGCGGGCCCTTGGAAGCGTGGCAGAGCGGTTGAATGCACCGGTCTTGAAAACCGGCGATGGCGTAAGCCATCCGTGAGTTCGAATCTCACCGCTTCCGCCATCGTAAGTGCCTGATTTATAAGAATAAGTAGGCAGATCAAGCACTTAGAAAATCGGGTGTGACATCAAAGTGTGACAGTTCCCCTAGACTCGTCACATGGATGCCCCGATGGCCAAACCTCTAGGACTGACCCAGCGCGGCGGCGCATGGCAGCTCCGCATCGTTGTCCCCGCAGACCTTCAGGCGCACTACCACGGGCGCAAGGACTTCCGCATCTCCCTTGGACGCGGTGAGCGTGCCCAAGTGCAGGCCCGCGCCCACCAGTTGCGCGCAGAGCGTGAGGCGGAGTTCGCCAGCGTCCGGAAGTCGATCAATGCCCAGCCACTGGACAAGGTAACCCCGGAGCTTGCATCCGCATTCGCGCAGGGCGTCGCAGCCAAAGTCCTAGCGCAGGACGATGAAGCCCGCGAAGGGGCAGAGATGCGCCACGTGTTGCGCGAGCTGGTGGCGGTCATAGATGCCCCGCGCGCGCGCCTGCAGATTCCTACAGGTGCCCCAGAAGCGCCTCAGCAGGCTTCCCCATTCGATGGCTTATCTCATCGAGAGGCGGAAGTCATGGCGGGCCTCAACGCAGCTGCAGAAGGGCAGGCAGCCACTGCACTGGCGCGGCGCGAGCTGTCCGCCGTGGTTCCTCTAGCGGATCAAGTCGCGCGCTCCATGGGGCTTGCCGTGAACTGGAAGGCCCCCGATGGCATCGCTGCCCTGCGGGAGTGTCTGGGTGCGATGCGCAACGCCTACAGGGACCGGGTGAAGCGGGATGAAGGGGAGTTCATTCCTACACCTGCTGCGCCCTCTGGTGCCCCCGTGGAGCCTGCAGCGCAGGCCCATACGCTGGATGATGTGTTCCCGCTGTGGAAGGCAGAACGCAAGCCCGCTCCGGGCACAGCCAAGAAGATGGGCTACTCGATGCGCCTGTTCGATGGCTGCCTGCCCGGGCGGTACATCGAGTCACTCACGAAGGCGGATGCAACAGCATTCATTGCCCACCTGCGCAAGGAGTGTGCTGCGGACAAGACTGCGAAGGACCACTTCGACAACATCAAATCCCTCCTCAACTTTGCGAAGGTGCATCTCGACTGGCTGCAGGCGAACCCATGGGAGGGCCGCAAGGTTGAGGTCAAGCAATCCAACACACGGGAGCTGTGGCAGGGCGATGATCTTGTAAGGCTGTTCAAGTCCCCGCT
Source organism: Piscinibacterium candidicorallinum (assembly GCF_047549485.1). Taxonomy (GTDB): domain Bacteria; phylum Pseudomonadota; class Gammaproteobacteria; order Burkholderiales; family Burkholderiaceae_C; genus Piscinibacterium; species Piscinibacterium candidicorallinum. Next base: position 2,138,332 of record NZ_CP180191.1, on the reverse strand, counting down.
GTTCACCAGCTACAGGCTCCCCGCGATGAAGGCAGCCGGAGGCGATGCGGCCTACTGGGTGCCCTTGCTGGGGCTCTACACGGGCGCGCGAGCTGGCGAGCTATGCCAGCTTCGGCTAGTGGACATCGCAGAGGATGAAGGGGGCTTGTCGCTGCATATCGTGCGCGATGCTGGGGATGCTGAAGAGGGAACACCTGGAACGAGTGTGAAGAACGCCAGCACACAGCGGCGCATCCCTGTGCATCCTGAGCTGGTGCGGCTGGGGTTCGCTGACTATGTGGCTGCACGGCGCAGGGCAGGGGATGCGTTGCTGTTCCCTGCGGTCGAGCGTGCCCCGGGGAGGTCTGCTGCGGAGTATTTCTCCGACTGGTTTGCGGTGTACCGGGGAGAGCAGGGCGTGAAGCGGGGCTATCTGGACTTCCACTCACTGCGGCACACGGTGCGGACTCGACTGGTGGACGCTGGGGTGGATGACGTTGTGGCAGACCGATTGACCGGGCACACCATTCACGGGAGCACGGGGGCGAAGCGATACACACGGTTCGGGCTGCCGCTGCTACGGGCGGCTCTGTCGAAGCTGGCCTACCCGGAGCTGCAGTTGCAGCGGGTGTACACCGACTAGTGGCGGCACCCAAGCAGCCCGCAAGATCAAGCGCGCTGCGCGGCGAGTTCAACGCCCCACGCCATCAAGAAGAAGCCGATGCATAGCAGCACCAGCGCAGCTGGGACCCACGCAAGCATGGCGTGTAAGCCCAGCCAATCGCTTGGAAACGCCGTCCACACGCTCACGCGCCCTCCGAGCAGGCCTAATGCGTCGAGGACAGAGATAGACACCCACGCACCGTATTTGAGGTAGACGAATAGTTGGTATGCCCAGATACCTAGCGCCCCTAGGGCACAGCACACGCCCACGAATATCACGCATAACCCCTTTGTTCCATACGGTGCGGTCAGCTTAAGCGACCGAAAAAAAGCAGGCCAGCTCCCACTAGGGAAACCTGACCTGCCAAAGCCGGTATCAACCGGCCACTCTTCCAAACTTCAGCACCGCATCGAGCACTGCCTGCGCATCCGCACCGGGGGCCACCTTCGCCAGCTCGTCGGCCAGCTTCGGGGTCAGCGTCTTGCTCACCAGCGCGGTCCCGTGCGGTGTCCCAGTGACCGGGCTGCGTAGGCACTCGCGCCGAGCGCTGCGTCCGGGTGGGGGTATCTGCAGAGCTGCGCTCATCGGTTCACCCCGCTTCGCTGCGCCTTGAAGGCCAGAAACTCACGCGTCAGCGCAGCCCACTTGCTGGTGTCTCGGGCGTACACCATCGCCTGCAGTGCAGGGCCAAGCTGGCTGGGGTTGCTGCGGGCATATGCACCGAGTTCGTACCAGTCGGCCGCGTCGAGGCCCTCAGAGGCAGCTACACGCTGCGCCACGCCCTCGAAGTGGGCATAGCCTGACTCCATGACCAGCGCAGCAGCTTCGGGCGGGATGCCCAGTGTCTGCGCCATGCGGGCTGCACCGTCATTGAGGTCAGTTGCCCCGTTCATCACCGCAGCCATGCCAGCGGCTAGGCCAGCGTCATAGGCGTACTGGGGCAGCGGTTCGATCATGCGCTCGAAGGCTTGGACATCCTCTGCAATGAAGCCTTCGGGGAGGTCTGAGGGAGAGCCTTGCGGCTCCCCCGCCTGCTCTGTTGAACGAGATTGGTCGGGGCTCTCGTTCAGGCCCGCGGCTTTCCCGGGGCGTCCATGTAGCCCCCGCGACCATCACTGACGATCAGGCCAAGGCGGGCCGCAGTGGCCAGGTTCGTGCGCTGCCCCGGCGCAATCTCTACTGTCTCATTGATGCCGCTCCCGCTGCGGGTAGCCATGACTGAGCCAGTCTCCGCAAGGCTTGCTTCGGTGTGCTGGTAGGAGGCGAGGCCAGCGCCTGCCACCTGATGACCGGCTTGCACGCGCAGAGCGCCAGCACCTACACGGGTGAGCGTTGCTGGGAGGGATGCGAGGAGGCGCGAATCGTCAGACTCGCGGGGATCGGCGCTAACGCCGTGGCTGTAGGAAACGTGATTGCCCATGGTGGGTATGTCCTTTGTTGATGGTTGGATGAATGAAAGGGGAATCAGGCACGGGCCTGCGAGATGGCGCAGCGGATATGCCCGGGGACGCTGCCCATGGTCACGCGGACTCGGTAGCGGTTCGCACCGCCCACCGGGGTAAACACAGCGTGGAAGTTGTCTTCCCCAGTGACGCCCGGGACTACTTCGCTGAAGCTGTTAGGCCACGTCGAGCCGCCATCGCTGGGGGTTTCAACAATGACCGTTGCGTTCTGGGTAGCGCGGTACTGGAGTCGGATCAGCTGTCCCGCTGAGAGGGCCTGTGTAGCGCCTGTAGCGGTGGCACCAGCGCCAAGCGACTGGGGCGCGATGTCCGTATTGATGGACTCCGGAAAGTCACCGCGGGGGCGGTCCATGGGGATGATCCGGTCGAACGTAAAAGCTTGGGTCTGGGTTGCACCGAGATTGAGGATGCGGGGGGGTTGCCATAGATGAAGGTCTTTCTAGAAGGGTTGGGGTGTTGCGAACGGAAGGGCAAAGAGCGGGCCTCCCGGCTGCCGGTGGTGCAGCAGGATGGTTACGACTGGTGCCCCTTGTAGGGGACCCAGCGGAGAAACTTGGAGGGGGATTACAGGACTGGGGCAGGCAGCTGCAGCGGAGCACTCATAGCCCGCCCTCTCGCCGCTTCCGGGGAGGGCATCTCACGGACGGTGCGTGCGATGTTGGCCAGTAGGGGTGCGAGCTGCGCCTGCAGCAGCTTCGCTAGGCGCGAGACACTCGAAGGCTTGGCTCTGGGGGAGTACGTCGCACCGTTGCCCAGTGCTCTGCGCGGCCGGGGAGCCAGCGCCAGCATTGCCCGGGCCAGTGCGAAGGACCGGGAGGCATCATCTGGGAGCCTGTGCGGGTGTTCAGCGAGGAACACGAAGCAGCCTGCAACGTGGGAGAGGATGTCTTGTGGACTGACTCCATGCCGCTTGAGCCTTGCCCACTCCTCCCATCCAGCCACGGAGGTGTCCTCGCGGGCTGCTGCATCCATCTGTGACTGCAGCCATGCGGCAGCAGCACTCAGACCGGGGTGGCTTGGATTCGCTGCAATGAGCCGGGAGGCCTTATCGACTGCCGCTCGGTATTCAGTGAGACGCACTGGGGTAGCGAGCGGGTGCCCGTAGCGCTTGAGCGGTGCGAGGTGAGCCCTGCATACAGAGTTCAGACCGTCCCGATACTCGGTACATCCGGGGGCGCTGCAGCGCTTGTGCTCGTTGAAGTGCTTTGCGGTCTTGAACTCCGCGTGAGTCTTGCTGGATGTTCCGTACATGGTGTGCTTTCAAGGTGGAGTAGGCGTGGAGGAACCAGCCCGCTTGTGGGGGGCTGGGAGGGGTCTGGTGTGGCCCCGGGTGCGGGGCTTGAGGTGGGGCTTGCTGTGTCCTTGTGGGGCGCGCTAAGGCGAACACAGCGGAAGGGAGAGCGAGGGCAGCGAGGAACCGGCTTCGCCGGGTGAGACTCCCGGTGTCCTGTCCCTTCGAGTGCCCAGCCGTGCCGCTGTGGTGCGCTCGAAGTGGCCCGGGGAGGTGAGCCACAGGCGGGCGGCTGGGGGAGGTGAAGGCGGGGGGCTGGACTGGGCAGACTCCCCGAACGGAGCCTGCTTCAGTTAACCCCCATGCCCTATAGAAGAGACAAGAAACGATCTGCTTAAGGGAGAAATGGGGGTTAAGTCTCAGCCACCTCGAAGCCGTGCGCTGCGGCCCCGCGAATGAACCCGCGCCCCAACTTCATCCATCCATGCGTCTGCATGCACAGCAAGTCGCCTGCGCGGGTGAACGCGTGTTCCGTTGCCTTCTCCTTGGGAAGTCCCAGCGCCTGCTTGACCTTGCGGCTACTCACCTCGTCCGTCCCGCTGGGGATGGTCTGCAAGTGCTGCAGCAGCGCAGCCAGCATCCGGGCAGTCTTTCCGTCCGCTCGTTGCTTCACTAGGTAGCGCGGCTCTGGATAGCTCCACACTGCACCGGGCATAACTCGGTCCAGCCAGGTCTTGATGGCCGGGTCCCGATGGATGAAGTGCAGCCGCATAGCCCGCGCCTTGCCCCCCTCGCTACGCCTGCAGCTGCCCCGCGAGGCCCCCTGATAGATGCAGTGGGCTATCTCGCTCTCCACCAGCTCTCTGATCCTTGCGGAGGGAGTCGGCTCGGCGGGGTTGCCGGTCTGACCCCGAACCATGGCCGCGAGGTCGAGGTGTGCGCGGTGCAGAACCCCGGCCATGATGACCGATGTGCAGTGCTCAAGACCGTTCAGGGAAGTCTCGGAACCCCAAGTGAGAAACACCACGCGGTCCTTACCGTCCGGGGTCTTGGCTGCAACGTCGATCCCGGCTCTCTGTAGTCCCCTGCGCAGCTCCGCAACAAGGTCGATACTCCCGCGGCGGGTGAAGGTGAACACCAGAAAGGCGGCTTCCTTGTCCCAGCCCTCGGAGATGATCGAGGCCACCTCGCGGACTACCGCGGAGGCTTCGCGCCTGTCGGCACTGAGCGAGTAGGAGATAGTGCTTCGCCCGCCCGGGGAGAGAATCTGGTTCACCTCCACGTGCTCAAAGCTCTTCAGCGAGGCCATTTCGAAGGACTCCACCAGAGTGATTGATGGATCAAGGCGCATCAGCTCGCGGATCGGTGCGGAGGCGTCGAGGACAACCACGTTGCGCAAGGCGGCGGGTACTGCTTCCCTCGCGGTCACGATGCCGTCTCCCTGCTCACTGCCGATGACCCAGAGCGAGTCCTGCGACAGAGTGAGCAAGTCCCGAAGGTTCTGCTCCCATCCCCGAATCGGTGCCCCGAAGCGCGCTATGAGGTCCTTAAAGCCTTCGATGGTGTCCGGGTGGAGTTCGCCCAGCTGTACGGGTGTTCCGTTGCTGTACGGGTCCCCTGCATCTTGAAGGGAGGCCACTGCAGCTCGGATGCGCTGTTCTGCGTCCTTGAGGTAGTCGAGTAGCGCAGGAAGTAGCGGCTCCTTGCTGGTTGCGGTCATGATGTTGAGCACCGCGACGGAGGCATAGAACGACAGCGCAGAGAACGCGAAGGCGTCCGCGCGCATCAGCGATTCATCGTAGATACACAGCGCCCGGTCCTGGCCGTCATGGGTCCCGAACAGGTCGAAGTCCCGGCCGCTGCGAACCCGTGCATGGGTCACCAGCTGGATGGGGTAGCTGGCGCTACCTGTGCTCGGCTCCGATGCGTCTGGGACTGAGTGCTTCAGGCCGATCAGCTCCACCGGGACACCGTGGGCAACGAGGTCGCGCTTCAAGGTACAGAGCGCTTCCACCTTGCTGGCCGCCACGGACACAGGGACTACACACCCTAGCCGATGCATGGCCGCAATGAAGGCCACCACAGCAGAGGTCTTGCCCATGCCGGTAGGCAGTGGGAAAGCCTTCCGGCCGCTCTCGGTCCCAGCCGCGTAGCCGGTGAATGTGTCCACCAGTTCGAGCAGGGCCGCACTGTGCATCTCGGAGAGCACGTTGCCGTGGCCTTCGAGGTCCGCAACGAGGATGCTGTGTGCGGTGCGTGTGAGTGTGTGTGGGTTCATGGTGTCAGTGTGGTTTGGTGAAGGGCAGCGCAGAGGACGCCAGTTGCTGCAGAGAGGCCGCAATCGGGGCCTCCTTGCTCACGTGCTGACTAGCGAGGAAGTGCCGACACTCCGCGAGGATGGCTGCGGTGGGACGCTCCTCCACGGCCTTGGCCAGCTCTCGGACGTAGGCCGCGTAGAGGGCCTCCAAGCGCCTGCGTGCTCGGACTCCATCGGCTCTCACGTGGTTAGCGTCGAGGAGCTTGCGGGCCACCTGCAGGGCTTCGGCTGTGGGCTTGTCGCTCTTCAGGATGGCGTGGAGTCCCTGTGTGACTAGGCGCAGTAGGTCGGCCAGTTGCTGCCTGGTGGCGAGGGTGCTCACTTCTTGCCCCCCTTCGGCCCGGGGCCATACCCTGCAGCGCGCAGCTTGTTTGCCAGCGCTCCGCGCCTGGACGCCATCTCATTGAGGGATGCATCCACGCGGCTATTGATGTCCTGCACCCACGCTGCACTGGCCTGCCTGAGCGGTACGGGGTCGAGAACATCTGCTAGCGGGAGGGCAGCCCCTTCGGTGTCCAGCGAGGCCACCGCTGCTGCGATAGCTGCTGCCTCTGGGGAATCCGGTGTAGGCGACTTCCGAGCGGATGCCCGGCCCAGCTCCCCGGACTCTGAATCCCAGTCGGTCAGCTTGGAGACGTGCTCCCCGTACAGCTCAAGCGCTCTCCGGATAACTGCATGCCTGGTGAGCTTGGACGGGCTGCCCGCGTTGTGCTTGGCTTGCACGAAGCGAACGATGGCCTCCGAGCGTGTATCGAGGTTGACCGGGAAGACCCGGCCGGTAGCCACAGGCACCCGCTTCGGGGGCTTCTTGGGTTTGGCGGTGTATGGACTGTCTTTGCAGATCATGGTGGATAGCTCTGAGAAAAAAGGTGAGGCCGCAGAAAGAAACCCACCACCCGTGGCCTGCATGTAGCCAGCCCCTTTTCCGGCCATGCAGGTGGTATCCACGGGGGCTCTCTGCGGCCCCGAAAAGTTGTCTTCCAGCGAGAATGAGGCCCTAGCCCGCAAGCAGTAGGGGCCATGCGTCGTGCCCTCGCGGGGGCCGCGTTTTGGTTCTAGCGGAGGGGAGGGTTTAGGCACGCTGTGGCCCTGCTTTCCGCCCGGAAGCCGCACCAGTCCTTGCGATAGGGCCGCATAGCAGCTGTCAGGCTGGGGTACACCCACAGGCCACGTCAGGCAGGCCCGGGAATCTGCGTCCGGATAGGGTGGATTCCGCATTTCTTGACAGGTAGAGCCCCATGGTCTAGAGTTCATCCTGACACTTTCAGGAAACCGAACATGACCGCACTCCGAATCGGCTACCGCCGCGTCTCCACCGTGGAGCAGTCCACCGCCCGCCAGCTCGAAGGCGTCCAGCTGGATCAGGTGTACGAAGACAAAGCCAGCGGGAGCACCACAGACCGTCCACAGCTGCAGGCTGCCCTCAAGGCGCTGCGCCCCGGGGATACGTTCGTGGTGCACTCGCTCGACCGCCTAGCGCGCAACCTCGCGGACCTGCAGGCCATGGTCGAGGAGTTGACTGGCCGGGGCGTCCGGGTTGAGTTCGTGAAGGACGCAATGACCTTCGATCCCGGGCGGGATGCCCGCTCCATGCTGCTGCTGCAGCTCCTAGGCGCAGTCGCGGAGTTCGAGCGGGCCATGATCCGCGAGCGCCAGCGGGAGGGCATCGAACAGGCCAAGGCGCGCGGTGTGTACAAGGGCAGGCGTCCCAAACTCACCCCGGATCAAGTAGCCCAGCTCCGTGCAGAGGACGCAGCCCGGGGCGGCAAGGGCCGTGCAGAGCTTGCCCGGCGCTTCGAGATCAGCCGCGAGACGCTCTACCAGTACCTTGCGCAGCAAGCGGCCTAGAAGCGCCTGCAAGCCCTCCGACAAGCGCCCCGGTGGTGTCGTACCCCGGGGCGTTTTCATGCGCTCTACGGGCTCCCTATCGCTTCCCATCAAGCGCCAGCTCAAGCCTGCCGAGTCTCACCACTCGCGCCCCGGTAGCGTCCGTGTAGCTGGCCCAGTGAGCGGGCTCTGCGGCCCAGTAGCTGACCCCAGCGGTGCGGCCCAGTGCGTGGGCAATCAAGCGGGTCAGGGCGTCGAGGGTGTGTGCGATGGCGTGCATGGTGTCTGTCCTTCGGTGCGTGCCCTGCCAGCGGTGCGCTGCAGTCAGCACGTAGGACGCATGGAGCCACAGAAGCGGACTCCCCGCCTTCGGACGCTCCCAGCCCTGCAACGCTCCCGCTATATGGCCCAGCACAGTTCAGCCGGTACAGATCGTTTCCGGGAGAGGGCACCGAACCATCGAGGGTGAGCCACACGCCAGCCAGGTGCGGTGTCCGTGTGGTGCCCGTGTGGTGGGTTCGAGGGGGGCTACGGGGGGAAGACCGCTGTTTGGTTCTATCAGGAACCCTCTCGGAAATTTGCGCCGAAAGTTCGCACTCATTCCCTAGGAGGCCATTGCTTCCACATGCCGGGCGGTTCAGGTCGGGCCGCCCATTCGGCCATCACGCGGTCCCTGCAGGGAGAGCACATGTAGCCCCAGCGCAGGCGGTCATCCGCGGACAGCTCGGCGCTGCAGTGGCGGCAGTGGGTGGGGACCTTCGAGCGGCGCTTGCGGGGTGCGGATGATGTACTGTTCATGCGTACAGTATTCATCGGTGGGCCGCACGCTATCAAGTTCAACGGCGCATCCCTCTAGTCAAGATGTTCGCCAGTTGTCCCCCGGTCGTCCACAAGTTGTCCACAGACCTATTCACCGAGTATCCACAAGCAATCTCCGAAAACATGCGTACTGTGTTCGGGTGGGAATCCTCCCATGCAAATTGAGGAAGCAACGATGACCAGTCCAGTAGAAATCGCGAGTGCAGCGGCAGCCGCGCTTGCACAGCTCTCCGCCATGATCGGGACCGTGAAGAACGCCAGCGAGAAGGTTGCCTTGCACGACAAGCTGCATCCCGTGCAGCAGGCGCTGCATGACCTCCAAGCGGCGCAGATCGGCCTCCTAGAGGAGAACTCAAAGCTGCGTCAGCAAGTGGCAGACCGCAGCGAGCTAGTGCGCGCTAAGGCCCAATACTCGCTGCAGCCAATCGATGAAGGAAAGTTGGCCTATCGCTATGAAGGATCAGCAGGTGCGCCACATTGGGCTTGCCCGTCGTGCTTCGCTTCGGATTCGATCATGCCCATGATCGGAGAGCGGTACTCAGGGACCGCCGTGAAATGGCGCTGCTGCAAGTGCTCATTGTCATTTCTTACCGGGCGAGCGCACGGGCCGAGCTTCGATGAACCAATCAATTACGCGAACGGCTGGATGACGCGGTAATCGTGGACTGCCAAATCGTGGGCATGGGGCGGAGAATCTGCGCCGACGATTTGGCTAGTCTGGCGGAAGCCACCGCGACAACAGCGGGTCCAGGAATCGAATAACAGGGGGCTACATGGCAGCAAGCGAGGCAAGCAGCGGACTCATTGCATGGATGCCGCTTTTTCAAGGACTCATTGGCGCACTGGGCGGGCTTGCTGTAGCAGCCTTCACGGTCTACTTCACGAACAGGGCCGCAGCCGAGCGCGCCGCAAAGCAGGTGCGTGAAGAGCGGGAGGTACGCCGCCGCGACGTGTTGCGCGCGAAGGCAGAGGAGGCAGCAGCAGCGGTGCAGGGGGCATTGGATGCGACCATGGCCTTATATGGACGCCTGAAGGACTGGCGCGGGCTGACGGACGACCAGCGCGCGGAGGCCGTCAAGCAGTGCGTGTTCCAGTGCAGCCAGCAGCTGGCGAAGGTAGGGGCGCTCGGCCTTCTGTATTTCGAGGATTTGCAACAGCCCCTAGACGGCCTGCTTGCCGCCTGTGGCGCGGTCGCAGAGCAGATGAACAACGAGAGCAGGCTCTTGATTCAAGATGAGCGCCAGTGGGATGTCACCGGAGCCGCGGGGAGGATGCGCCCGTCGATAGAGAGGCAGGCCGGTGCCGCCCGCGAGCTGTTTCGCAGGCTCGCACTGCTTCATCGTCTGGACTTTGGGGAGTCCGCGCGCCTTCCCGGGCAGCAGGCAAACCCCGTGCCGGTCCCATGGTGGGACAAGGCGCACCCGCGATACGGGAGCCGCTGAAGGGGCATGCGAGCCGCTGCCTGCTATGCTCCGACTGTGACACTTTTCGGTGTCACACCTGTTTTTCGTTGCTTGGTAAGTGGTTGATTTATAAGGGTATTGGGTTCGAAAACCCGGAGTTCGAATCTCACCGCTTCCGCCAAATGAACGAGGGCCTGAATCAATCAGGCCCTTTGTCATTTCGGTGGTCTTCGGGCTACCACGCACCGACGTTCGGCATCGACGCCCAAGGCTCCGCCTTGGGCAGCGGATCGCCGATCTGCAGCAACTCGATCGAAATTTGGTCCGGCGAGCGCACGAACGCCATCCGGCCATCGCGCGGCGGGCGGCTGATCGTCACGCCGTGATCCATCAGGCGCTGACACGCTGCGTAGATGTCCGGCACGGCATAGGCCACATGCCCGAAATTGCGGCCGCCGGTATAGGTTTCGCTCTTGCCGTCCGCATCTGGCCAGTTATAGGTCAGCTCGATCTGTGCCTTTTCGTCGCCGGGTGCCGCCAGAAAGATGAGCGTGAACCGGCCAGCTTCGTTATCCCGCCGGGACAGCACCTGCAGTCCGAGCGCGTCACAGTAGAAGTGCAAAGAAGCGTCAATATCGGTCACGCGGACCATGGTGTGGAGGTATTTCATTTGGAAGTCACATTCTTATGGCGTGTCAGCGGCGCCACATTCGGCGCTATTGCGTGAAGTGCAATGATAGGATCGCGGGCTGCTGTAATCCACAGGGGGGTATGGGTTGGCCCGTGGCAGCTGTTTTGCATACCAACCCGTGATTGAAAGGGAAGATCTACATGAAGCTCCAGACCATTGCCGTAGTTGCAGCCGCTGTTGCCCTGACGGGTTGCGCCTCGATCCTGAACGAGCAGACCCAGTCCATCAACGTTGCAACGTCCAACGGCAAGGAAGTCACCGGCACCGTGAACGGCCAGCCCTTCAAGGCCCCGGGCGTTGTGCAAGTGACGCGTGAAAACAAGAACAAGACCTTCGTGGTGAACGACGCGTCCTGCGTGAAGGAAACGATCGCAGAGAAGACCGTTGACACCAAGTTCTTCATCAACATCCTCAGCGGCGGCGTGTTCGGTTCTTCGACCGACTACGGCACCGAGAAGATGTGGGCCTATTCGCCGACCGTCACGATCAACTGCAAGTGATCGGGGCGCTTCGGCGCGATCTTGGCAAAAGCGGCGTTCGCGCCGCTTTTGTTTTGGTGCTGAGCCTGCTGGCGCTCGCACCGATCGCCTCTGCATCCGATGAATCGGCCTTGCGCGCCGAGGCGGCCGCGCACCACCAATGGCACGCGCTGATCCACAGCCGCGCTGGGGTGCCGCAGATCCGCGATCCGGAGTTTCTGCTGTCCGCAGCGGCGTTCTCGCCGCGCGCTGAACTGGACGCCTCACTGGCGCGCCTGAAGGCGGACCCTGGAGCCGCTTGCCGCTTTCCTGCGCGCGCCACGTGGCTGTCGCAGCGTGGCCTGCTGCCCGCGGTCTCGCTGCACCATTGCCCGGAGGTCGTCGAGTTTCGCCAGCGTGCGCCGATCGACCGTGTTGATCTGGTCTTTGCGAGTGAGTCCATCACCTCGCCGGCCAGCATGCTGGGCCACATCTTTCTGAATATCAGCGGCAATCTGGCTGAGGGCGGCCGCACCGAGCACGCGATCTCCTTCTTCACGGATGCCGAGACCTGGAACTACCCCAAGCTGCTGTTTGACAGCCTGGTGATCGGCAAGCGAGGCTACTTCGCGCTCGCGCCGTTCGAGACCGCCATGCGCCAGTACCTGGTGGAGGAGCAGCGCACCGTATGGCTCGTGCCGATGCGCTTCACGCCAGCACAGACCGAGGTGTTCGGTCTGCATCTGCTGGAACTCAAGCACACTCGCCTGACCTACTTCTTCCAGGACTACAACTGCGCGACGCTGGTGCACTTTTTGTTGTCACTGGGTGATCGGCCGCTGCCCGACTATTCGCAGTGGATGACACCCAAGGACATCGTTCGGCAGGTGACCGATGCCGACATGGCCGGTGCAAGCAGCGTGGTCATGCCCAGCCGGGTGCTGGCGCGGCTGATTTCCAGTGATGCCGATGTCGCGGGCCTGGCCGACGCGGTGCTGAACACCCGCCTGGACGAGTGGCGCCCGACTGCCGACGGCCAGGGCTATCTGCAATGGTCGTTTGCGCAGTCCTTCAACCGGCTGGCACGCGAGGAGCGACGCATCACGGCAGATGCGGCGCAACGTAATGAGGTAGCGCTGCGCCCTTGGGCAGCGGGCCAGTTTGCCGGGTATGCGATCTCGCCGGACCCGCGCTTCGATCCCGCGCGGGCGCCGCAGGAAACCCAGTGGTTGGTCGAGGCAGGTCGGCGCGGTGGCAAGGCTGGTGTGGACGTGACCTTCCGCCCGGTTTCTCATGAACTGGACGATGACAACCGCAGCTACGTGGCCGAAACCGAGATGCAGCTCCTGACGCCGACCCTACGGCTGGAAGAGGGCGGGCGCGCGACGGTGGATCGCTTCGTGGTCTACGCCATGCGATCACTGCAGCCGCACGATGCCTTGCTCGGCGGCTTCTCGGCGCGATTCGACATGCGTTGGGACAGCCAGTGGAGCGCGCTGGCCGGGCGCCGTGCGTTCTTCCTGGTCAGCGGCGGCGCAGGTCGAACCTGGCGGCTCACGCCTGACCTAGACTTCTACGCGCTGGCGAATGTCGGTGCAGCGGCGCGCAGCAGCACGTCCTTCATGTACGGGAGCTTCGATGCGGGCGCGATCGTGCGCGCCGTGTGGGATACCAAGCTGCACGTCACGGTGAGCCGGGCTTACAACGAGGCCGATAGCGGCCGGGCGAGTACCCGGGCAAGCGTGGCGTTGTCACACTATGTGCGGCGCGACCTCACCCTGCGCCTGCGAGCCGGGGCCCAGCGGCAGGACGGGCGCATGGAGCGTCAGGCGAGTCTGGGCGCGACCTGGATGTATTGAGACATCCGCAGCTTCTCGGCTTGTGCGAGATCTGGCCGAATTTGATCTAAATATATTCGTTGAATTTAGCTTATCGCACATCAGTAGGCAATTTTCAGGCTAGGCTAGTGAAGCGGAACGTGGCCGAATTCATTTGAATACGAAAGTCACCTCTTCGGCGCCGGCTTGCGCTTGGCCACCGACACAGCCATCCCGTGTGCGGGTACGTCCTTGAGTGAACGGCCATGGAATCATTCATGCGTTCAGCGGCATCCGCCTGGCCCTGAGCATTGCTCCACCCTGCAGGGGGCGGTGCACTTGGGCACCTCTTCGATGTCCTGAGGCTCGGGCCTCTTGCGTGAGTGCACCCTAGGGCGCAACCGGCACCCACCACTCGTTGCGCCGGTTCCAGGGCAGGGTGAAGGGGTCGTTGTAGAACGCGACCATGTAGGGCCCGATAGGCGTGAGCCCGCGCTCCTTGACGAACTGCTCCAGCATCTCGCGGTGCTTGCCCAGATTGGCTTGGGTGGAGAAGCCGTCGAACACCACGGCCACCCGCCTTTCGCCTGGCATCACGCCGATCTTGATGCGCGGGTCATTGGGCAGGGGCAGTGTGTCCATCGTGTATTGGCTGGGCATCATGAAGGCCACGCGCCAGCGCTGCTCGCCTGCGGCCTGTCCGTCACCCGGAGTGACCGGCACCTGCGTCACCGGTGCCGTCATGGCGATCTTGGTGCTCGCGGGCTCTGCCACCTGCGTGACCGGCGCAGTCATTGCGATCTTCTGCTGGACGCGGTTGTTGCCGAATATGAAGTTGGCCAGCACGCGGAAGCCTTTGTTGATCGCATCACTGCGTTCGCCGCTCACTTCCACCTCGGCCATCAGCGTCGGCTCATACTGGCGGATCTGGAAGGGGCCGCTGGTCTCGATGACCGTGTGCCTGGGTTCTTCAATGGCCATGGCGGCGGGGGGAGCAAGCAGGGTCAGACAGACCAGCGCAGTCACAGCAAGACGTGAGGTGAACATGGGTGTTACTCATCTGTTTTTGATTTGTACCAATGAGTAGCATTGTGCCTGTGCACAGGACCTTTGCCATGCTGGCTTACCCGAGGGCGAATGCACCCTGCACGTCGGACGCCGAGGTGTATACGACGCGCAGGATCGCTCAGGCCAGCGCCTTGAGCGTCAGGTAGTAGTACGCGGTAGCCACCGGCGTGCCGTCCGGCAGGTCGGCGTAGTCTGGAATCTCGCCCACGCGCTGCCAGCCCAGGGCCTGATAGACCACCTCGGCCGCGCTGCCCACTTCGGTGTCCAGCACCAGGGTGCGCAAGCCCATCGCGCGCGCCTCGTTCTGCGCATGTTCCATCAGCGCACGCGCAAAGCCGCGGCGGCGCCACTGACGGTGCACCAGCAGCTTCATGATGTCGCCACGCTGACGACCGTTCTCCTTGGTGCAGGGCTCCAGCTGCACGCTGCCTGCCACCTGGCCACCTACCAAAATCACCCACACACGTCGGTCTCCGGTGGCCAGGGCGTCGATCACGCCCTCCCAAAAGGCTTGCGCACGTGCGCTGTCCAGCGGCGCATGAAAGCCGACCGAGGCGCCACCGTGCACGGCGTCTTGCAGCAGCTCGCACAGGGGCGCGAGCAGGCGCTGCGCATTCAGTGCGTCGAGTTCAAGGAGTTCGGCAGTGAGAGTCTGGGGTTTCATGCGGCGCACTGGTTCGGGGTGGGCTGCAGCGAGCCTACCGCGATCGGCGAATCCGTGTCCTGTGTGGCCCCCGACGTGAACAGGAATCAGGCGCCGCCGCTTGGACGCTCCGTGCAGATCAGCTAGCCGCGTTCTGCGACGGAAGCGAGCTCATGCAGGTTGGCGGATCAGCCTCTGTGGAGCGCCTGTTCCTCTAGCCATTCGACAGATCGCTGTGCTACACCGATGGCAGATGGTGCAGGCACACCCGAGGCTGCGGTGTGCTGCTTTGGGGAAAAAAACAAGAGGGGGGCGAATGAAGCCGGTTCATGACAAAGAGGCCGCTGCCGTGCATGTGCAGTCGCAACACGCTCGGATCTTGCGTGCCGCGATCGGTTTCGGGCTGGTGTGCAGCGCGCTCTGCGCACTGGCGGAAGACAAGCCCAACGACGGCACGGACCCGACCCGCCCAGTCCGCACCGCCACGGTGTCGTTCGAGCACCTGAATCTGGTGGGTGGTTTTCGCTCGGATACCTTGTTCCTCAGTTATGCACAGCCCGTGGGAGATGCGGGAACCTCGCTCAGACTCAAGCTTCCCTACGCCTCCAACGACTTCACGCGCAACACCAACTATGCCCTGGGCGATGTGTCGCTCAAGGTCAACCAGGTGGTGGAGGTCAACCCGGTGTGGGGTGCGGTGGCGTCAGCGGAGGTCGTGTTCGACACTGCATCGCGCCCCGAGCTTGGCACCGATCGTGATGTGCTCAAGCTCAACGCCATCTATGCGCGCTTTCTGAAGGGCGGCGAGATTTTTGCCCCAGCGCTGCTGCATAGCGTGAGCATCAGCGGGGATTCACGCCGCCCCAAGGTCAACAACACGACGCTTGATCTCTACTACGTGCCGAAGTTTGCGAATCCCAAGGTCTACATGACGGTTGACCCCGCGTGGGTACACGACTGGGAGACGCGGCGCGGTTATGGGGCGCTGAGTGTCACGATGGGCTACAAGCTCGGGCCCATGCTTGGCGGGCAAGGACAGGTCTTCGTCAAGCCGTCGACCTCGGTGGGCGGCAACCGGCCGGTGAAGTGGGGCGTGGAGTTGGGGTTCCAGGTACTGGCGTTTTGAACTGCTGCAGCACACCCGGACGTCTTTCACGGCGGACCGGCACAGTCGCGGATCAAGGGCCGCGGAAAACAACCACTTCTGGGAGAACGCTATGAAGAGACGTTTCGTTCTGACGGCCATGGCAGGTGCCGTGGCGGGTCTCGCGGTACCTGCAGTGACGATGGCTGCAAGGGCAGCAGCACCCCGCGCCGATCGAATCTGGACCGGCGGCGCCATCATCACTCTGAATGACAAGGCCATGCGCGCTCAGGCTATTGCCGAAGCGGGCGGCAAGATCATTGCGGTCGGTACGCGCGCGCAAGTGATGAAGCTGCGCGGGCCGAATACACAGGTCATCGATCTGCAGGGCAGGACGATGGTGCCGGGCTTCGTGGATGCGCACGGGCACATGATGATGGGTGGGCTTCAATCGCTGAGCGCGAACCTGCTTGCCCCGCCGGACGGCGAAGTTCAGGACATCGCGGCCCTGCAGCGCACCATGCGCGCCTGGATTGCTGCCAATCAAAAGACAGTGGCTGCGGTCAATCTCATCATCGGGTTCGGGTACGACGATGCCCAGCTCAAGGAGCAGCGGCACCCGACGCGCGATGATCTGGACGCCGTCTCGAAGGACGTTCCGCTTGTGGCGGTTCACCAATCCGGCCATCTGTGTTCGCTGAATTCGAAGGCGCTTGAGGCTGTGGGCTTTACCTCAGCGACCAAGGACCCGGCAGGCGGTGTGATCCGACGGCGTGATGGCTCCCAGGAGCCCAATGGCGTACTGGAGGAGACCGCATTCTTCAATGCGGTCTACAAGCTGCTGCCGTCGATCGGCCCGGACGGCATGAAGGTCTTCGCCCGCGAGGGCGCAAAGCTGTGGGCGCGCTTCGGCTACACCACAGCCCAGGAGGGCCGCGCTACACCGGCCACACTGAAGCTGCTGCGGGAGGTGGCCAATGAAGGCGGCTACCAGATCGATCTTGCCGTCTACCCGGATGTGCTGATCGACCGGGAAGCGATTCGTACCAACGTCAGCAAGACCTACACCAAGAGGATGCGGGTTGCAGGCGCCAAGCTCACCATTGATGGCAGCCCGCAGGGCTTCACCGCTTGGCGTGATCGGCCGTACTACAAGCCCGTCGGCAACTATCCGAAGGGCTATTCCGGCTATGCCGCGGCATCGGCCGAGGAAGTGATGAGCGCCATCAGCTGGGCCACCGAGAACGACATCCAGATCGTCACGCACTCCAACGGTGAGCGCGCATCCGATCTGCTCATTGCCAGCCACATGGCAGCACAGGCGCGCTTCGGCAAGGGCAAGGCCCTGCGCCCTGTGCTGATTCACGGGCAGTTCCTGCGTGAGGAGCAGCTTGATCGATTCAAGTCGCTCGGCGTGATCCCCAGCCTGTTTCCGATGCACACCTTCTATTGGGGTGACTGGCACCTCAACCAGACGGTGGGGCCTGAGGCTGGCATGAACATCTCGCCCACGGGCTGGGCACGCAAGCGAGGGATGATCTTCACCTCGCACCACGATGCGCCGGTGGCTTTCCCCAATTCGATGCGTGTGCTGGATGCCACGGTGACGCGCCGTGCCCGGGGGTCGGGGCGCATCGTCGGGCCGCAGCACCGCGTGGACGTCATCACAGCCTTGAAGGCCATGACCATCTGGCCGGCGTACACGCTGTTCGAAGAAAGCAGCAAGGGCACGCTGGAAGTTGGCAAGCTCGCGGACTTTGTCATCCTCAGCAAGGACCCCACGGCGGTCGTGCCCTCGACCATCGCCGACATCCAGGTGACCGAGACCATCAAGGAGGGCGTGAGCGTCTTCAAGCTGCCACAAACTGCCGCCAACAGCACGAATGAGGCAATGACCGAGACGTTCTCGCGCATGCTGCATCGCATGGCGCACCCGCAAGCCGCGCCTGCCAGCGCAGCGGGCTCGCCAGAGTTTGCGCGGTTCATGGCGCAAGCTGCTTCCGCGGCACCACCCAACGAGGGTGTCAGCTGCCAGTCCGACGTCATGATGTGGCTGGCCGACGCGATGGCGCGCGGCGGTTCCTGATCGAACCGATGCACCCGCGTGCAGGCTGTGCCGCGGCCTGCGCGCGGTGTGTGAGTGCGGTCGCCTAGCGTGCGCCTAGCAGCGTGCCCAGGCGCTCCTGGGCGCCCTCGATCCGCTCCAACTTCGGAAAGCGCAGGCCACCGCGGTAATCGATGCGCACGCGCTTCCACGCGTCGGCGTCCTTGACGATGAGTTCGATTGGCGCCTTGCCTTCGGTGTTGCCCTTGACAGCCGTGGTGAGCCGCTCGGCGCTGTAGCTGCGATCGGCCACGGCCATGATCTGCATCTGCGGGGCAAGGCCGGCCTTGAAGGCGGGGCTGTCCCAGGCCACGCTGGTGATGCGCCCCTCGTTGTTGACCATAAGGCCCAGCGAGTACGCAAAGTCGGCCTCCTGCTGGCCGCGGCGCGCCCAGGGCGGCACAAATTTGCTGGGCTCGGTGCTCCACGTCAGGCGCCAGCCGGCGCGCTTCAGTCCGTCGAGCGCCGCATTTCCGCCACGTGCATCCATTCGCTCGCGCAGCAGGCCGCGCCAGTCGTGAGCCGCAATGCCATTGAGTGTGTTGATGACGTCGTCGAAGGTGTAGGTCAGCGCTCGGATCTCGGCGTTGGGCCCGGTGCGGCGCGTGTCCTCCACACCGAAGAAGGCTCGCGCGAAGTCGTCCATGCTCTTTGCACCGCCGGTCTTCTCGCGCAGGATCATGTCCACTTCGAGCCAGATGAGCGTGGCTTCGTCGTAGTAGTCGGCGCTGCGCTCCCAGTCGCGCCACTGCTTGTCGCGGGCGGCGCGGATGGTGCCTTCGTTGGTGGTGTCCTGCAGGTTGCGCCAGGTGCGGCCGGCGCGGGTCTCGTAGCTGGCGGCCACGCGGGCGAACTGGTCGATGGCCTGCTCGGTCGAGGTCAGGCCGCTGCGTGCCGCAAGAATTCGCCCCCAGAACTGCGTCTGTCCCTCGTACAGCCAGAGCAGGCTGTTCTGCATGGGCAGGTTGAAGTTCGGCGTGAAGAGATCGGCCGGGCGGCGGTACTTGCCGTTCCAGCTGTGCACGTACTCATGCGGCAGCAGTTCGCGCGAGCCCACGCCGCGCGCCCAGTCCTTGAAGTAGTCGGTGCGCACCCCGTTCTCGCTGCTTTCGTGGTGTTCCAGGCCGATGCCGCCCAGGCGATCGCTCACCGCGAGCAAGAACTCGTACTGGCGAAAGTGACGGCTGCCAAAGAGCTTGTCGGCCTGCTGCACGAGCTTCCTGTGAGCCTCGATCTGCTCGGCACTGGCTTCAATTACGGCGGGGTCATCCCCCATCATGAACAGCTGCACGGGGCGGGCGGTGCCCGGCGCATCCAGGGCAACGCGCTTCACATGGCGCCCTGCAAACACGGGCGAGTCCACCAGGGTTTCCAGGCTGGCGCTCTGGTACTCCACCACCTTCATGCGCCGGCCGTCCACCGTCGTCACGTTTGCGGCCTGCACGCGCAGCGCGGTGCCCGGCTCCCAGTCGGCGGGCAGACGCAGCTGTGCCGCAAACGGAATGCGGCTGGCGTAGTAGCCAGCCGGATAGAGCAGGGCGATGTTCCACTGCAGGTTGAACATTTCGGGCGTGATCACCACGCGGCCGGCGCTCTCGGCCAGGGGGGTGAGCGCCTGGAAGCGCACATCGATGCTGCGCACGCCGGTCGGCACGTCCACATGGAAGGCATAGGGGTCGAGCGTGTCGCGCTTCCAGTCGATGGGCTTGCCGCCGGCGCTGACCATCAGGCCGGCCATGCGGGACACATCCCCGTACGGCCCATGCGTGCCGGGCAGCCAGCGCGGGTAGAGCAGCGTCACGCGGCCGGGCGCAACGGGAATGCTCTGCTGCACCTGGAAGATGCGCCGATCGAGATCAGTGGCGTCCACCGTCAGGCGAATGGTGCCCGGGTAGTCCGCATCGCGCGGAGCCGGCAGGTTGGCGCCCTGGGCCTGAGTGCTCACCGCCCCGAACGCCAGTGCCGAAATACACAACAACACGCCGATCCAATGGCGCACACGCAGAGCAACCAGGCTCATCGTCCCTCCCTTGTGGTTTGGCTTCTTTTGGGCCCAGCGTCTTGAGCAAGACGCGTGGAGAGCGGCGAAGCTAAACGATGGCGCCAGCGCCTGTGGGCCGGTCGGTCAGGGCGCCCGGGCCAGTTGGAGGTGGGCGCACAGACAATCCGCGTGATCGCAACCTCACCGCGGCATCAGGTGTCGTGCGGGGTGTCGGATGCGCCGTACACCCGATCCGGAATCACGCAGCCCGAGTTGTCTGACAGCTCAGCGGCGTCCTTGGCCTCGCCCACGGTGGTCAGGCGCTGCGTGTCCACGCCGTTCTTGGCGGCGATGATCTGCGCCATGATGGACACGGCAATTTCAGGCGGCGTGCGGCTGCCGATGTAGATGCCCACCGGGCCGTGCAGCTTCTCGCCCTCGGCCTCGGTCACGCCGAACTCCAGCAGGCGGGCGCGGCGCTTGGCGTTGTTGCTGCGCGAGCCGAGCGCACCCACATAGAACGCCGGACTCTTGAGCGCCTCCATCAGTGCGAGGTCGTCGAGCTTGGGGTCGTGCGTGAGCGCAACCACGGCGCAGCGCTCATCGAGTTTCATCGCCATCACGGTGTCATCCGGCATGGTGCGCACGAGCCTGGTGCGCGGCACGTCCCAGAGCTCGGTGTATTCCTCGCGCGGGTCGCAGACGGTCACATCAAAGTCGCAGCCCAGGGCCATCTGCGCCAGAAAGCGGGAGAGCTGCCCGCCGCCGATCAGCAGCAGGCGCCAGCGCGGCCCGTGGATGCTGACAAGCGTCTGGCCGTCAAAGGCCATCTGCGCATCGGGCGCGGCGGTGGCGAGTTCTGCCGCGCCGCTGCCCATGGCCAGGGTGCGCTGCACCAGTTCGCCGGCCTGCAGGCGGGCCAGCAGTTCGGGCAGGCGGCTGTGGGCAGCCAGCGGTTCGATCACGAGCTGGATGGTGCCGCCGCAGGGCAGGCCGAAGCGGCGCGCTTCATCGGCGCTCACGCCGTAGGTCACGGCATAGGGCAGGGCCTCGTGGATGCCGCCCTTGCGCACGCGGTCCACCATGTCGTCTTCGATGCAGCCGCCGGACACGCTGCCCGCCACCTGACCGTCGTCGCGCATGGCCATGAGCGCCCCGGGTGGCCTCGGCGACGAACCCCAGGTCTTGACCACGGTGACCAGCAGCACGCGGCGGCCGGCAGCCAGCCAGTCGCAGCTGGTCTTCAGGACTTCAAGGTCAACGGAATCCATGGAGACGTGCGTAGTGGATCGTCAAAATCGGCCAAGAACAAAAAGAATCTGCTAGATGCGACTTTCCGCATTTCTATAGCCGTTCTTCAGGCATTTACATCTGCAATGCAAGAGCAATAAAGATCAGTATCGGACAGAATCTGTGCAGAGCCGCATCTTCAGGCCCCAAACAGGCGCTTCAACCAGGCCGTGAAGCGGCCCCACAGGCCCGCCGGTACTGCAGCGCCTGGCTGGGCGGGGGCCGGCGCGTCGGCGCCGGCTGCCTCCGTTCCCGGCGCCGGGCCGAAGCGCGCCGAGAAGCGCTCGAAGAAGTCATCGGCCATCTTGGCTGCGGCGCCGTCCACCAGCCGGCTGCCGATTTGCGCAAGCTTGCCGCCCACCTGGGCGTCCACGTCGTAGGCCAGCTGTGTGCCCTTGGTGCCGCCCTCGATGGCCGACGACAGCGTGACGGCCGCCTTGCCCTTGCCAAAGCCGGCCACGCCGCCCTGTCCATCAAAGGCCAGGGTGTAGCTGGTGGGTGGGTTCACGTCCGACAAGGTGATGCGGCCCTTGAACTTGGCGCTCACGGGGCCGACCTTGGCCGTCATCTGCACGGTGAGTTCGGTGTCTGAGACGCGCTCGATCGACTCGCAGCCGGGCACGCAGGCCTTGAGCACCTCGGGGTCGTTCAGCGCATCCCAGACGGCCTGCTGCGGCGCGGGCACAAATCGGGCGGACGACATCTTCATGGTCGGGGGTCCTGTCGCAATGGGAACGCGGGTGAAGCGGCGCGGTGGCGCAGCTGCTCGATGGCCTGCGCCAGCTGCGCCACGCTGGCCAGATTGTGCACCGGCAGGTGGGCGTGCACGTGGGGCAGGACTGCGCGCACTCCGAGTGGCTTGGCCTCAAAGCCCGCATAGCGCAGCAGCGGATTGAGCCAGAGCAGGCGGTGGCTGGACAGCGCCAGGCGCTCCACCTGGGCGCCCAGCGGTGCCATGCCGGCTTCATCGGCCAGCTCGGCGTCCAGCCCGTCAGAGATCAGCAGGGTCAGCGCCCCGCCTGTGAGCACGCGACGGCCCCAGCGCTGGTTGAACTCGGTCAGGCAACTCGTCAGCCGCGTGCCGCCAGCCCAGTCCGGCGCCGCACGGCCGGCTCGGGCCAGGGCAACGTCCACATCGCGCTGCCGCAGCTGTCGGGTGATGCGCGTCAGGCGCGTGCCGAACAGAAACACCTCCACCCGGGCGTCGTCATTGGCCAGGCGGTGCAGAAAGAGAAGCAGCAGCCGGGTGTAGCGGTCCATGCTGCCGGAAATGTCGGCCAGCACCACCAGCGGCCGGCGGCGCGGGCGCGGTGCGCGCCACGCCAGCTGCGCCAGCTCGCCCGTACGCGTCATGCCCGAAAGCGTCCTGCGCGCATCCACCCGGGCATGGGCCTGCGCGGCGCGCGCCGGGCGCGGGCGGCGGCTGGCGGCCAAGGGCGCAGGCAGGGGCATGCGCCGCAGCTCGCGGCGCACGGTGGCCAGCTCATCCAGGCTCAGGCTCTCGAAGTCCTTGTGCGCCAGCAGCTCGCGCGGCGACAGGCTCATCGCGGCGTCCAGCTGTACTTCTTCCTGCTCCTGCGGCAGCTGCGGCGCCTGCGGGCGTGGGGCGCGCAGGCTCTGCTGCACGCGGGCAAAGAGGTCGGGCCGCTTCTGCTCGGTGGGGCTGGTGCGGCCGTAGATGGTGGGCAGCAGCAGGCGCATCATCTTCTCGGCCAGACGCGGGTTCTGCCAGTACACGGCAAAGGCCTGCTCGAACACCGGCAGATGTTCATGGCGCTTGACGAGCGTGGCGGCCAGCGCTGCCTTGAAGACCTCGCGCGACTCGATGCCTGCCGCCTGCACGGCGGCCTGCGCGTCCTGGATCTGCCCCGTGCCCATCGGAAGGCCCGCGCGGCGCAGGGTACGCGCGAAGTAGGCGATGTTCTCGGCGAGCTTCTCGGTGCCGCGCAGCTGGACGAGCATGGCGCTTCAGCCCAGCAGCTCGGCAATGCGCTCGCGGTTCAGGGCGGTCACGTCGTCCTGGTACTTGAGCAGTACACCGAGCGTGTCGGAGATCACCTCGGGGTCCAGCGCGGCAGCGTCCAGCGCGATCAGCGCCTCGGCCCAGTCGATCGCCTCGGCAATGCCCGGCGCCTTGTAGAGATCGAGGGCGCGCAGCTTCTGGCTGAAGGTCACGACCTGCTGCGCAAGCGCCGCCGGCAGGGTGGGCAGCTTGCGCTTGAGAATCGCGAGTTCCCGCGCCGTGTCCGGGTAGTCCACCCAGTGGTACAGGCAGCGCCGGCGCAATGCATCGTGGATCTCGCGCGTGCGGTTGCTGGTGATGATGACGTTCGGCCGCTCCCTGGCGCGCACCGTGCCCAGCTCCGGGATCGTCACCTGATACTCCGCGAGCAACTCGAGCAGATAGGCCTCGAAGGGCTCGTCGGCCCGGTCCAGCTCATCGATCAAGAGTACGGGGGCCGCTTCGCCTTCGGGTGGATCGATGGCCTGCAGCAGCGCGCGTTTCTCTAGGAAAGCCGGCTGGTAGATGCCGCGTGACAAGGCCTCGCGGTCTTTTTCGCCTGCCGCTTCCGCAAGACGAATCTCCATCAGCTGGCGCGGCACGTTCCATTCGTAGACGGCGCTCGCCGTGTCCAGACCTTCGTAGCACTGCAGGCGCACCAGGCGCTTGTTCAGTGCCCGCGCCAGGGTCTTGGCAATCTCGGTCTTGCCCACACCGGCCTCGCCCTCCAGAAGCAGGGGCTTGCCCAGGCTCAGCGCCAGAAAGGCGGTGGTGGCCAGCGCGCGGCTGGCGAGGTAGTCGTGGGTGTCGAGCAGGGTGGAGAGGGCGTCGACACTCGTCGGCGCCCCCCGGGCTGTGGCGGCCGGTTCGCTCAATCGGGCCTCAGCGCTTGCTCGCCGCCTCTACCGCCCGCGCCGTCAGCACCGGAATCAGGTGGGCACGGTACTCGGGCGTGGCATGCAGGTCGCCGCTCAGGCCGTCCGCGGAGAGCTTCACCGCCTTGGCGGCGTCGGCTGTAAAGCTCTTGGACAGCGCGGCTTCCAGGTCCTTGACGCGGAACACGCAGCCCGCCGCGCCCGTCACAGCCACGCGCACGCCGCCTGCGGTCTGTGCGACGAACACGCCCACCAGCGCAAAGCGCGAGGCCGGGTTCACGAACTTGATGTAGGCCGCCTTCATCACACTCGGAAAGCGCACGCTGGTGATGAGCTCGCCTTCTTCCAGCGCGGTTTCATACATGCCCTTGAAGAAGTCGTCCGCCGCAATGCGCCGCTTGTGCGTGACGACGGTGGCGCCCAGCCCCAGCACCGCCGCCGGATAGCAGGCGGCAGGGTCGCTGTTGGCGAGCGACCCGCCGATGGTGCCCATCGCGCGCACCTGCCGGTCGCCAATGCCGCCGGCGAGTTCGGCCAGCGCAGGGCAGGCGCGCTGCACATCTGCGTTGCCGGCGACATCGGCGTGGCGGGTCATGGCGCCCACCACCACGTCGTTGCCATCCATGCAGATACCAACGAGTTCCTTGACCCCGGCCAGGTCGACCAGGTTGCCGGGCTGCGCCAGGCGCAGCTTCATGGCGCCGACCAGACTTTGCCCGCCGGCGAGGAACTTGCCGCCACCGATCTTGGATGCGGCCTCGGCGACCGTGCCGGCGCGGGTGTATTCGAATGCGTACATGCGTGTTCTCCCGGTTCAGGCCCTGGCGGATTGGATGGCAGACCACACGCGCAGCGGCGTGGCCGGCATGTCGAGGTCCTTCACGCCCAGGGGCTTGAGTGCATCCAGCACGGCGTTGATGAGCGCCGGTGGCGAGCCGATGGCCCCGGCCTCGCCGCAGCCCTTGGTGCCCAGCGGGTTGTGGGTGCAGGGCGTCACCACCGTGTCCACATCAAAGCTCGGCAGATCGTCGGCGCGCGGCATGGCGTAGTCCATGTAGCTGCCGGTGAGCAGCTGGCCGCTGTCGCGGTCATAGACGCAGTTCTCCAGCAGCGCCTGGCCGATGCCCTGGGCCAGCCCGCCATGCACCTGGCCTTCCACGATCATCGGGTTGATGATGGTGCCGAAGTCATCCACTGCGGTGAACTTGACCACCTGCACCACACCGGTGTCCGGGTCCACCTCCACCTCGGCAATGTGGGTGCCGGCGGGGTAGGTGAAGTTGGTGGGGTCGTAGAAGGCGGTCTCGTCCAGGCCGGGCTCGAGCTTGTCCAGCGGGTAGTTGTGCGGCACGTAGGCCGTGAGCGCAATCTCGGCAAAGGCCTTTTTCTTGTCGGTGCCAGCCACCTTGAACTCGCCGTTCTCGAACACGATGTCCGCGTCGCTGGCCTCCAGCAGGTGCGCGGCAATCTTCTTGCCCTTGGCGATCACCTTGTCCAGCGCCTTCATGATGGCTGCGCCGCCCACCGAGATGCTGCGCGAGCCGTAGGTGCCCATGCCGAAGGGGATGCGGCCGGTGTCGCCATGCACCACATCCACGTTCTCATAGGGAATGCCGAGCTTGCTGGCCACCACCTGCGCAAAGGTGGTCTCGTGCCCCTGGCCGTGGCTGTGACTGCCGGTGAAAACGGTCACACTCCCCGTGGGGTGCACGCGAATCTCGCCGGCTTCAAACAGGCCGGCCCGCGCGCCGAGCGCCCCGGCAATGTTCGAAGGCGCCAGACCGCAGGCCTCGATGTAGCTGGACAAGCCGATGCCGCGCAGCTTGCCGCGCGCCTTGGCCTCGGCCTGCCGCGCCGGAAAGCCCGCGATGTCGGCCAGCTTGATGGCACGCTCCAGGCATTGGTTGTAGTCGCCAATGTCGTACTGCAGGGCCACGGGCGTCTGGTACGGGAAGCTGGTGATGAAGTTGCGGCGGCGAATCTCGTCCTGGCTCAAGCCCAGCTCCCAGCCGGCGCGCGTGACGATGCGCTCTAGCAGGTAGGTGGCTTCCGGCCGGCCCGCGCCGCGGTAGGCATCTACCGGTGCGGTGTTGGTGAAGTAGGCATCCACCACCACATGGATGGCCGGCGTCGTGTACTGACCTGCCAGCAGCGTGGCGTACAGGATGGTCGGGATGGCCGAGGCAAAGGTGGAGAGATACGCACCCATCGCCGCCTGGGTATGCACGCGCAAGCCCAGGAACTTGCCGTCCTTGTCCATGGCGAGTTCGGCATGGGTCACATGGTCCCGGCCGTGCGCATCGGACAGAAAGGCCTCGGAGCGGTCGGCCGTCCATTTCACCGGCCGGTTGATCTTCTTAGCGGCCCAGGTCAGCGCCACATCTTCGGCATAGAGATAGATCTTGGATCCGAAGCCACCGCCCACATCCGGTGCCACCACGCGTACCTTGTGTTCGGGCAGGCCCATCACAAACGCCGTCATCAGCAGGCGTTCGACGTGCGGGTTCTGGTTCGAGACGTAGAGCGTGTAGCTGTCGCCCGCGCGGTCATACACCGCGTTGGCGGCGCGCGGCTCGATGGCATTGGGCGCCAGCCGGTTGTTGATCAGGTCGATCTTGGTGATGTGCGCGGCCTTGGCAAACGCGGCGTCCGTCGCGGCGGCATCGCCCAGCGCCCACGTGTAGCACTTGTTGTCGGGCGCGGCGTCGTGGATCGCAGGCCCCTTTCCTGCGGCTGCGTCACGCACATCCACCACGGCGTCATGCACCTCGTAGTCGACCTCGACCAGCTCGGCGGCGTCCTTCGCCTGGGTGAGGGTCTCGGCAATCACCATCGCCACATGGTCACCCACATAGCGCACCTTGCCCTGCGCGAGGATGGGGTGCGGCGGCTCCTTCATGGGCGTGCCGTCGGTGCTGGTGATCAGCCAGCCGCAGGGCAGGCCGTTGATCTTGTCGGCGGCCACATCCGCGCCGGTGTAGACCGCGATCACGCCGGGCGCAGCGGCCGCGGCCTGCGTGTTGATGGAGGTGATGGTGGCGTGCGCATGCGGCGAGCGCACGAAGAAGGCATAGCTCTGGCGCGCCAGGACGATGTCGTCCGTGTACTGACCGGTGCCGGTGAGAAAGCGGGCATCTTCCTTGCGCAGTGCGCGCGCGCCGATGCCGTTGGCGATGGTGGATTCGGTGGCTCCCATGTCCAGCTCCTTAGGCGCGCATGCCGGCAGCACCCTGCTGCACAGCCTTGACGATGTTGTGATAGCCCGTGCAGCGGCAGATGTTGCCCTCGAGCATGTGGCGGATCTCGCCTTCGCTGGCATTGGGCTGCTTGTTGCACAGGTCCACGGCGCTCATGACCATGCCCGGGGTGCAGAAGCCACACTGCAGGCCGTGACACTGGCGGAAGGCTTCCTGCATCGGGTGCAGGGTGCCGTCTGCCTTGGCCAGGCCTTCGATGGTGGTGACGGTTGCGCCGTCGAACTGCACGGCCAGCGCAGTGCAGGCCTTCACGGCCTGACCGTTGACCAGCACGGTGCATGCGCCGCACTGGCCGGTATCGCAACCCACGTGGGTGCCGGTGAGGGCCAGGTGCTCGCGGATGAACTGCACCAGCAGCATGCGCGGATCGATCTGCGCGGCCGCGGCCTTGCCGTTCACCGTGATGTTGACGGACACGGACATGTCTTCCTCCTCGTTGTGGCGGGCTGCCGCCTTGCGCGTACAGCCTTCAGGGTCTTGCCGGGATAGGCGAGGTCTCGCTGCAGAGGCGAGGCCGACAACTTTGTTCTTGGAGACGAATCAACAACAGCCGGCCGATTGAACACACCGACCCGCGCCTTTGCAAGGCGTGGTGCAGCAAAGCGCGCTGCGGGCCTGCGGGAATGTCCTGCGGCAGGCTGACCCAGGGCCGCTCAATACAATCCGCGCCTTCATCAGAACGTCAACATGACTGCACCGCGGCTCCTCCTCTCCGGCATCACCAAGCGCTACGGCAGCCTGGCGGCCAACGACGGCATCGACCTCACCGTGGCCCCCGGCGAGATCCATGCCGTGCTGGGCGAGAACGGCGCGGGCAAGTCCACGCTGATGAAGATCATCTACGGTGCCGTGCAGCCGGACGCCGGCCAGATGGAAATCGACGGGCAGAGCCTGGGCGCCCACGACCCCCGCGCCGCTCGGGCCAAGGGCGTGGCCATGGTGTTCCAGCACTTTTCGCTGTTCGACACGCTCACGGTGGCCGAGAACGTCTGGCTGGGCCTGGACGGGCAGGAGGACCTTGCCAGCATCAGCCGCCGCGTGGCCGAGGTGGGTGAGCGCTACGGCCTGCCGCTGGACCCGGCGCGCGCCGTCCACACCCTGTCGGTGGGTGAGCGCCAGCGCGTCGAGATCATCCGCGCGCTGCTCACGAATCCGCGCCTGCTGATCCTGGACGAACCGACCTCCGTGCTCACGCCGCAGGCGGTGGAGCGCCTGTTCGTCACTCTGCGCCAGCTGGCCGCCGAGGGCTGCAGCATCCTGTACATCAGCCACAAGCTGCACGAGATTCAGGCTCTGTGCGACGCTTGCACGATTCTGCGTGGCGGGCGGGTGACGGGTCGGGTGGATCCCCGCAAAGAGACCACGGCGAGTCTGTCGCGCCTGATGATCGGCACCGAGCCGCCGGTGCTGGAGCATCACGACCGCACGCCCGGTGAAGTGGCGCTGGCGGTGCGTCGCTTGAGCCTCGCTGCCAGCGGGCCGTTTGGTGTCGCACTGCAGAACGTGAGCATTGAAGTGCGGTCCGGCGAAATCGTCGGCATTGCCGGCGTGTCCGGCAACGGCCAGGCAGAGCTGCTTGCCGCGCTGTCGGGCGAGCAGCCGCTGCCGCGCACGCTGGATGCGGATGCCGTCACCGTGAACGGGCAGGGCGTGGCCCACCTCGGGCCGCAGCGGCGCCGTGCAGCGGGCCTCGCCTTCGTGCCGGAAGAGCGCCTGGGGCGCGGTGCGGTGCCCACGCTCGCGCTGAACGACAACCTGCTGCTCACGCGCAGCACCCCGCAGACCCTGCGCGCCGGCTGGGTGCGTTGGGGCGCCGTCAGAAGCCTGGCAGCGGAGGTGATCCAGCGCTTCGGCGTCAAGGCTGCGGGCAGCGGTGCTGCCGCGCGCAGCCTGTCCGGCGGCAACCTGCAGAAGTTCATCATGGGCCGCGAGATCAGCAGCCAGCCGGCCGTGCTTGTGGTGGCGCAGCCCACCTGGGGGGTGGACGTGGGCGCTGCGGCGCAGATCCACCGCGAACTGCTCGCTTTGCGCGACGCCGGCTGTGCCGTGCTGGTGGTCAGCGAGGAGCTGGACGAGCTCTTTGCTCTGACCGACCGCCTGCATGTGATGGCCGGTGGTCGCTTGTCCCCCAGCATCACCACCCGCGAGGCCAACACCGAGCAGATCGGCCAGTGGATGAGCGGGTTGTGGAGCGCCGCATCAACAACGGAGGCCGCCCATGCTGCGGCTTGAACCCCGTGCCGTGCCCTCGCGCGGCTGGGCCTGGGCCTCGCCCGTGGTCGCCGTGCTGCTCACGGCCCTCATTGGCGCGCTGCTGTTCTCCGCCTTGGGCAAGGACCCGCTGCAGAGTCTGGCCACCTTCTTCTGGGAGCCGATCAAGAGCCGCTACGCGCTCACGGAGCTGGCCGTGAAGGCTACGCCGCTGATCCTGTGCGCACTCGGCCTGGCGCTGTGCTTCCGGGCGAATGTCTGGAACATCGGCGCAGAAGGGCAGTTTCTTGCAGGGGCCATGGGCGGCGGCTGGCTGGCGATTCAGCTCGGGCCACAGGCCGGGCAGGGCTGGCTGGCACTGGTGCTGCTGGCGGGCATTGCGGGCGGCATGGCCTGGGCGGCCATCACGGCGCTGCTGCGGGACCGCTTCAACGCCAACGAGATCCTGGTAAGCCTGATGCTCGTGTACGTGGCGCAGCAGTTGCTCAATTACCTGGTGTTCGGGCCCTGGAAAGACCCCATGGCCTTCAACTTCCCGCAGACCAAGATGTTCGAACCCGCGGCGAGCCTGCCGCTGCTGCTGGAGGGCTCGCGCCTGCACCTGGGTTTTGCGCTGGCGCTGCTGCTGGTGCCGGTGGTGTGGCTGTTCATGCAGCGCAGTTATGCCGGCTTCCAGATGCAGGTGGGCGGGCTGGCGCCGCTGGCGGCGCGCTATGCCGGGTTTTCGTCACGCGCTGCGCTCTGGACGGCGCTGCTGGTCAGCGGCGGCTTTGCCGGGCTGGCCGGCGTGGTGGAGGCCACCGGGCCGCTCAAGCAGCTCACGCCGCATGTGTCGGTGGGCTACGGCTTTGCGGCCATCATCGTGGCCTTTGTGGGCCGGCTGCATCCGGTGGGCGTGGTGCTGGCGGCGCTGCTGATGAGCATGTTCTACATCGGCGGCGAGCTGGCGCAGAGCCGCCTGGGTCTGCCCGCTGCACTGACCGGCATCTTCCAGGGCCTGCTGCTGATCTGCCTGCTGGCTTGCGACACGCTCATCCACAGCCGGCTGCGCTGGATCGGGATCGGTGGGTCCTCAGCGCGCGCCTTGATTGGCCAAAAATGATTTATTTTCAATCGATCAAAAGCGACTTTCCGCATGTTTGCAGCCAATCTTCTGGCGATTGCATGTTTTCAGAAAATTGGCCGAAATTGATTTCACCATCTGAGCGGCAGGTGCGCTGATGGATACGCTCGCGGCGCTCATCGCTGTCTCGCTCAACGCCGGCACGCCCCTGCTGCTGGCCGCCATCGGCCTGCTCATCAATGAGCGGGCCGGTGTGGTGAACCTGGGGGCGGAGGGCATCATGCTCGTCGCCGCCGTGGCCGGCTTTGCCTGCGCGCTGCACTTTGGCGGCAGCGGTGCGGGCACGGCGCTGGCCTTCGGTGCTGGGGCACTCACCGGCGCCGCCATGGCCGCGCTCTTTGGCCTCCTGGCCATTTATCTCAATACCAACCAATACGCCACCGGCCTGGCCTTTGCGCTGCTGGGCGTGGGCCTGAGTGCCTTCGTAGGCGAGGGCTTTGTGGGCCAGAACCTTGCCGCACCCGCCAAGGGTGTGCCGGGGCTGGAAGACCTGCCGGTTGTGGGCAAGGCCTTCTTCAGCCACCACTGGGGCGTGTATCTGGCCATGGCAATGACCGCACTGGCCGCCTGGTGGCTGTTCCGCACCCGCTCCGGCCTCACGCTGCGTGCGATCGGCGAGAGCCCGGAATCCGCTCACGCCCTGGGCTACAAGGTACGCGCCATCCGCCTCGCGGCCGTGGCGGTGGGCGGCGCCTTCTGCGGCATGGCGGGCGCGTATCTCTCCACGGTCTACACACCGATGTGGGTCGAGGGCATGGTGGCCGGGCGCGGCTGGATCGCGTTGGCGCTCACCGCCTTTGCCACCTGGCGGCCGGGCCGCGTGGTGGTTGGCGCCTATCTGTTCGGCGCGGTGACCATGCTGCAGTTTCACTTGCAGGGTCTGGGCGTGCAGGTGCCGGCGCAGTTCCTGTCCATGCTGCCGTATCTGGCCTGCATCCTGGTGCTGGTGCTGATCTCCCGCAACCCGCAGTGGATCCGCCTGAACATGCCGGCCAGTCTGGGCAAACCCTTCACGCCAAACGCCTGATCGACCCGGCTCATAGGGTTAACCGCGCCTAGGGCTTTCACCATGCGGCCCGGCGGCGCGTGTTGCGCTGCATAAAATTTCAGTTCCATTACAGGCCGCGCAGGATCCAGCACATCCCGCCGCGGCCATCGTTTTTCTGGAGCCCGCTGAATGAACAAAACGATCCGCCTGCTGGCCGCCGCGCTCGGTGCCGCCAGTTTCTCCGTGGCCGCGCAAGCGCCTGCCGCAGCCCCGGCCGCCGGTGCCAAACCGCCCATGACCGTCGGCTTCGTGTACGTGAGCCCGGTGAGCGACGCCGGCTGGACCAGCCAGCACAACCGCGGCCGCCTGCAGATGGAGCAGGCGCTCAAGGGGCAGGTCACCACCCGCTTCGTGGAGAAGGTGACTGAAGGGGCGGACGCCGAGCGCGTGATCCGCGAGATGGCGTCTTCCGGCGCCGGGTTGATCTTCACGACCAGCTTCGGCTTCATGGACCCCACCATCCGCGTGGCCCAGCAGTTCCCCAACGTGCGCTTCGTGCACGCCACCGGCTTCAAGACGGCGCCCAACGTGGCCACCGTCAACGCCCGCTTCTATGAAGGGCGCTACCTCGCCGGCATGGCCGCTGGCCGTACCACCAAGAGCAACGTGATCGGCTACGTGGCCGCCTTCCCCATCCCGGAAGTGCTGCAGGGCATCAACGCCTTTACCCGCGGCGCGCGCGAGGTCAACCCCAAGGCCGAAGTGCGCGTGGTCTGGACGGCCAGCTGGTTCGATCCGCCCAAGGAGCGTGACGCCGCCACCACCCTGGTCAACCAGAAGGCCGACGTGCTGACCCACCACACCGACTCCACCGCGGTGGTGGCCGTGGCCGAAGAGCGCGGCATCCGCGCCGTGGCCTACCACAGCGACATGAGCAAGTTCGGCCCCAAGGCCCAGATCGTCGCCGTCACCCACCACTGGGGCGACTACTACACCCAGGCCGCCCGCGAAGTGCTCGCTGGCACCTGGAAGACCAGCCAGACCTGGGGCGGCATCAAGGCCGGCATGATCAAGCTCGACGGCTGGAACGCGAATGTGCCCGCGGACGTGCGCAAGGCCATCGAAGCCCGCCAGGCTGACATCGTCGCCGGCAAGTTCCACCCCTTCACCGGCCCGGTCAAGGACAACACCGGCAAGGTCGTGTGGGAAAAGGGCGCCATGGACGACGCCTCCATGGGCAAGATGAACTACCTCGTCGAAGGCGTGGTGGGCAACCTGCCGAAGTGATCTGGCTTGCCGCCGGCTGAGGGATGGCTGGCGGTTGAAATGAAAACGGCGCCTGCTTGGGAAAGCGGCGCCGTTTTTCTTTGGTTGCGCACACTACATGTGCTGGAACTTAGCTGCCAGGACGGCGTATTCCTTCAGTTCGTCGCTTGCGTGGGGGTTGCGTTCAAGGAATACATTGATCAGCGATGTTGTATCCGGGTGATGCAAATGGTTGAGGCCGTGCAGCGCCGCCATCTGGCAATGCTCCTGGGGTAGCGCAAGGATGCGCTGCAGCGTCTCCCACATCACTTCTTGCATCAGTAAATCCTCGCCGCCGCGTTCGCGGACTCGTCCACCCGCGTGCCAGTCATACGCGAACGAGTCCCACCACATGTAGGGAGCGCTATCGAGCGGATGGTCTGCGAACAGGTCTGCGTAGAGGTGGTACATCGAGCGCACGAAGCTCTCGCGGACCTCGAACGGAATGCCCTGCTCGAAGGTCAGGTGGGACGCCGCCGCATTGAACGCGCCACCGTGAATTGCCCAGAAACCGCTCTCAAGCTGGTCGTCTGAAAAGCGATCTATCAGGAACTTCGGGTTTGAGAACAGTCGGATGTACTGACCGATCAGCTCCCGCTCATCGAACATGAGGGACAAGCCGTAGTACCAAGGCTCCACGCCATTGCGTGGCGCTGGTGGGACTGGCGGTCGGTTGAAGATGAAGTCGACGAAAACATCGAACGCCCAACCGCGTAGGTCGTAGTTGTACGGAGGGATACCGGTAGGCATCGAACTACGAGGCATCCGGTGAATTAGGGGCAGCGAGCTGCTGCGCCTGTGATGGATACACATGCACGCACTGCCGCCATTCGCTCACCGGCTGATCGTCGATGTAGGCCGTAGGTTTGGGCAGGAACGCGACAAATAGCCCTTCAATCCCCAGCTCAATTGCCGACTGCCGCGCGTACTCAGCCCCGCCGGAGCTCCACAGATAAAGCTCCGCGCCTTGCGCGTGAAGGCGCCTGAGTTCCGATACCACGCCCGGCATCGGAATCCGTTTGGCGCCGACGGAGCGGATCAGGGTGTCGTCAACGTCCACGTAAAGGATCAACGCCTGGCTCCTCAGCCCTTCTTCACCTGCACACTCGCCGGCGGCTGCTCCTTCGCGACGATCTTCTGCGCCTGAGTGGCCACCTTGTTGACGGCGTCCAGCATGGCGGCGGCCACGACCTTGCCTTCGTTGGTGTTGCCCCAGCCCAGGCCGCCGGCGCCGCCGAGGCGGCCGAAGATCAGACCGCCCACGCCCATGTCGGTGGCGCGCGCGGCGCCTTCGGCGGCGATCACCTGCTCGGTGGTTTCGTTGTCGGTCACGAACAGGGTGATCTGCGCCTCGGCGAACTTCACGCCGGACAGCGCGCCCGCGTACTGGCCCACGCCCGGAATCTGGCTGACCACGCCGCCAATGGCCGCGCCGGCGTTCTTCTCGCTGAACACCAGGTTGGGGATGATGGTGAACTGGCTTTCGTAGACCTTGCCCTTGGGGTTCACGGTGCTGTTCTTGCGCGTGAGACCCTCGTTCTGCAGCTCGATCTCCTGCTTGGTGGCATTCAGGCCGATGAAGCGGTCCACCACGCGAAAGCAGCCGCTTTGCTGCAGCATCAGGCGGATCAGTGGCACGGGGCTCTCCGGCAGGTTGGGGTAGCGGCCGCTGGTGGCGTAGGCGTAGCCGCGCGGGTTCTCGCTCACGGCCACCACGGCGATGGGCGCGTCACACTTGACCAGGCTCTTGGCCTCGCCCTTGGCGCCGTCCGGCCCGGCGCTGCCCGTGACCACGCTGCCGCCCTTGCCGGTTTCCACATTGCGTGCGGCGTCCAGCGCGGCGCTGGCTTTCTCCTGCGCGCTGTGAGCGGCTTCCTTGGCGCGGTCGCAGCCGGCGAGCAGGGTGAGCGCGGCGATCAGCGCCAGGGGCAGGGCGCTGCGCTTGAACGGGGCGAATGGTTGGCGGTGGTGCATGGTTTTCCTCCGGAGGTGGCGCGATGCCGGCACGTTGCTGGCTGGGCTGTCGCGCGAAGTGCGGGGTCGCCCAGACGGGTTCCCGCTTGTCCCATGCGGTTCTTCAGCCATTTTGGTCTGGAAAGCCGCATGAATGCTGGGTCTGGCATTTCAGGTCTGCAAAGAAAACGGCCGGAAGATCCGGCCGTTGACCTCGCTACTGCATACAGGGTGCTTACTTCTTCTGGGGCGGATTGCCCACGGCCTGACCGGCCGGCGTGCTGCCACCCTGAACACCCAGGCGGCCACCGGTGCCCAGGCCACCCTTGACTGTCTGCGCGCGGTAGTTGCGTGCGGCCTTGACCACCTGGTTGTAGCTGTCCATGAAGGCGGCGGTGATCACCTTGCCTTCGGGCGTGTTGCTGTAGCCACCCAGGCCGGCGATACCTGCGCCGCCGCCGAGGAAGCCCATGCCGGCGAAGTCATAGTTCTTGGCGCTGCCCTGCGCGGCGATCAACTGCACGCTGGAGCGGGTGTCGATCATCAGCAGCACCGTGGTGGCCTCGTTGGCGCGGATGCTGCCGGCGATGGCCGTGATGGCGCCCAGCGCGCCTGTTCCGATGCCGCCGCGCATGCCGCCGGTGCCCTTTTCAGAGAACACGATCTCGGGCTTGATGATGTAGTCCGCAGCGACCATCTGGCCCTGCTGCATGGAGCTGTTGTTGCGCAGTTCGCCGGAGCGGGCGAGGTTGCGCTCGCGCTCTAGGTTGTTGAAGCTGCGGCCACGCTCCACGATCACGAAGCAGTTGCTCTGCTGGATCATCAGGCGCAGCAGCGGCACGGTGGAGCCGAGCTTGCGGTCCCGAGCGGAGAACCACCAAGGCGCGGTCTGGTCTTCGTCCAGCGCCACGGTGCCCAGGGTCTCGTCGCACTTTTCGAGCTGCTTGTTGGCGTTCTGGGCATCGGCGCCGCCCGCGGAGCCGGTGGCGGTGGTGCCGCCGGCGCCCATTTGCGGCATGGTGCCCTGGCAGGCGGTGAGCAGCAGCGCGCCCAGGAGCGCGGACAGTGCTGCAAATCGACGTGGATTGCGTGCTGACATGATCTATCCCCCTAAAAACACAGCGCGGCGCCGGGCACGAGGAGCCCGTGATGTTCGCAGCAGGCATCGGTGCAGGTGCACCATGCGCTGCGCGAGGTGGCTGACGCGCGACGAAGAGCAGCGTAAGCGTAACGGCGGCGTGACGCGAGCGCTCGGATTACTCATGCCCTGTTCCCGGTAGCTGCCCGAAAGTGCAGGCGGCCACATGCAGCGCCTCTGCGGCCCGTATCTGAATGTGCAACCGTGTCCGCCGCACGGCGTCGCGCGCTTGCCACGACCGGGTGCCAACCCAGCACGGGCGCCGCGGCCTAAGCTTGGCGCATGAACCTCGGAATCACGGAAGCGGTTGCGCTGGCGGCGGGGCTGGGCTGGGCCAGCGGATTTCGGCTGTACGCGGCCTTGCTCATTGCGGGGCTGCTGCAGTTTGCCGGCTGGGTGCAGTTGCCGCCGGCCCTGCAGCTTCTGGCTCACCCGGCCGTGCTGGGCGCAAGCGGCGTGATGGCGGTGGTGGAGTTCATGGCCGACAAGACGCCGGGCGTGGACAGCCTCTGGGACGCGATCCACACCTTCATCCGCGTACCGGCCGGCGCCATCCTGGCCTACGCGGCGATTGCGGATCTGGACCCCGCCTGGGCGCTGGCCGCGGCAATCGTGGGCGGCACCCTGGCGGCCGGCACGCACGCCGCCAAGGCGGGCACGCGCGCGGCCATCAACACCAGCCCCGAGCCCTTCTCCAACTGGGGCGCCTCGCTGGCTGAAGACGTGACCGTGGTGGGCGGCGCCTGGCTGGTGTGGCAATACCCGCTGGTGTTTCTGGGCCTTCTGCTGCTGTTTGTGCTGTTCTGCATCTGGTGGGTGCCCAGGGTGTTTCGCTTTGTGCGGGCGATTCTGCGCCGTGTGGGCGGCTGGTTGGGGTTTTCTCCGCCTGCGCAGCGGCCTTAAATGACGCGCTGGGGTGGGGCGCGGCCCTAGACTTGCGGCCAGACCAAAACCACTCCTCCTGATTCACCATGACTCCGATTCGACGAGGCCTGCAGGCCTTCGCCCAAGACTGGCGGCTGGCTGAAGTCCGCCTGCTCATCATTGCCCTGGCGCTGGCCGTGGCGGCTGTGTCCTCCGTGGGCTTCCTGGTGGACCGCTTCGAGGCGGCGCTCAAGCGCGACGCCGCGCAGCTGCTTGGTGGCGATCTGGTCCTCTCCGCAGACCGCCGCTTGCCCGCTGAGCTGATTCCGCAGGCGCAGGCGTTTGGCCTGAATGTGGCCGAGACCGTGAGCTTTCCGAGCATGGCCGCCGCCGGCGAAAACTCCGTACTCGTGGCTGCCAAAAGCGTGACCGACGCCTACCCCCTGCGCGGCGCACTGACCGTACAGGATGCTGAAGGCAAGCAATCCGAGGTACGCAGCGGCCCCAGGCCTGGCGAACTCTGGGTGGAGGAGGGCCTGTTGAATAGCCTGAACCTCAAGC
Source organism: Piscinibacterium candidicorallinum (assembly GCF_047549485.1). GTDB lineage: Bacteria > Pseudomonadota > Gammaproteobacteria > Burkholderiales > Burkholderiaceae_C > Piscinibacterium > Piscinibacterium candidicorallinum. The sequence continues at coordinate 2,101,216 of NZ_CP180191.1, read as the reverse complement.
TGGGCGACCGACTGCAGCTGGGCAATCTGGACCTGCCGATCACGCGCATGATCCTGGTCGAGCCGGACCGCGGTGCCCAGTTTGCGGCCTTTGCTCCGCGCGTCATGTTCAACAAGGCCGAGCTTGAAAAGAGCGAGCTGATCCAGCCCGGCAGCCGTGTGCAATGGCGCATGCTGTTTGCCGCGGGCAATGCAGCCCAGCCGCGCGCCGTTACCCAGTGGCAAAGCCTGTTGGAAGGGCGTCTGGATCGCGGCCAGCGCGTGGAGAGCCTGCAGCAGGGTCGCCCGGAGATGCAGCAGACCCTGGACCGCGCTCAGCGCTTCCTCTCGCTGGTCGCGCTCGTGGCGGCGCTGATTGCCAGCGTGGCCGTATTTCTTGCGGCGCGTGAGTACGTGAACCGCCAGCAGAACGGCATCGCCATCCGCCGCGCGCTCGGCCTGGACGGGCGCGAGATCATGAGCACACTGGCCATTGAATTTGCGGTGGTGGCCATCCTGTCCTGCGCGCTGGGTGCCGCCATCGGCTGGGGCGTGCACTGGGTCTTGGCCTGGCTGCTCGCCGGGCTGGTGGGGGTGGAGTTGCCACCCCCCACGCTGCGCCCGGTGCTGGTGGGCATGGCCATTGGCGCGGTGCTCACCGCCGGCGTGGTGCTGCCGCGCGTGATGCAGCTGCGCAACGTGCCCACGCTCGCCGTCATTCGCAAGGACGTGGTGCCGCTGGCCCGCGGCACGCTGCTGGCCTATGTGCTGGCAGCGGCCGGTGTGTTCACGCTGCTGGTGTTGTCCGTTCGGGATACCAAGCTGGCGGTGGGCGTGGCCGGCGGCTTTGCGGTGGGCTGCCTGGTGTTTGCACTCATCGTGCGCGGCACCACGCTCATGCTGTCGCGCTTTCGCTCCACCGCGCCGGGCTTTGCGCTGCGCAGCGCCCTGGCCGCCTGCGCCCGCCGCCCGCAGGGTGTGGTGGTGCAGACGCTGGCGCTGTCGGTCGGCCTGATGGCGATCGCGCTGCTGGTTCTTATCCGTGGCGACCTCATCTCTGCCTGGCAGCGCGCCGTGCCCACGGATGCGCCCAACCGCTTCGTGATTAACGTGCAGCCCGATCAGGTCGAGCCCTTCAAGAAGTTCGTCACGGACCTCGGTCTGCCTGCGCCGGATCTGCAGCCGATGATTCGCGCGCGCCTCATCGAGCGCAACGGCCAGCCGATCGGCCCGGACAACTTTGACGATGACCGCGCCAAGCGCCTGGTGGACCGGGAGTTCAACGCCAGCTATTCGGCCACGCTGCCAGCGCACAACACCCTGGCTGCCGGGGTCTGGCAGAAGCCGGATAGCATGGAAACCAGCATGGAAACCGGCATCATGGACACGCTCAAGCTCAAGCTCGGCGACGATCTGACGTTTGATGTAGCCGGTGAACGCGTGACCGTGAAGATCACCAGCACCCGCAACGTGCAGTGGGACAGTTTCAAGGTGAATTTCTTCTCCCTGAGCACGCCAGGCGCCTTTGGCAACCAGCCCAAGAGCTATATCGCCTCCTTCAACGTGCCGGATGCCAAGGCGCGTGAGTTCCAGGCCGCGGTCAAGCTCTTCCCCAACATCACACTGGTGGACACGCGCAATGTGATCGCGCAGGTGCAGGGCGTGCTCAATCAGGTGATTCGCGCGGTGGAGTTCCTGTTCCTGTTTGCCCTTGCGGCCGGGGTGGTGGTGCTGTTTGTGGCCACCACCGCCACGCGCGATGAACGCAAGCGCGAGGCTGCGGTGATGCGCGCCCTGGGCGGTGACAGCGGCCAGATCCGCGCCACCCACGGCTGGGAGTTCGCCATCATCGGCGCGATTGCCGGGCTGCTGGCAGCCACGGGGGCCAGCGTGCTGGCCTTCCTGATCGGTCGCTATGGCTTCAACTTCGCCTACATCCCGTCGCCGATGGTGGCGGCGAGCACCATCGTGGCGGGTGTGATCGTCACGCTGGCTGGCGGCTGGTGGGCGGTGCGCCGCGCCATCAACGCGCCGCCCGTGGTCACGTTGCGGGAGGCGCTGTGAGCGAAGGTTCGCAGCCGGGGCAGGGTGCGGCCACCCAAATGACGGCGTTTGAGCTGCTCGGCGGCGAGGCCACGGTTCGCGCGCTGGTGGATCGGTTCTACGACCTGATGGACCTGGAGCCGCAATTCGCCGGCATCCGCGCCTTGCACCCCAACACCCTGGACAGTTCGCGCGACAAGCTCTTCTGGTTCCTGTGCGGCTGGCTGGGCGGCCCGAACCACTACATCGACCGCTTTGGCCACCCCCGTCTGCGCGCGCGGCACTTGCCATTTCCCATCGGCGAAAGCGAACGTAATCAGTGGCTGGCCTGCATGGGGCTGGCGATGCAGGACGAATCCCTGCCCGAGCCGCTGCAGGAGCGCTTGATGCAGGCGTTTTTTGGCACCGCCGACTGGATGCGAAATGTCTGATCGTGGGCTTCGGCTGTGGGCTTGGGAGAATGTCCTGCGCGACGACATGATTGCTGCGCAGCACGCGCTTTCGTCTCCGGATGAGATCAAGCACCTGCTGGGTGCCGTTTCCTCGCGCAACGCACTTGTCGCGAGCGCCAACCGCTGGGCGCTTGGCCACGTGGAACCGGCCTTGCGGCTCGCACTCACTATCGAACTCATGGCGCTGGGGATCGAGTCTGGTGACAGCGATCTGCTTGAGTTTGTCGAAGGGCGCGTGGCGGCCTACCCGGAACTCGACGACGCGATACGCGCGCTACCAGATCTGCCACAAGGCGCACCGATCTGGTCTTTCGCCCGCGCACTACGGGCTCGGGCAGATGAGGGCGGCGCCAGCGACCCCGTGGCGCTCGCTCGCCTCAGCAGTGCGCTTGAACGGCGCTTTGGCTTGTCCGGTTAGCCGCGCGCCGCCTGCCGCCACTGATTCGCCCGGACGTTCTCCTGCGCCAACCGCGCCGTTTCTTCCACGCGCTTGTTGCGGGTGGCCTCGGTCTTGGCCTGGCTGATCCATTCGAGGATCGCGCGGCGGGTGCTGGGCGGGAAGGCTTCGAAGCAGCCCTTGGCCTTCGGATATGCCTTGAAGGCCTTCAGCAGATCCGCTGGCAGCTCCAGCGCGGTGGCGGAATCCAGCCGGGTCCATGAACCGTCTGCCTTGGCCGCTTCGATCTTGGCCAGGCCGCTCTCGTGCATCTGGCCGGCAGCCAGCAACTTTTCGATGCGTCGCTTGTTCACGCCGCTCCAGCCGCTGCCAGCCTTGCGCGGCGCGATCCAGAGCTTGGATCGCTCGGTATCCAGGGTGTTGGGCTTGCTGTCCACCCAGCCAAAGGCGAGCAGTTCTTCCACGACTTCGTCGTAGTCGATGCGCGGCTTGCCCGTGGCCTTCTTGTAGGACACGAGCCACAGGCCGCCGGCGCGCATATGGTGCTTGAGCAGCCAGGCGCGCAGGGCCTTGCGCGTGGTGGGGTGGATTTCTTCGGCGGCGGGTTGGGCGAGCGGCATGGCGCCCGAGCTTGCTAGCGCCCGCGGTCGTTGTCCAACACCTCGACCGGTGCCATGGCGGGAAACTCCAGCTCGCGCTTGGGCATGTAGCCGCGCTTGCGTTCCGGTGCCACGGGTTTCATGTACTTCCAGCCCCGGAGGCTGGCGGAGACGAACATCAGCAGGCCGAACAGCGCCACGGCAAACATCAGCCACTTCATGGTCAAACCCTTTCACGTTGGAGTGATGCCAAGGTGTGCCGGGCCAGATGCACTCGCGAAACGAGCCGATGCAGGAGAGCGGGGCGCAGGAGGCTTTGTAGTTCACACGGCAAAATGGCGCCATGACTGAATCGATGTTTTGGGTGGCGCTGGCCACCGCGATCGTGGCTGTGGTGGTGATGGTGATCATGCTGCTGCGCGTAAGCACCCGGCTGGAGGTGCTGAGCCGCCTGTCTGAAGACGCGCAGCGCGACCTGTCAGCGCAGCTCGCGCAGGCCGTAAGCAGCCAAGGCCAGGGCCTGCAGACGCACCTGACCACGCAGCTGGGCGTGTTCCAGCAGGGCGTGGTGCAAACGGTGCAGGGGGCGGCCAGCCAGCAGGGGCAGGGCGTAGCCACCCTCACGGCCAGCCTGCAGGAGCAGCTCAAGCAGCTTGCTGAAGGCAATGAAAAGCGCCTGGCCGAGGTACGTGCCACGTTGGATGCGCGCCTGCGCGAACTCAGCGCCGAAAACGAGAAGAAGCTCGAGCAGATGCGCGCCACGGTGGACGAGAAGCTGCAGGCCACACTGGAGCAGCGCCTGTCCGAAAGCTTCAAGCTCGTGAGCGACCGGCTGGAGGCCGTGCACCGCGGACTGGGCGAGATGCAGCAGCTGGCCGTGGGCGTGGGCGACCTCAAGCGCGTGCTGACCAATGTGAAGACCCGCGGCACCTGGGGCGAGATGCAGCTGGCCATGTTGCTGGAGCAGATGCTTACGCCGGATCAGTTCACGGCCCAGCAGGAAACCGTGGCCGGCACCGGCGAGAAGGTGGATTTCGCCATCAAGTTCCCCGGCCGCGAAGATCATCCGGTCTGGCTGCCGATCGACGCCAAATTTCCCAAGGAGCAGTACGAACGTCTTGTGGACGCCGCCGAACGAGCTGACTCAGACGGCGTGAAGGCCGCGGGCACGGAGCTGGAGCGCGCCGTGCGCGAGGAGGCCAAGCGCATCGCCAAGTACCTCAGCCCACCCGCCACCACCGAATTTGCCGTGATGTATCTGCCCACCGAGGGCCTGTATGCCGAAGTGGTGCGCCGGCCGGGTCTGGCCGACGATCTGCAGCGCAACCTGCGCGTGACCATTGCCGGCCCCACGACCCTGGCCGCGCTGCTGTCCAGCCTGCAGATGGGATTCCGCACCCTGGCGCTGGAAAAGCGCGCCAGCGAGGTGTGGGAGGTGCTGGGCGCAGTGAAGGGCGAGTTCGCCAAGTTCGGCGACGTGCTTGCCAAGACCAAGAAGAAGCTTCAGGAAGCGCAAAGCACCATCGAGGACGCCGAAACTCGCACCCGTCAGATGGCGCGCAAGCTCAAGGGCGTGGAAGCGCTGCCCGGCGAGGCGGCGCAGAAGATGCTGGGGCTGGAGGATGCGGAGTGACCGCAGCCTCGGCGCGTGAGCCGCGGGCCGGCTGGGCCTGGGTTCTGGGCTTTGTGGCAGCGGGCGCGACCACTGTGTTCACAGTGGTCTTTGGCCTGATGCTGATCGTTGACCGGATGGACACCACGTCCAGCTTTGAAGGTGCACGCGGCATGGGGCAGGCGCTCATTGCACTGGCGCTGGCGCTGCTGCTTGGCTTGGGTCTGCTGATTGCCGGCGGCGTACTGTTCTGGCGCAACACCCGCCGGTTCAAGCAGTTGGTGAGTGTGCTTCTGGTGTGCGCTGCGCCGGCAGGCCTGAGCTGGCTATTTGGCGTGAGCTGGTTCTAGCGCTGCACGCAGTGCGGTGCGCGTACTGCAGTTTCAGACGGCCGGGGGCGGAGGCGGCGTATCTGCCGCATCGGTGTCAGGCGCCTCCGCGGAGACAGCGTCCTCCTGGCCATGCTCCTTGCGGGCTGACTTCTCGGCCAGCTTGTCTGCCTTCTTCTGTTTCTTGGCCAGTTCACGTTGGCGTTTCTCGAAGGAGTAGTTCGGTTTGGGCACGGGTGCGCTTTCGGTTGCCACGGCCAGCAGGCGCCGTGGTACGTGAAGACAGGCTTGCACGGTACCGCACGCCGGCGGATGTGGGCATGTGCAAGGGCTTTCCGCTTGTCCCATGCGGTTCTTCAGGCGTTTTGGTCTGAAGACGCGCTTCCAGAGCCGATCTGCCTGAGGAGCTGACGCAAGTCATGCAATGCAAGAGTGTCAACACCCGGCCGCTTGACGCGTGGCGAGATGCCGCACAATGGCGGGCGGCCGCGCCATGAGCCACAGAGCCCAGCCCGTCGCCAGCACGTTCACCAACAACACTCCTCCAGGAAGCAAGACATGACACCTCTGCCCCAGCGCACGCGACTGCGTGTGTCCGCTCCCCTTGCACTCAGTCTGTCGATCGGCCTGCTGCCGGCCCTGCAGGCCCAGACCGTCGCGGTGCCCGACGCCCCCGACACCGGCTACACCCTCAGCCTGGGTGCCATCGGCGTGTATACGCCCAGCTACGAAGGCGCGCGCTCATCCCGTGCGCGAGTGTTCCCGTCGGTGGTGGCGGCCACCAGCGGCGGCGGCTTCATCAGCGGGCGTCTGGATGCCGGCTGGAATTTCTCCAAGGATGAGTCCCTGGACTACGGCCTGATCGTCGCGCCCGCGCTGCCGCAGGAAGAAAAGGACGATCCGGCCCTGCGCGGCATGGGTGATATCGGCTGGCGGGCCACCGCTGGCGCCTTCGTGACCTACCGGCCGGCGAAGATCCTGAGCGTTCGCACTGCCGTGCGCTACGGCATGGGCCGCGAACGCGATGGCGCCACCGTGGCCGCATCTGCCGGCGTGGGCTACCCCATCGGGCCGGGCCGGTTCGTGTCTGCATCGGTGGGTGCGCTGTGGGCCAACCAGAGCTACAAGCAGAGCTACTTCGGTGTCACGCCGGAGCAGGCTGCGCGTACCGGCTACCGGGTCTATGCACCCAGCGCCGGTCTGGTGGATACGCGCCTGACGCTGTCGAGCTTCGGTGGCATTGACCGGCATTGGGGCTACTTCATCAACCTCACCGCATCACGCCTGCAGGGCGATGCGAAGAGCGGGCCGCTGGTGCAGGAGCGCACGCAGACCAGCGCGCTGGTGGGGCTGAACTACCGGTTCCGCTGAACGCTTCGACCTGCAGCGACGCATCGCCGAGAAGGCTTTCCGCTTGTCTGGCGCGGTTCTTCAGCCACTTTGGCCTGAAGAACCGCATCAGAAGCCGATCCAGCCTGCAATCTGCGGGTTGGATCACTGAGCTGAAGCGCCGCTAGAGCGCCTGCAGGCGGGTCAGCGCCGCGTCCAGGGTCTCGTCCTTCTTGGCAAAGCAGAAGCGCACCATCTTGTTCTCCACCGGCTGGGCGTAGAAGGGCGACAGCGGAATGGCGGCCACGCCTACCTCGGTGGTGAGCCATTTGCAGAAGGCTTCCTCGCCCAGCGGCGTATCCAGGTCTTCGTAACTGGCCAACAGGAAGTAGGTGCCTTCGCTGGGCCGCAGCCTGAAGCGCGTGCTGGCCAAGCCCGCGGCAAATCGGTCGCGCTTGGCCTGATAGAACGCCGGCAGGTTCAGGTAGGGCGCGGGGTCGGCCATGTAGGCGGCCAGGGCGGCCTGCATGGGTGTGTTGACCGTGAACACGTTGAACTGGTGCACCTTGCGGAACTCGGCCATCAGCGCCGCAGGCGCCAGCACGTAGCCCACCTTCCAGCCCGTGACGTGATAGGTCTTGCCGAAGCTCGAGACAATCACCGCGCGCTCGCGCAGCTCGGGGTAGCGGGCCAGCGAGTTGTGCGGCAGGCCATCGAACACCATGTGCTCGTACACCTCGTCGCTCAGCAGCCAGATGCCGGTGTCGGTGAGGATGCGCTTGAGTTCGGCAATGTCAGCCGCCTTGAGCGTGGTGGCCGTCGGGTTGTGCGGGAAGTTGAGCATCAAGAGGCGCGTGCGCGGCGTGATCGCCGCGCGCACCCGGTCCCAGGGCACCGAGTAGTCCGTCGGATTGAGCGGCACGAACACCGGCACGCCACCAGCCAGTTCTATGTTGGGCACGTAGCTGTCATAGGCCGGCTCGATGACGATGACTTCGTCTCCCGGATGAACCAGTGCAAGGATCGTCGTCAGGATCGCCTGCGTTGCTCCGGCCGTGATCGTGATTTCGGTCGCCGGGTCATAGCTCGCGCCATAGAGCGCCTGCACTTTGGCGGCAATCGCCTCGCGCAGCACCGGCAGCCCGGCCATGGGCGGATATTGGTTCGCCAGGGCGCCGCCGTGCATGGCGCGCGTGACGGCGTCGAGCAGCGCCGGGTCGCAGTCAAAGTCCGGAAAGCCCTGACCCAGATTGATGGCTCCGTGCTGCGCCGCCAGCTGCGACATGACCGTGAAGATGGTCGTGCCGACCTTGGGCAGGCGAGAGGGCAGGCCGACGGGCAGCGTGGGGGCGGGCGGGGAGGAGGGTGATGCGAGTGAAGCGGACATGGCGGCTGGGGTGGTTTGACCGGATTTGCTGAGCGTCGCGTGGTGCAGGTGCATCGTATCGCCGGGCAGGTCCCGCGCCTGTGCGGGGCAGGCATGTGCTCATGCGTACCTGGCGGGCCGGGCGGGAAGTGCTTGTCGCAAGGCCCCGGATTGATTTAAGGTTCGGTCCAGCTTGTATATACAACTTGGGCCTGCCCATCTGGCCCGCCTGTGCATCGCGCCGCCCATGTCAGCCAAAAACACCGCCCCCAACGCCGCTGCAAACACGCTTGAACTTGTCCCTGGCGCACTGACGCTTGCCCAGATGCGCCGTATTGCGCAGGAACCGGCCCTGCGGCTGAGCCTGGGCGCTGACTGCCGCAGCGCGCTGCGCAAGGGGGCCGCCGCAGTGCAGCGCATCGCCGACCGGGGTGAGCCGGCCTACGGCATCAACACGGGCTTTGGCCGGCTGGCCAGCACGCACATCCCGCAAGACCAGCTCGAACTGCTGCAGAAGAATCTGGTGCTGTCGCATGCCGTGGGCGTGGGCGAACCGATGGCGGCCGGCGTGGTGCGTCTTGTGCTCGCGCTGAAGATCGTCTCGCTGGCGCACGGCTTCTCGGGTATCCGCGAATCGGTCGTGGATGCGCTGCTCTCGCTCTACAACCACGGCGTTCTGCCGGTGATTCCGGTCAAGGGCAGTGTGGGTGCGTCCGGCGATCTGGCGCCGCTGGCACACATGAGCGCCGTGCTGCTGGGCGTGGGCGAGGTGTTCATCGACGGTCGGCGGGCACCGGCCGCCGAGGGGCTGGCCCACGCCGGACTGGCACCGATGGCTCTGGCTGCGAAGGAAGGTCTGGCGCTGCTCAATGGCACGCAGGCCTCCACGGCGCTGGCGCTGGTGAATCTGTTCCGCATCGAAACCCTGCTCAAGACGGCGGTGGTGTCCGGCGCACTGAGCGTGGATGCGGCCATGGGCTCGGTCACGCCCTTCGATGATCGCATTCACGCCTTGCGCGGCCACCGCGGCCAGCGCGAGGTGGCGGCTTCCTACCGCAGCCTGCTGGCGGGCAGCGGCATCCTCCAGGCCCATCAAGACTGCGGCAAGGTGCAGGACCCGTACAGCCTGCGTTGCCAGCCGCAGGTCATGGGTGCCTGCATCGACCAGCTGCGTCATGCGGCCGAGGTGTTGCGCATCGAGGCCAATGGCGTCTCGGACAACCCGCTGGTCTTCCCGGACACCGACGAAGTGCTCTCCGGCGGCAACTTCCACGCCGAGCCCGTGGCGTTTGCGGCAGACAACCTTGCGCTGGTGGTGGCCGAGATCGGCGCACTGGCAGAGCGCCGCATTGCGCTGCTGATCGACGCCACGCTCTCCGGCCTGCCGCCCTTCCTGGTCCGGGACGGGGGGGTGAACAGCGGCTTCATGATTGCCCATGTCACCGCTGCGGCACTGGCCAGCGAGAACAAGACGCTCGCGCACCCGGCCAGCGTGGACAGCCTGCCCACCAGCGCCAATCAGGAAGACCACGTCTCCATGGCCACCTTTGCGGCGCGCAAGCTGTCAGACATGGCGGAGAACACGGCGGCCATCGTCGCCATCGAGCTGCTGGCCGCCGCCCAGGGCGTGGACCTGCGCGCGCCGCATGCAACCAGCCCGGCGCTCTCGCCGGTGATGCAGCTCATCCGGCAGCGCGTGGCCCACTACGACATCGACCATTACTTTGCGCCGGACATCGCCACCATCCAGCAGGCCGTGGAGGCCGGACTGCTGGCGGCTCACTGCCCGCTGCAGCTGCCCTCGGACATCGCATGACGGCGCGACCGGCGGACGAGGCCGACCCGCCGGCCTACGAGCGCGTCAAGCGCTACATCCTGCAGAACGTGGAACAGGGTGTCTGGCGCGAAGGTGACGCGGTGGAGTCCGAGAACGCGCTGGCCGCGCGCTTCGGCCTGTCGCGCATGACCGTCAACCGGGCGCTTCGGGAGCTGGCGGCCGAGCATGTCATTCACCGCGTGCAGGGCGCCGGCAGCTTTGTGGCGGCCACCAAGCACCAGAGCACGCTGGTGGCCATCAAGAGCATCGCGCAGGAGGTGGCGGATCGTGGCCATCGGTATGCGGCGCGTGTGCTGCAGGTACGCAGCCTGAACGCGCCGGTCGCGCTGGCGGCCGAGCTCGAACTGCCGGCCAAGGCCCGGGTGTACAGCTGCCGCATGGTCCACCTTGAGAATGGTCTCCCGGTGCAGCTTGAAGAGCGCTGGGTGAACCCCGCCTGCGCGCCGGAGTTCATCGAGCAGGACTTCGCCCAGACCACGCCGACTGACTACCTGATGCGCGTCGCGCCCCTGCAGCGCGTGGAGTGGCGCATCGAGGCGCTGGCTGCGCCGCCGCAGGTAGCGGCCGACCTGCAGATGGGCCCGCATGAGCCCACGCTGCGCCTGCACCGCCGAACCTGGTCGCAGGGCCAGGTGGCCACCGTGGCGCTGCTCTGGCATCCGGGCAGCCGCTTCCAGTTTGCCGGCAGCTTCTGAAACCAATCTCAAAGGACAAGCCCATGAACGACCGCCTGCCCCAGGACCCTGCCAACCCGCGTCTTGACGCGAGCCGTGTCATCCGCGCTCCGCGTGGCAACACGCTGACCTGCAAGAACTGGCTGATCGAAGCCGCCTACCGCATGATCCAGAACAATCTGGACCCCGAGGTGGCCGAGCACCCGCAGGCCCTGGTGGTCTACGGCGGCATCGGCCGTGCGGCGCGCAACTGGGCCTGTTTCGACGCCATCCTCGATAGCCTGCGCAAGCTCGACGAGGACGAAACCCTGCTGATCCAGAGCGGCAAGCCGGTCGGCGTGTTCAAGACCCACCGCGACGCGCCGCGCGTGCTGCTGGCCAACAGCAACCTCGTGCCCAAATGGGCCACTTGGGAGCACTTTCACGAGCTGGATCGCAAGGGCCTGATGATGTACGGCCAGATGACGGCCGGCAGCTGGATCTACATCGGCACGCAGGGCATCGTGCAGGGCACGTACGAGACCTTCTTCGCCGTGGCCAACCAGCACTTCGGCGGACAGCCCGCTGGGCGGTGGATTCTGACCGGTGGCTTGGGCGGCATGGGCGGCGCGCAACCGCTGGCAGCCACCATGGCCGGCTTTTGCATGCTGGCCGTGGAATGCGACGAGACGCGCATCGATTTCCGCTTAAAGACCCGCTACCTGGACGAGAAGGCCGCCACCCTGGACGACGCACTCGCCCGCATCGACGCCGCGCGTGCCGCCGGCCGGGCCGTGAGCGTGGGCCTGGTGGGCAATGCGGCGGATGTCTTCAGCGAACTGGTGGCCCGCGGCATCACGCCCGATGTGGTGACCGACCAGACCAGCGCCCACGATCCCGTGAATGGCTATCTGCCCCAGGGCTGGACGCTTGCGCAGTGGAAGCTGCAGCGGGAGCAGGACCCGCAAGGCGTAGCACGTGCCGCCAAGGCCAGCATGGCGGTGCAGGTGCGTGCCATGCTGGCCCTGCAGCACCGCGGGGCGGCCACGCTCGACTACGGCAACAACATCCGCCAGATGGCCAAGGACGAGGGTATCGAGAACGCCTTCGACTTCCCCGGCTTCGTGCCGGCCTACATCCGCCCGCTGTTCTGCCAGGGCTACGGCCCGTTCCGTTGGGTGGCGTTGTCCGGTGACCCGCAGGACATCCACAAGACCGACGCCAAGGTCAAGGAACTCATTCCCAATGACGCGCACCTGCACCACTGGCTGGACATGGCGCGCGAGCGCATCGCCTTCCAGGGTCTGCCGGCGCGCATCTGCTGGGTGGGCGTGCAGGACCGCTACCGCATCGCGCTGGCCTTCAACGCCATGGTGCGCTCGGGCGAGCTGTCCGCGCCGATCGTGATCGGCCGCGACCATCTGGACACCGGCAGCGTGGCCAGCCCCAACCGCGAAACCGAGGCCATGCAGGACGGCAGCGATGCCGTCAGCGACTGGCCGCTGCTCAACGCCATGCTCAACGTGGCGGGCGGTGCCACTTGGGTGAGCCTGCACCACGGCGGCGGCGTGGGCATGGGCTACAGCCAGCATTCGGGCGTGGTGATCGTCTGCGACGGAAGTGCCGAGGCCGACGAGCGTCTGCGCCGTGTGCTGTTCAATGACCCCGCCACGGGCGTCATGCGCCATGCCGATGCGGGCTACGCGCTGGCCCAGCAGACCGCTCGCGAGGCGGGGCTGAATCTGCCCATGCTCGGGCGCTGAACCGCGGCCCGCGTCATGCATTTGGACGGACTCCTGCGCGGTGTGCACCTGTTCGCGGCGCTGCCACCGGACCATGCGCCCGTGTGGGCGGCCTGGCCGCGTGCGGGTGGGGCCCCGGTGCGCTGTGCGATCGGCTGGCGGGCGGGGCGGATTACCTGGCTGGGGCCGGAACGCGATCTGCCCGCCGGTCTATCGGCTGAACGCGAGTGGACGCACGCAGGCCATTGGCTCACGCCGGGGTTGATCGACTGTCATACGCACCTGGTCTATGCCGGCAACCGCGCCGCTGAATGGAGCCAGCGGCTCGAGGGGGCCAGCTACGAGGAGATTGCGCGCTCAGGCGGCGGCATCCTCTCCACGGTGCGGGCGACGCGCGCGGCGTCGGTGGATGAACTTGTGGCGCAAAGCGCGCCGCGCCTTGCGGCACTGTGTGCAGACGGCGTCACGACGGTCGAGATCAAGAGCGGCTACGGGCTTTCGCTCCCGGCCGAGGCGGCGCAACTGCGTGCGGCCCGGCGTCTGGGCGAGCAACAGCGGGTGACAGTGCGCACCACCTTCCTCGGCGCCCATGCCCTGCCGCCGGAATATGCAGGCCGCAGCGACGCGTACATCGACCATCTGATTGCCGACCTGATGCCGGCGCTGCAGGCCGAGGGGCTGGTGGATGCAGTGGATGCCTTCTGCGAGACCATCGGCTTTTCTGCGGCGCAGGTGGCGCGCCTGTTCAGCGCCGCGCGCGCTGCCGGTCTGCCAGTGAAGCTCCATGCTGAGCAGCTGTCCAATCAGCAGGGTGCGGCTTTGGTGGCGCGGCACGGCGGCTTGTCTGCAGACCATCTGGAGTGGCTTGACGAGGCCGGCATCGCCGCCATGCAGGGCGCCGGCACGGTGGCCGTGATGCTGCCCGCCGCCTTCTATGTGCTGCGCGAAACGCGCCTGCCACCGATTACCGCGCTGCGTGCCGCTGGCGTACCCATGGCGGTGGCGACCGACTGCAACCCGGGCACGGCGCCCATGGCGAGCCTGCGCCTGGCGATGAACATGGCCTGCACGCTGTTCCGCCTGACGCCGCACGAGGCCCTGCTGGGTGTGACCCGCCACGCCGCGGCCGCGCTGGGGCTGGTCGATCGCGGTCAGCTCGCGCTGGGCCTGTGTGCCGATCTGGCGCTCTGGTCAATCAATCATCCGGCCGAACTCGCCTACCAGATGGGCCAGCCACAGCTGCACGCACGATTCTTCGAGGGCCAGCCCGATGCCTGATGCTCAGGACACCGTTCGCCATCTGCCCATGGACCCCGCCCGCTGGGCCGGCCGGGATGACCGGGCCGAGAGTCCGCGCGCCCTGCGCTGGCACCAGCAGGTGCAGCCGGCTGCGCAATGGACGCCAGCGCAGCGCGGCGTGGTGCTGCAAGGCTTTGCCTGCGACGCCGGGGTACGGCGTAACCAGGGCCGCCCCGGTGCCGCGCAGGGGCCGGACGCGGCACGTCGCGCGTTGGCCCACCTTGCCTGGCATTCGGCATGCCCGGTGTTTGATGCCGGCGATGTGGTCTGCGAGGGCGACGCGCTGGAGCCTGCACAGGCGGCACTCGCCGCCGAGGTTGCCCGCTGGCTGGATGCCGGGCAGGGCGTGCTGGTGCTGGGCGGCGGGCATGAGGTGGCCTGGGGGACGGGGCAGGGGATTGCCTCACACCGTGCAGGGCAGGCGGCGGGCGGATCAAGCCGATGCTGGGGCATCATCAACCTGGACGCGCACTTTGACCTGCGCAGCGCGCCGCGGGGCAGCTCCGGCACCCCATTTGCGCAAATTGCTGCCGACTGGACCGCGCGGGGCTGGCCCTTCAACTACGGCGTGTACGGCATCAGCCGCCATGCGAACACGCGGGCGCTGTTTGATACCGCAGCGCAGCTAGGCGTGCACTGGGTGGAAGACCACGCACTTGCGCCATGGCACCTGCCGGCGCGGCTCGCCCAGCTGGCTGCGCACTGCGCTGAGTTGGATGCCATCTATCTGACCGTTTGCCTGGACGTGCTGCCGGGCAGCGTGGCCCCGGGCGTGTCCGCCCCGGCCGCAGCCGGCGTGAGTCTGGAGGCGGTGGAGGCGCTGATCGAGACGGTGGCCTCAAGCGGCAAGCTGCGCGTGGCGGAGATTGCTGAACTCAGCCCGCCCCATGACGAAGGCAGCCGCACGGCCAAGGTGGCCGCCCGGTTGGCGGCGCTGCTGACCGGTGGGCTGGCGAGAGGGTTGGCGAAAGGGTTGTCGGCCGCCTGAACGGTTTCGCCGGGAGCCCTGGCAGGGCGCTTTAACGGGCCGGAAGCGACCGCGCCCCAATGTGAAGGCGCTCAGCCGCGCTCCTGCCCGATCCACAGCCGGTTGCCGTCCGGATCGTCGATCCGGAATTCGGTCATCCCGTAGAAGGTCGTTTCCAGGTCCGGGATATCCAGACCGCGTTCGCGCACATGCTGGTGGTAGGCGACGACGTCTTCCGGGTACAGGTAGAGCACGCCCATCCGCAGGGCGTGCGGCAAGGCGGGGTGGACGTTGATGGATTCATCCAGCATCAGCCGATACTCGCCAAAGCGCATCATGGCCCAGCGCCAGGCGTCTTGCCGATCCTCCACCTCGAAGCCGAGCTTTTCGTAGAAGGCTACGCTGGCTGGCATGCTTTTCACGGGGAGCATGGGGATCAGGCCGGTGAGTTTCATGGAGCGTCCAGAGAGAAATGGGGCGCCTGCGGGCAGGCCGCGTGCTGGACGAGTGTATGGGCCTGCGCTGCAAGACCTCAGGCGGCATGCGGGTTCCCGTGTGGGTTGAAGGGCTTCGCCCGGCGCGGGGCTTGGCTATGCTGCGCGTTGACTTGTGTGCCGCACACCGTGCAATGCCGCCTCCCATGATGCCGCCATCCGGCTGAGTTCAGGCGAGTGATTCGCCGGCCAGCCCGCACCCGCGCCCGCCTCTTTCCAGCCTCAGCCCAGCCGCCATGCTCATCCTCCTGTCCCCCGCCAAGACGCTCGACTACGAGACCCCGCCCCAGACCGATCTGAAGACCGCGCCGATCTTCCATGACCGCGCTGCCCAGCTGATCGAGGTGCTCAAGACCAAGACGCCGGCCGACATTGCCGCGCTGATGGAGCTGTCGGATGCACTGTCCCAGCTGAACGTGGCGCGCTACCAGGGCTGGGTGCCCAACCCGCAGCCGGCGATGTACCCGGCGGGCATCAAGCAGGCCGCGCTGGCCTTTGACGGTGATGTGTATGACGGCCTGCAGGCGCGCAAGATGACTGAGGCGGATCTGCTGTGGATGCACAAGCACCTGCGCATCCTGTCCGGTCTGTACGGCATCCTGCGCCCGCTGGATCTGATGCAGCCGCACCGGCTGGAGATGGGCACCAAGCTCAAGACCGCCACGGCCAAGGATCTCTACAACTATTGGCGCAGCACCATCACGCCGACCCTGGCCGAGATGGCCAAGGACGCGGGCAGCCCTGCCGCCATCGTGAATCTGGCCAGCGAGGAGTACTTCGGTGCCGTGGATGCCAAGGCCCTGGGCGCGCAATTGCCGCTGATCACCTGCGTGTTCGAGGAAGCCCGCGGCCGCGGCGAGTTCAAGGTCATCAGCTTCAACGCCAAGAAGGCGCGTGGCCAGATGGCGCGCTTTGCCGTGCTCAACCGCATCACCGACCCGCAGCAGCTCAAGACCTTTGCCGAAGACGGCTATGCCTTTGCGCCCACGGCCAGCATGAGCACACGCTGGGTGTTCCGGCGGACTTGAGGAGGCGGGCTCGGGGCTGTTTGAGTGGAGGCGGGCGCGGTGGGGCACCCGGCGCACCGCGAGCAGCACGCGCTCAGGGGCGTTGGGCATTCAACTGCCGCCGAACATTCAAAGTGCGGTTTTTGGATCTTTGCCGGTCAATTTTGGCCGAAAAAGACTGAAAATTGGTATGTCTTGAGCTGCAAAAGCCCTGATAACGCGCACCAGGCAAGCGATAAGCCGCATTTTTGATTTTGCACGATTTCTGGCCGATTTTGATACTCCGGTACGCACCATGATCCAGATCTCCAGCCAGTTTGATTCCGGCGCCATCACCGTGCTGGACGCCAGCCGCGCCGAGCACATTCGCCTGGCCATCCGGCCGGACAGCACGACCGCTGGCCCGAGCGAGTTCCTGCAGTGGTTCCACTTCCGAGCCAGCGGCCTGAGTGGCGAACTTCGGGGGCAGGCCTGCCGCTTCGTACTGGAAAACGCCGGCCAGACCACCTACCCGGACGGCTGGCCGGGCTATGCCGCGCGCGGCAGTTATGACAGCCAAAACTGGTTCACCCTACCTACGCGCTATGAGGGCGGCCAGCTCATCATCGAATGCGCGCCGGAGCACGACAGCCTCTGGATCGCCTATTTCGAGCCCTACAGCCACGCCCGGCATCAGGCGCTGGTGGGTCGCATGCAGATGCAGCCTGGCGTGCGCCACGAGCGTCTGGGCGCCACTGTGGACGGGCGGGACCTCGATCTGCTCGTGATGGGGGATGGGAAGCATCCTGTCTGGATCATCGCCCGCCAGCACCCCGGCGAAAGCATGGCCGAGTGGTTCATGGAAGGCTTGCTGGAGGCGCTGACCGACCCCGCGAACGACACCGCACGGCAGATCCGCCAGCAGGCCACCCTGTATCTGGTGCCCAACATGAACCCGGACGGCAGCGTGCGCGGCAACCTGCGCGTGAACGCCGCCGGCGCGAATCTGAACCGCGAGTGGATGGAGCCCAGCCTCACGCGCAGCCCCGAAGTGCTGCACGTGCGCCGCCGCATGCAGCAAACCGGCGTCGCCCTGTTCATCGACGCCCATGGCGACGAAGCCATCCCCTACAACTTCATCTCCGGCTGCGAAATGCTGCCTGGTCGCACCGAGGCCCAACTGCGCCAGCAGGCCGAATTCCTGGCTGACTTCTGCGCCGCCAGCCCGGACTTCCAGACCACCTACGGTTACGAAGCCAGCCGCTACAGCACCGACGCCCTGAAACTCGCCAGCAAATGGGTCGGCCACACCTTCGGCTGCGTCAGCCTCACCCTGGAAATGCCCTTCAAGGACAACGCCAACGCTCCGCAGACAGCCGTGGGCTGGAACGGGGCGCGCAGCAAGGCCTTGGGAGCGGCGGTTCTGGGGCCGGTGTTGAGGGCGTTGGAGCGGGCTTAGTCTTTTGTTTTGTTGCGAGGGTTCGTCATGGAAGGTCGGCATCGGCTCGCGGAAGTTGTGGCGGAGAATGTCCGCCGGCTGATGAATGCGAGCACCCAACTGAACTCCAACCAGAAGCTCGCATCGGCCGCTGGCCTAGGGCATGGAACGATCGACCGCTTGCGGCGCGGTGAGGGGAACCTGACGATCGAGAGCCTTGCCGCGATTGCGGACGCTCTCGGAACCGAACCATGGCAGCTGCTGGTGGCCAACTGGAAGCCGTCCAGTCCTCCTGTCCTCTTGGAAGGTGGTGATCGTGAGCTGGCGTTGTTCAAGCGATTTACACAGCTTTGCGAAGACATCCACAAGCGTGAATGAGCTTGTTAGATCATGAGTTTTGCGGCGGCAGCCCATGTGTAGCGTCCACCGAAGCCCAGACCACGGTGCAGCCTTGCCCGCGCAGCTACGTGTGGCGCAGTGCTGACTGGCCCTGCCGCAGCGCAACAAGCTACAATTGCGGGTTTTCTGAGCTTCAGAATCCTCCCAAGAATCAAGCACTTAAGCCGCCAAGACCCTGCTCGGCGCGGCGCAAAACCCGGAGAACCTTCACATGGCCATCGAACGCACCCTGTCCATCATCAAGCCCGACGCAGTTGCCAAGAACGTGATCGGCAAGATCTACACCCGCTTTGAAGACGCTGGCCTGAAGGTCATCGCCGCCAAGATGGTGCACCTTTCGCGTGGCGAGGCTGAAGCGTTCTACGCCGTGCACAAGGCCCGCCCCTTCTTCAAGGATCTCGTGGACTTCATGGTCTCCGGCCCGGTGATGATCCAGGTGCTGGAAGGCGAGGGCGCCATCTCCAAGAATCGTGACCTGATGGGCGCCACGGACCCGAAGAAGGCCGCCCCCGGCACCATCCGCGCCGATTTTGCCGACAGCATCGACGCCAACGCCGTGCACGGCTCGGACGCCCCGGAAACGGCCGCCAATGAAGTGGCCTTCTTCTTCCCGGGCATGAACGTCTATTCGCGCTGATCCGCGCGAAGGCGGAGCGGCCCCGGGAGTGATCCCGATAGCCGCTCCGACCACTGAGCAGTACAAGTCTGACGCAATGAATCCCAAGCAAAACCTGCTGGATCTGGACGCCGCCGCGATGGCGGCGTTTTGCGCTGACATGGGCGAAAAGCCCTTCCGCGCGCGCCAGCTTTTGCGCTGGATTCATGTGAACGGCGAGAAATCCTTCGAGGCCATGAGCGATCTGGCCAAGACCTTCCGCGCCAAGCTGGTCGAGTCCGCGCAGATCATCGAGCCCGTAGCCATCAAGGACAGCACCGCAAGCGACGGCACCCGCAAGTGGCTGATCGACGTGGGGCAGGGAAACGCGGTGGAAACCGTGTACATCCCCGAGGATGACCGCGGCACCCTGTGCGTGTCCTCCCAGGCCGGCTGCGCCGTGAACTGCAAGTTCTGCAGCACCGGCGCGCAGGGTTTCTCGCGCAACCTGTCGCAGGGCGAGATCATCGGCCAGCTCTGGATGGCGGAATTCCTGCTCCGGCAGAACCCGACGAATCTGTCCCGCGGCGACCGTGTGATCACGAACGTGGTCATGATGGGCATGGGCGAGCCGCTCTTGAACTACGAGCCGGTGGTGGGTGCCATGCGCCTGATGCTCGATGACAACGCCTATGGCCTGTCGCGCCGGCGCGTGACGCTCTCCACCAGCGGCGTGGTGCCGATGATCGAGCGCCTGGGTCGCGATCTGCCTGTGGCCCTGGCCGTGAGCCTGCACGCGACCAATGACACCCTGCGCGACGAGCTCGTGCCGCTGAACCGCAAGTACCCCATCAAGCAGCTGCTGGCCGCGTGCAACGACTACCTGCAGTTCGCCCCGCGTGACTTCATCACTTTCGAGTACTGCATGCTCGACGGCGTGAATGACCTCGATACGCATGCGCATGAGCTTGTCAAGATCGCCCGCATCGTGCCCTGCAAGATCAACCTGATTCCCTTCAACCCCTTCCCAGGTTCGGGTCTGGCGCGCAGCAAGCGCGAGCGCATCCAGACCTTTGCAAAGATCGTTCAGGACGCCGGCATCATTACCACCGTTCGCAAGACCCGCGGCGATGACATCGACGCCGCCTGCGGCCAGCTGGCCGGCGAGGTGCAGGACCGCACCCGCGTGCAGGAACGTCGAGCGCAGGCGCTCGTCAATGCCAAGCAGGGGGCTACGGCCGAGCGCAGCGACCCTCGCTTTGGCACAATCGTGTCTGGCGCTTAATTCGCAACCCAGCGCAACACCAGCGACCCCCAAAAAGCGGGCACCGGAGGCGATTGATGTTCACAGTCAGCACAACGCGCACAGTTCCAGCCGACGGGCGGTTCATGCGTTTCCGCATGCTGGCCCTTGCTGCGCTGGCGGCCGTGCTTGCGCTGTCTGCATGTGTGTCGGCTGATGGCACGCGACCGGTCAGACCTCCTGAAGATGCACCTGCTTCGCAGATGGGGGTGAGCAGCAGCGAGTTCCTGCGCGCCCAGGAAGCCGCGGCGGCTGCCGCCAACACAGATCAGCGCCGCCGCGCCAAGATCCGCCTTGAACTGGCCGTGAACTATTTCAAGGAGCGCCAGATCAAGACAGCGCTCGAGGAATTGCGCGCGGCAGAGGCGGCCGACCCGAGCTTCGCTGACGTTCACAGCATGCGCGCCATCGTGCTCAGCTCGATCGGCGAAACCAAGGACGCTGAAACCAGCTTCCTGCGGGCCCTGCGCCTGTCACCAACCGACTCGGACATCAACAACAGTTTCGGCTGGTTCCTCTGCCAACAGGGCCGCGAGCGAGAGTCCATCCGTTTCTTTGATGCAGCCGCTCGCAACCCGCTGTACCAGACCCCGGCCATGCCCATCCGCAACGCTGGCATCTGCCTCATGCGCGTGCAGGACTGGAAGGCTGCAGAAACCTACTTGATGCGCTCCTTCGAGATGGAGCCGGGCAATGTCGTAGGTGTCTACAACCTGGCTCTGATGTACCTGCGGGCCAAGGACCTAGAGCGCGCCTGGTTCTACGCAGAGCGCCTGAACAAGATGCTTCCGGATCAGTCGCCGGAGGCGCTCTGGTTGGCCATCCGCGTGGCCCATGCCCGGAAGGATGAAGCCGAGAAGCAGGCCTTGGCCACGCGTCTGCGGCGCGGGTTCATCAGCTCGCCTGAATGGGCTGCCTTCCAGCGCGGAGCCTTCGATGAGTGAACCGCAGCGCCAGCTTGCATTGGGTGAATCTGCCGAGCAGCCGCGCCCAGACGCTGGCCAGCCGTCGGAAGCGCTGCCGACGCAAGCGCCTGAGCAGCCGCTTACCGCTGCCGCTGAGCCTGCTGGCCGCGGCGAGCCAGCGGCATTGGAGACCAACGAGGCCGAATTGGCCGTGGCCGACGTCGCGCCAGCGCACGACGAGCCCGAGGCGGTGGCCGTTGTGGTACCCAAGGTGAGCCTGAAGCAGGGCCGCGAAGCGCGCGGCTGGACCCTGGAAGAGGCCGCGCGGCGCCTGCGCCTTTCCGTGGCGCAGGTGGACGCCATCGAGCGCCGAGACTGGGCAAATCTGCCTGCCCAGGCCTATTGCCAGGGCTTCATCAAGAACTATGCGCGCTTGGTGGATCTGGATCCCTCGGATGACCTGACTGCGCTGAGCGAGCACTACCGCCAGCTTCGACCCAGCGACCTGTTGCGCGACGACCCACTGACGCTGGCCCGTTACGACGAAGCGGGTGCCCTGCGCAACAAGACCTCCGCCAATCCCGTGCTGATCGGGGGCGCAGTGCTGCTCGCCTTACTCGCCGTGGTCGTGGGTGTCTTCGGCGAGCGGCTGATCAGCATGGCCGGCTTGTCGGCCTGGATGTCCAAGTCCGAGACTATCGTGCTGCCTCCCAAGGCTGCCGTAGAGACCGTCGTGAGCCCGACGCCGTCGCCTGCTCCCGCGGCCACCGTTGCACCGGTCGGCGCCAGCGTTATCCCTGCCCCGACCATGGCCGATGCACAAACGGCTGCGGCTGCGCCTGCGGAGCCCACCCCAGCCGCGTCCGTTGCTGGCCCCGCGGTACCCGCCGCGCCCGCGCCAGCACCCACCGCGCTGCCTGCCGCGGGCCTCGCGCCTGCCGCAGCCATGGCTGCACCGGGTGAGCGGCGAGTTCGTCTGGTCTACCGCGCAGACGCCTGGGTGGAGATCCGCGATGCGTCCGGTTCCATTCTCGTCTCCCAGCTCAATCGGGCCGGCAGCGAGCAGGTACTTTCCGGCAAGCCGCCCCTGCGTCTGGTGATCGGCTCGGCCGATGGCGTGAGTCTGGAGGCCGACGGCAAGGCCGTGGATCTGACGCCCTACAAGCAGGCCAACGTGGCCCGCATGACCCTGAATTGAGAGATGCGGGCGGATCGGCCCGCGCAGTGAGCCCAGAATGACCGAACCTTGCAAGGACCCGTCGGCAGTCAATACGCCCGCATCCGCAGCGCCGATGCCGGTGGGGTCGCACCCGCGTAAGCGCACGCGTCTGGTGGCAGTCAAGTGGGCCTCGCGCACCGTGTTCGTGGGTGGGGGGGCGCCGGTGGTGGTGCAGTCCATGACCAACACGGATACCGAAGACCACATTGGTACGGCCATCCAGGTCAAGGAACTGGCCCAGGCCGGCAGCGAAAAGGTACGCATCACGGTCAATACGCCTGCAGCGGCTGCGGCTGTGCCCAAGATCCGCGAGCAGTTGGACCGCATGGGGATCGATGTGCCCCTGATCGGCGACTTTCACTACAACGGCCATAAGCTGCTCACGCAGCACCCGGCCTGCGCCGAGGCGCTGTCCAAGTACCGCATCAACCCCGGGAATGTGGGCAGCGCGAGCAAGCGTGACGACAACTTTGCGCAGATGATCGAAGTGGCCTGCAAGTACAGCAAGCCGGTGCGCATCGGCGTGAACTGGGGCAGCCTGGACCAATCTGTACTTGCTCGGATGATGGATGCCAACCACGCCCGCGCCGAGCCCTGGGATGCCCAGGCGGTCATGCGTGAGGCATTGGTGGTGTCGGCGCTGGAGTCTGCACAACTGGCGGAAAGCATCGGGCAGAACCCCGAAGGCATCATCCTGTCGTGCAAGGTGAGCAACGTGCAAGATGTCGTCGCGGTATATCGCGAGCTTTCACGTCGTTGCGACTATCCGCTGCATGTCGGCCTGACTGAAGCTGGCATGGGCAGCAAGGGCATCGTCGCCTCCACTGCGGCGCTGTCCCTGCTGCTGCAGGAAGGCATCGGCGACACGATCCGGGTGTCGCTGACCCCAGAGCCGGGTGCTTCGCGCACGCAGGAAGTGATCGTCGCACAGGAGATTCTGCAGTCGCTCGGCTTGCGGGCCTTTTCGCCGATGGTGATTGCCTGCCCGGGCTGCGGCCGGACCACCAGCACCTTCTTCCAGGAGCTGGCCCAGAAGATTCAGGGTTATCTGCGCGATCAGATGGCCGTCTGGCGCAACCAATACCCCGGTGTGGAATCCATGCAGGTAGCGGTCATGGGTTGTGTGGTGAACGGCCCCGGAGAGAGCAAGCATGCCAACATCGGTATCAGCCTGCCGGGCTCAGGAGAGGCGCCGGTTGCACCCGTTTACGTCGATGGCGAGCGGGTCGTGACGCTAAAGGGCGAGCGCATTGCCGAGGAGTTTCAGGCAATCGTCGATAATTACGTGCAATCCAAGTACGGCAACGCCGTCCAGGCCGAAACCGCGCCGGCCGCCTGATCTCACCTTCCATGCTCCAGAAGATCCAAGCCGTCAAAGGCATGAACGACCTTTTGCCCGAAGAATCCGGGCGATGGGAGTGGTTCGAAGATACCGTTCGTGACGTGGCCCGCCAGTACGGCTACCGTCTGGTGCGCGCGCCGGTGGTGGAGCCGACGAATCTGTTCGTGCGTTCGATCGGCGAGGTGACCGACATCGTCGAGAAGGAGATGTACTCCTTCGAAGACAGCCTGAACGGTGACAAGCTCACGCTGCGCCCCGAGCTCACCGCGGGCATCATCCGCTCGGCGATCGAACACTCCTGGCTGCACGCCGGTCCGCAGCGAGTCTGGGCGATGGGCCCGGTGTTTCGCCACGAGCGCCCGCAGAAGGGGCGTTACCGCCAGTTCTACCAGTTCGACGTGGAGGCGCTGGGCTTCGAGGGACCGGATGTGGATGCCGAGCAGATCGTCATGCTTGCGCGCATCTGGAAGCGCCTGGGCCTGACGGATGTCGAGCTCGAGATCAACTCGATCGGTGACGCCGCAGAGAGGCGCGTGCACCGCGAAAAGCTGATTGCGCACTTTGAGGCGCACGCCGATGTGCTTGATGAAGATGCCAGGCGTCGTCTGCACAGCAACCCGCTTCGCATCTTGGATACGAAGAACCCGGCCATGCAAAGCATGGTCGAGGCTGCTCCAAAGCTGCTGGATGTGCTCGGTGAGGCTTCTTTGGCGCATTTCGACGGCTTGAAGCGCTTGCTCAATGAAGCCGGGCTGGGTTTCCGGATCAACCCGCGCCTGGTTCGAGGCCTGGACTACTACAACCGCACGGTGTTTGAGTGGGTCACGCCCATCGACGGGCGCACGCTCACCATCACGGGCGGCGGCCGCTACGACGGCCTGTTCGAGCAGCTGGGTGGCAAGCCCACGCCCGGCGTCGGCTTCGGCATGGGCATTGAGCGCGTCATGCTCAAGCTGGCCGAAGTCGCTGCTGCGATGCCGGTCCATGCGCCAGACGCGTACGTCGCGCATCTCGATGCCCCGGCCTTCGCGAACGAAGTGGCTGAGAGGCTGCGCGATGCCGGCAAGGCGGTGGTTTCGCATGCCGGAGGCGGCAGCTTCAAGAGCCAGATGAAAAAGGCCGACGCGTCCGGCGCCCGTTGGGCAATCATCATCGGCGAAGCCGAACGGGACTCACGTTCTGTCACCCTCAAACCCCTGCGCGAAGAAGGCCAGCAGCAATTGATCAGCATCGATCAGCTTGCCGACGCGCTCTGACCACACCCCCGCCTGATACGGACATACGACATGGCTGCATACGATCTCGAAGAACAGGAACAGATTGCCCAGGTGAAGGCGCTCTGGGCAAAGTACGGCAACGCCGTGACCTGGTTGCTCACGATCATCCTCGCAGGCGTCGCCGCCTACATGGGCTGGCAGTATTGGCAGCGCAAGCAGGCGGCCGAGGCGGGCGTTGTGTACGAGGCGCTGGAAAAGGCGATTCGCGACAAGAACGTGGCTGCTGGCAAGGATGCCGCGGGAAAGCTTGTGTCCGAGTACGGGAAGACGGTCTACGGCCAGATGGCAGCGCTTCAGGCCGCCCGTCTCTTCGTCGAGAGCAAGGATCTGAACTCTGCAAAAGCACAATTGCAATGGGTCATCGACAAGGGGCGCGACGAGTCCTACAAGACCGTGGCTCGCGTTCGCTTGGCCGGTCTGCTTCTGGATGAAAAGCAGTTTGACGCTGCGCTTGTGCTGCTCGCACCGCCCAAGATCGAAAAGCTAGCGCCGCTTGTCAGCGATCGTCGTGGCGATGTGCTTGCAGCCCAGGGCAAGCTGGAAGAAGCTCGCGCTGCCTATCTGGACGCGTGGAACAAGCTGGAAGAGCGAGACCCTCTGCGCGGCCTGATTCAGCAGAAGCTCGAAGGTGTCGGTGGCGAAGTGCCGGCCGCGAAGGCCGCCTGAGCGTTGGCCCGCTCCTCTACTCCGGAACCTTTGACATGACGATCTCCTCCTCGCGCCGCACATTGCTGGCTCTGGTCGGCAGTGGCCTGCTCACGCTCGCCGGCTGCGGATCGCTCAACCCTTTCAAGGATGAGCCCAAGTTCAAGCCGGCCGAGCTTATGACCGTCACCGCGACCATGGCGCTGAATGCGGCATGGCAGCTCGGCGGCGATGACAGCCCCGCCGGTGCACTGACTATCGTTGGAACGTCTGCCGGGCCTCGAGTATTCGCCGCGCAGGGGCGCAGCGTGCGTGTCATTGATCCCGCGAACGGAAGCGTCGTGCAGACGCTGGCTGCCGAGTCGATGCTGACGACCGGTGCGGCCAGTGATGGCACGCTGGTCGCTGCCGCCACGCGTGAGGGCGACGTGATTGCCTGGGATCTGGCAAGTGGCAAGCAGCTCTGGAAGAGCAGCCTGAATGCCGAAATCATCTCCACCCCTGCCGTCGCCGACGGCATCATCGCGACGCTGACGACCGATGGTCGGCTGGTCGGATTCGACGCCGCAGATGGACGCCGCCGTTGGGTCGTTCAGCGTGCGGCGCCGTCACTGACCCTGCGCGTCCCAAGTCCAGTCATTGGGGTACGCGGCGGTTTCCTCGTGGGCCTGCCTGCCGGGCGCGTCATTGCGTTGGGCAGCCGCGATGGTCAGGTTCGCTGGGAGACGACCTTTGCCCAGCCCAAGGGCTCGAATGAAGTAGAGCGGATCAGCGACATCATGCCGGCGGTCGGCGGATTGTCTGGAGAGTTCTGCGTGGCGAGCTACCAGGGCAAGGTGGGCTGCATCAATGTGCGTGATGGGCGGACGAGTTGGCAACGCGATTTTTCGTCGAACGTCGGTCTCGCGGCTGGCAACGGCGCCATCTATGCCACCGACGTCAAGTCGCATGTATCGGCCTTCAGCGCAGCCGGCGTAAGCGTCTGGAAAAATGAAGCGCTGGCCTATCGTCAACTCACGGCACCCGCTGTCATGCCCGGCGCGGTAGCGGTGGGCGACTTCGAGGGCTATCTGCATCTGCTGTCCACCGACAAGGGCGAGATCATCGGACGGACCCAGGCTGGTAGTCGACCGCACAGTGGTGCACCGATTGCACTCGAAGTCGGCGGTCAGCGGCTGCTGGTGGTGCAGAACCGTGCGGGCGCGATCTTCGCCTTCTCGGTCAAGTAGCTCCGAGCGAAAGCGAAGCATGAAGCCCATCGTCGCGATCGTTGGCAGGCCGAACGTCGGCAAGTCGACCCTGTTCAACCGCCTGACCCGGTCGCGAGATGCCATCGTTGCGGACTACGCCGGTCTGACTCGGGATCGCCACTACGGCAATGCCAAGTTTGACGGCCGCGAATTCATCTGCATCGACACTGGTGGCTTTGAGCCGATCGTCAAGGAAGGCATTCTTCGTGAGATGGCCAAGCAGACGCTACAGGCCATCGACGAAGCGGACGTCGTTATCTTCCTCACCGATGGGCGGAGTGGCCTGACACGTCACGATTTCGATATCGCGGAGACCCTACGCAAGCGCGGGCGCCCCGTGGTGCTCGCTGTTAACAAGACCGAAGGCATGGCGCTCACGGGTGTGACGTCAGTTTTCTATGAGTTGGGCTTGGGAGAGCCGCACCCCCTTTCCAGCGCGCATGGCGATGGGGTGCGCAGCGTGCTGGAGCAGGTGTTCCAGAATTTGCCGGCCCCGGAAACGCAGCAGGAATCTGATGCAGAGAGCGAGGAAGCCGACCGTGGTCCGCGCACTCCGCGAATTGCCATCGTGGGCCGGCCCAACGTCGGGAAGTCCACCTTGATCAACTCGCTGGTTGGCGAAGAGCGAGTAATTGCATTTGATGCACCGGGCACCACGCGCGACGCCATCGAAGTGCCGTTCACGCGCGGTGGAAAACCCTACGTTCTGATCGATACGGCTGGTCTGCGCCGCAAGGGCAAGGTGTTTGAGGCCATCGAGAAATTTTCCGTGGTCAAGACGCTGCAGGCGATTGACGACTGCAATGTGGCGATCCTGATGATCGATGCGCGCGAGGCGATCACCGATCAAGACGCACACATTGCAGGCTACGTGCTCGAGACCGGCCGCGCGATCGTCGTCGCTCTGAACAAATGGGACGACATGGACGATCAGGCGCGTGAGCTTGCCCGCTCCGAGTTGCGCCGCAAGCTCGCGTTCCTTCACTTTGCCAACGTCCACAACGTCTCGGCGCTCAAGTCCCACGGACTGGGCGCCCTCATGCAGTCCGTGGATGGCGCGTTTGCTGCGGCCTTTGCGAAGCTGTCCACGCCAAAGCTGACGCGTGCACTTCAGGCCGCCGTCGAGCAGCAGCAACCGGCTCGCAAGGGGTTGCACCGGCCCAAACTGCGTTACGCCCACCAAGGCGGGCAGAACCCCCCGCTCATCGTTATTCACGGCAACGCGCTGGATGGCGTGTCTGCAGCCTACCGGCGCTACCTGGAAGGCCGCTTCCGGGAAACTTTCAAGCTGCCGGGCACTCCATTGCGTATCGAGTTCCGTTCCAGCAGCAACCCCTTCACGGACTGATTCCGCCGCATTGCCGCTCAGCTTGCGTTACGGAATTGACGCGCTGGCACGAATCTCGCGAGAATCAGCCGTCGGCCAAAGAGCCGGCCCCAAAGGCAACTAACCACACCCACAAAGCCAGGAGTAAGGCATGAACAAAGGGCAAGCGCTACAAGACCCGTTCCTCAACCAGCTTCGTAAGGAGCATGTCCCGGTCTCCATCTATCTGGTGAACGGGATCAAGTTGCAGGGCCACATTGAATCGTTCGATCAATACGTGGTTCTGCTTCGCAATACCGTCACCCAAATGGTCTACAAGCACGCCATCAGCACCGTTGTGCCCGCACGTGCCGTGAACTTCAGCACGGATGGTGGTAGCGAAGCCGCATCGTGAACCGGGCTGAGTCTCGCCCACTGAGCCGTCAAGCGCGACCAGACTCCGGCGAGCGGCTCGAGAATCACCCCGACGATCCAGCTACCCTACAAGCCCAACGCTGATGCGCTTCATTCTTGTCGGCGTGGACTTCGGAGACCAAGACTTCGGCGACAGCTTCGCGGAATTGAAGCTGCTTGCTGAGTCCGCGGGGGCAGAGG
The DNA here is from genome assembly GCF_047549485.1 of Piscinibacterium candidicorallinum. Lineage (GTDB taxonomy): Bacteria > Pseudomonadota > Gammaproteobacteria > Burkholderiales > Burkholderiaceae_C > Piscinibacterium > Piscinibacterium candidicorallinum. Next base: position 2,072,839 of record NZ_CP180191.1, on the reverse strand, counting down.
TTGTTCACGAATCCATCGGCAAGCGGTCTCGACCGGATGCTGCGCTATTCATCGGCAGCGGCAAGGCGGATGAAATCGCGGGCCTAGTCAAATCGCTGCCTGCCGACGGTGTGATCTTCAATCATGCGCTGACGCCGGCCCAGCAGCGCAACCTGCAGAGAGTGTTCGATGTTCGGGTTGTCGATCGCACCACGCTGATTCTCGACATCTTTGCCCTTCGGGCCCAAAGCCATGAAGGCAAGCTGCAAGTAGAGCTCGCCCAACTGCGACATCTTTCCTCGCGCCTTGTGCGGCAGTGGAGTCACCTCGAGCGCCAGAAGGGCGGTGTCGGCATGCGAGGTCCGGGTGAGAAGCAGCTCGAACTCGACCGCCGCATGCTCGATGCGCGAGTCAAGCGGCTGAGTGCTGATTTGGCTCGGCTCCAAAAGCAACGGGAGACACAGCGCCGCGCCCGGACCCGTGGAGAGGTGTTCAAGGTCTCGCTCGTCGGCTACACGAACGCTGGAAAGTCCACGCTCTTCAATCAGCTCACGCACGCGGGGGTCTATTCCGCCGATCAGCTGTTTGCAACGCTGGACACAACGACGCGGCGCGTCTATCTCGGTGATGGGGTGCAGATCTCGTTGGCAGATACGGTGGGCTTCATCAGAGAGCTTCCCCACCAGTTGGTCGAAGCCTTCAAGGCGACTCTGGAGGAAACGGTGCACGCTGACCTGCTGCTTCACGTTATCGATGCAGCCAGCGAGTCGCGTGATGTCCAGATCGCTCAGGTCGAATCTGTGCTGCAGGAAATCGGTGCGGACGACATTCCCTGCATTCATGTTCTCAACAAGATCGATGTGACGGGCGTACCGCCGCGTTGGCGCGATCTTGCCGACGATGGCCGAGCCATGGTTGGCGAGTTGTATCTGTCTGCTCGAACCGGTGCTGGTGTCGAGCTCCTGCGCGAGAAATTGCTCGCGAAGGCCCGCAGCCGCCTGCATCAGCTGGAGAGCCACCGCGACGAATCGTCCCAGACGCAGATGGCCGAGGTGTTTGCAGGCGGGATTCCTCTGGGGTCCGATCGCTGAGCCCGTGATTCGATCCGGCATAGAATGCCCGCAGGTCAACCCGCGGGGGCAGCCCGCATGTGCGGGTTTCTCATGCTGTCGTGATCTGCCACAAGGCTTGATACCAAAGAACGGGCCACCATCTGTGCTCCAAGTTCCTACCTGACCGATGACCTCCAACTCCATGCTGAGCACTGCCAAATCCGGTGTGTCGCGCCTTGGGCAGTGGCTTTCCGCCCGCCTAGGTATCTTCAACCAAGGCCCGCCGGATCTCGATGAGCTGTGGCGCGACTTCCAGAAAAGGCTGAACAACGTGTTCCGCGGAGGAAGCGGCGGTGGCTCGGACTCTGGCGGCAGCCGCAGCGGTGGGCCGTCTCCGAAGGCCGCCGGCGCGGGTGTCGCTGTCGTGCTGGGGGTTGCCGCGGTCATTTGGCTGGGTAGCGGCATCTTCATCGTGAATGAAGGGGAGGCTGCAGTCATCACTCAGTTTGGCAAGTACCGCAGCACAACCGGCGCGGGTCTGCAAATGAGACTGCCTTACCCGATCCAGCAGCATGAGATCGTGAAGGTGGCGCAGGTGCGCAAGGTCGAGATCGGCACCAAGGCTCGCGCTCAGCGCACTCGAGAAGCTCTGATGCTTACGGATGATGAAAACATCGTCGACATCCAGTACGAGGTCCAGTACCGGATCAAGGGCGACGGTGCGCGCGACTTCCTTTTCAATTCGGCTTCACCTGAGGACGCTGTGCAGCAGGCCGCTGAAAGCGCGATGCGTGAGGTAGTGGGCCGTATGACGATGGACTCTGTTCTCTACGAGTCGCGTTCGACCATTGCGGGTGACGTGAGCAAGCGCATGCAGAGCCTGATCGACCGCTATGGAACGGGTATCGAGATTCTCGCTGTGGCAATTCAGAACGCGCAGCCTCCAGAGCAGGTGCAAGCGGCATTCGATGACGCCGTGAAGGCGGGACAGGACCGTGAGCGCGCCATTAATGAGGGGCAGGCCTACGCAAATGACGTGATTCCGCGCGCCAAAGGCGCGGCCTCGCGTTTGATGCAGCAGGCTGAGGGTCACAAGTCACGTGTGGTCGAGACAGCCCGCGGTGATGCATCTCGCTTCCGAGCCGTTGTGGGCGAGTACAACCGCGCTCCAGCCGTCACACGCGATCGCATGTACATCGACGCGATGCAGGAAATCTTCTCCAACACCACCAAGGTTTTGGTTGAGAGCCGCCAGGGGAACAATCTCCTGTACTTGCCGCTTGACAAGATCATGGCACAGACAAGCGCCGAGGCGAATCGTGCCGCCTCGGGCACGGTCACTGTGCAAGCGCCGACGCCGGCACCCGCGCAACAAGCGCCGGCTCAGCAGCAGAGCACTGCGGACATGCTCCGTAATCGGGAGGCCCGCTAAATGAATCGCTTGATCGCTGCACTGTTTGGAGTGCTTCTGCTTGTGTTCGTCGGCTCGACCATGATGTTCATTGTCGACCAGCGACAGTTCGCGCTGGTGTTTGCGCTGGGCGAAATTCGTTCGGTAAAGAGCGAGCCTGGCCTGTACTTCAAGCTGCCGCCGCCATTTCAGAATGTGCGCTATTACGACAAGCGCATCCTGACCATCGACACACCTGATGCGGAACGTGTGCAGACCTCTGAAAAGAAGAACCTGCAAATTGATTCATTCATCAAGTGGCGTATCGCCGATCCGCGCGTGTTCTATCAGAGTTTTGGCACGGTAGTGCGGCCGGGCTCAGTGCCTGAACGCGCGGCCGATGACCGCTTGGCGGCGCTGGTTCGTGACGCCATGCAGCAGGCGATCAACAAGCGCACAATCAACGACGTGACATCGCGCGAGCGCGACAAGATCATGGAGGAGGTGCGTGCGGCCGTGCAGGAACGGGTCAAGACGCTCGGTGTCGAGATTGTCGATGTGCGCCTGAAGCGGGTCGATTTCGTGCCTGAGATCAGCGAGGCAGTGTTCCGCCGCATGGAAGCCGAGCGCAAGCGCGTAGCCAACGAGCAGCGCGCAGGTGGCGCTGCAGAGGGGGAGAAGATTCGTGCAGATGCCGACCGGCAGCGCGAGGTCATCCTGGCCGAAGCCTATCGCGAGGCGCAGCGCATCAAGGGTGAAGGGGACGCACAGGCAACAGCTCTGTATGCCCAGGCCTTTTCGGCCAACCCTGAGTTTGCTGCGTTCTATCGGAGTCTTGAGGCCTACCGGCAGAGCTTCAAGTCGCGCAATGACGTCATGGTGCTTGACCCGTCCAGCGAGTTCTTCAGATACATGCGCAATCCCGGCGCGACGGGTACACGTCGTTAGTGGATCACCCGCTACTGCTAGCCTTCGGGTTGCTGCTCGTCGTCGAAGGCCTGTTCCCTCTGCTTGCACCCCAAGCATGGAAGGACACCTTCAGCCGGCTGATCGGCCTGCGTGATGGGCAGCTTCGCACAATTGGTCTGATCGGCGTGGCACTCGGGGTCGCGCTTCTGGTCTCGTTCAGTTAAGCAGGCCTCCAGCCCCGTTTGATTGCGGGGCCGCTTCATGGGAAAATCGAGTACGGCTGCTCCCGCGGGCAGCCGTTTTTCTTTTGTTCGCTCGAAAACGATAGTCGCTCCGCACATGCCGCTCTGGCGTCTTCCTGATCACGTTGCTGACGTCCTGCCTGCCGAGGCCCGCAAGCTCGAGGAGCTTCGTCGCGTTGCGCTCGACATCTTTCGCAGCCATGGCTATGAGTTGATCCAGCCGCCGTTGCTTGAGTATCTGGAGTCGCTGATCACGGGGGTCGGCCGGGATCTGGAGTCCAGCATCTTCAAGCTGGTCGATCAATTGTCGGGTCGGACGATGGGCGTGCGCGCCGACATCACGCCGCAGGCCGCTCGGATTGATGCGCATCTGCTCAATCGCAGCGGCGTCACGCGTCTGGCCTACTGCGGGCATCTTCTGCACACTACGCCGAGGACTCCGCTCGGCTCAAGAGAGCCGATCCAGCTTGGCGCTGAGCTTTATGGCTATCCCGGCATTCACGCTGATCTCGAGATTCTCGAACTTGCGCTGAGTCTCTTGCATCGCGTGACGGATGATCCGCTGGTGGTCAGCGTGTCTCATGTCGGCATCGTGCAAGCCGTGCTTGGCGAGGCAGCCAATGGCAGTCACTGGCGTGAAGCCGCCGCGAATGCCCTGGTTCGAAAGGACCGTGCGGCTCTGGAGCAATTGCCGGACGCGCAGGTCGGTGCAGACCTTCTCGCGCTGCTCGATGCGGCCGGACAACCGCAGAGCGCGAGCCTAGTCGGGTGCCGCAGGCGGATTGAGTCGCGGCATCCCTCTGCGGTGCAAGCGTTCGCTGATCTGGACCGAGTCGCGCACGCGATCGAAGGGCGCGCGCAGGTTCTGTTCGATCTTGCCGATACCCATAGCTACGGCTATCACAACGGGATTACCTTTGCGGTGTTCGCTCCGTGTGGGGCTGCGGCGCTGGCGCGCGGTGGTCGGTACGACACTGCCAGCAGCCAGTTCGGGCGCGCGCGGGCTGCCACGGGGTTCTCCATGGATCTTCGCGACCTGTCACGACTGCTCGCTGCGCCGGCGCCGGCGCGGGCCATTGCCGCCCCTTGGATCGATGACGCAGCGTGGCGTGAGGCTGTGGCGCGATTGCGTGCAGACGGCGAGATCGTGGTCGTGGAATTCCCGGGAGCGCTGCACGAGCACGACGAGTTCGCGTATGACCGGGAACTCGTACGCGGTGATTCAGGCTGGACTGTCCGAGCGCGTGACTGAGCTCCCGCGCCACTGATTCTTTGAAAGCTATGCAATGAGCAATGTCGTTGTAGTGGGCGCCCAGTGGGGCGACGAGGGCAAGGGCAAGTTGGTCGATTGGCTGACCAGCGAGGCCCATGGTGTCGTGCGCTTCCAAGGCGGGCACAACGCAGGTCACACTTTGGTGATCAAGGGGCAGAAGTTCGCCCTGCATGTCATGCCCAGCGGTGTGATGCGCGATGACGTTCGCTGCTACATCGGCAATGGCGTGGTGCTTTCCCCCGAAAAGATCCTTGAGGAGATCAAGAAGTTCGAGGCTGCGGGCATTGAGGTACGGTCCCGCCTGTACATCAGCGAAGCCTGCCCGCTCATCCTGCCGATCCACGCGGCACTCGATCAGGCGCGCGAAGCGTTTCGCGAGAAGTGCGGCACCGAGAAGATCGGCACGACAGGCAAGGGCATCGGCCCAACCTATGAAGACAAGGTCGGCCGTCGCGCGATTCGGATGCAGGACTTCCGAGATCCCAAGCGTTTGGCCGACAAGGTGCGCGAGCTCTCTGAGTACTACAACTTCCTGCTGAAGAATTGGCTGCATGCCCCTGAGGTGGCAGTTGAGCCGATGATCGACGCCGCGCTCAAGCAGGGCGAGGAGCTGTTGCCCATGGCGGCGGACGTGCCCAACCTACTGTTCGACGCCTGCGCCCGTGGCGAGCGCCTGCTGTTTGAAGGCGCACAAGGCACCTTGCTGGACGTGGATCACGGCACCTACCCGTACGTGACGTCGAGCAACACGGTAGCCGGCAACGCGGCGGCGGGCTGCGGCCTGGGCCCGGACAAGTTGCACTACGTACTGGGCATCGTCAAGGCCTACTGCACTCGCGTTGGCGGTGGCCCGTTCCCTACAGAGCTGGACATCTTCAAGGAAGGCACGGTGGGCCATCACCTGTCGACTGTGGGTGCAGAGCGGGGTACGACAACCGGGCGCTACCGGCGCTGTGGTTGGCTCGATATTCCAGCGCTTCGCCGATCCAACCGCATCAATGGCACGTCCGGCCTGTGCATCACCAAGCTCGATGTGCTCGACGGGATTGAGGAGCTGCAGCTTTGCGTGGCCTACCGACTCGACGGCAAGTTGATCGAGACCCTGCCGCAAGGGGCTGACGATCTGGCGCGTTGTGAGCCGATCTACGAGGCCATGCCCGGCTGGTCACAGTCCACCGCCGGCATCACGGAGCTGGACAAGCTACCCCAGGCGGCGCGCGACTATCTCAAGCGCATCGAAGTGCTGGCGGGCGTGCCGATCGACATGGTCTCCACCGGTCCGGATCGAGAGCATACGATTGTGCTGCGCCATCCGTACAAGACTCTGGCGCACTGAGGCTCGCATGTCGCACAGCACGGATTCCGACCTGTGGGTCACCTGGGACGACTACAACCACCTCGTTGAGCGTCTCGCGCTCATCGTGCATGAGTCGGGCTACGCGTTTGATCAGATCCTGTGTCTCGCGCGCGGCGGGTTGCGCGTGGGCGATGTGATGTCGCGCATCTTCGATGTGCCGCTGGCAATTCTCTCGACCAGCTCCTATCGGGACGCCGGCGGCAAGATGCAGGGTGATCTGGACATCTCCAAGTACATCACCATGACCAAGGGCGAGTTCGGCGGGCGCGTGCTGGTGGTCGACGACCTGGTGGACTCAGGCGTGACGCTTGAGCGTGTCGGCATGCACCTGCGCGAGCATTACAGGCAGGTGACTGAAGTGCGCACCGCCGTCATCTGGTGGAAGGCCTGCAGCAAGGTCAAGCCGGACTACTACGTCGACCACCTCGCGACGAACCCGTGGATTCATCAACCCTTTGAGGACTACGACACCCTGCGGCCCAATCAGCTTGCTGCATGGGTCAAGAAGGGCAGGGCTGCCTGAGCCGTAGCGCAAGCGGCAGGGGCCGGGTTCGGTCACGTCCTGCGCGAGCCCGGCAAGGCTTGCTAGTCTCGGCTTTCGAGTCCCCACGCAAAGCGCGCAGGCGCTCTGCTTCTAGGGCAGAAAAGAGAAAGGCCAGCATTCGCTGGCCTTATATTTGGTGCCCAAGAGAGGACTCGAACCTCCACGCCTCGCAGCGCTAGTACCTGAAACTAGTGCGTCTACCAATTCCGCCACCTGGGCAGGTGAGACAAAGAGTATAGGCGATTTTTCTGCCCGGTCAAATTCTGGCCCGCCCGCGCCTTGGGCAGGCTGCATCCAAGAGACATATGCCAAGAAAGACAACAACAACGGCCAACCGCAACGCGGGCACGGGGCTGAGCGCTGAATCCATTGTGACGGCGCTGGCCGCCGCGCAGGCGCCCGTCGCGCTGCCGGATCTCGTCAGCAGCATGGGCCTTGCGGCCATTGAAACCGCACAGGTTGAAGCACTGCTCGAAACCCTTCAACGTGAGGGCCGGGTTCTGGTGAACCGCAAGGGGCACGTATTGCTGCCCTCGCGAATCGATCTGCTCGCCGGCAAGGTGCAGGGCCATCGGGACGGCTTCGGCTTCCTGATCCGTGACGATGGCGGGCCGGATCTCTACCTGCCCGCCAAGGAAATGACCAAGGTGCTGCATGGCGACCGCGTGCTCGCCAAGCAGATCGGCGTGGACCGGCGCGGCAAGCCCGAAGGCGTGATTGCCGAGGTCATCGAGCGCCGCACCAACAAGCTGGTCGGCCGCTTCATCGCGGAGCGCGGCATCACGGTGGTGGTGCCGGAAGACCAGCGCATCAAGCACGACATCCTCGTGCCGCCCACAGAGAGTGGCGGCGCACAGCCCGGTCAGGTGGTGATGGTCGAGATCGTGCAGCAGCCTTCGCGCTACAGCCAGCCCTTGGGCCGCGTGGTCGAGGTGCTGGGCGAGGTCGATGACCCGGGCATGGAAATCGAGATTGCCGTGCGCAAGTTTGATGTGCCCTACGAGTTCAGCGACGCCGCGCGCAAGCAGGCCGCGGCGCTGCCCGATGTGGTGCGCGATGTGGATCTGGCCGGCCGCGTGGACCTGCGTGATGTCCCGCTGGTCACCATCGACGGCGAGGACGCGCGCGACTTCGACGACGCGGTGTACTGCGAGCCCTGCACGATCGGCCGCGGCAAGACCGCCCAGCCGGGCTTCCGGCTGCTGGTGGCGATTGCGGACGTGAGTCACTACGTGCAGGACGGCGACGCGCTTGATGCAGATGCCCGTCTGCGGTCCACCAGCGTGTACTTCCCGCGCCGGGTCATCCCCATGCTGCCGGAGAAGCTTTCCAACGGACTGTGCTCGCTCAATCCGGACGTGGACCGCCTGTGCATGGTCTGCGACATGGTGGTCACGGCCGAAGGCGCCATCCACGCCTATCAGTTCTACCCGGGAGTCATGCATTCGGCCGCGCGGCTGACCTACAACGAGGTATGGGCCATCCTGTCGCAACCCACCGCGCCGGCGCGCGAAAAGCGCAAGGCCATCATTCCGCAGCTTGAGCAGCTCTATGAGGTGTACCGCGCCTTTGCCAAGGCCCGTGTGGCTCGCGGCGCCATCGACTTCGAGACGGTGGAAACCTATATCGAGTGCAACGCCGTGGGTCGCATCGAGCGCATCATCCCGCGCGTGCGCAACGATGCCCACAAGTTGATCGAGGAGTGCATGCTGGCGGCCAACGTCTGCACGGCCGACTTCATCCACCGCAACAAGCAGCTGGCTCTGTACCGCGTGCATGAAGGCCCCACGCCCGACAAGCTGCAGAACCTGCGCGAATTTCTGAAGACCGTCGGCCTGCTGCTCACCGGCGGTGACGACCCGCAGGCCAAGGACTATGCCGCGCTGATGAAGAAGATCACGCCGCGGCCGGACGCGCAGCTGCTGCAGACCATGCTGCTGCGCAGCCTGCAGCAGGCGCATTACAGCCCGGACAATGCTGGCCACTTCGGGCTGTCCTACGAGGCCTACGCCCACTTCACCTCGCCGATCCGCCGCTATCCGGACCTGTTGGTGCACCGCGTGCTCAAGGCCATCCTGGGCAAGCAGAGCTACACGCCCAGCGGCGATGCCGGCGAGCGCAAGCTGCCCGCACCGCGCAGCAAGAAGGAAGCTGCGGCCTTTGCACATGACCGTTGGGACAAGCTGGGCCTGGTCTGCTCGGCCAACGAGCGGCGCGCCGACGAAGCCAGCAACGACGTGACCGCCTGGCTCAAGTGCTACTACATGCGCGACCGCGTGGGCGAGGAGTTCAGCGGCACCATCAGCGGCGTGGCGCCGTTCGGCGTGTTCGTCACGCTCGATTCGCTCTATGTGGACGGCCTGGTGCACGTCAGCGAACTCGGCACCGAGTACTTCCAGTTCAACGAGAGCATGCACGAGCTGCGCGGTGAGCACAGTGGCATCCGCTATCGCCTGACCGACCGCATCCACGTGCAGCTGGCGCGCGTGGACATCGAGGCACGCCGCATGGACTTCCGGCTGGTGAAGAGCCCCGGTGCTCAGGCTGAGCAGGCGGACGACTCAGGTGCGGGCCGCAAATCTGCTCGGCCGGCCAAGCATCTCAAGGGCCCCAAGGCCAAGACGCCGGCGGTCAAGCAGGCGATCGAGTCGCGCAAGCAGGGCAAGCAGCAGGAAACGGCCTTCAAGAAGGGCGCTGCCACCAAGAACATGGCGCGCCGCAGCGCCGCCAAGAACAAGCGCGGACGCCGCTGACCCGTCAAACAGATCATCCATGTCAAAGCCCCAACTGCTCTTCGGCTTCCACGCCGTCCGGACGCGCCTGCGCTCCGCACCCGCCAGCGTCAAGGCGATCTACGTCGAGACCACCCGGCACGACAAGCGCATGCAGGATCTACTGCGCCTGGCGGCCGAGTTCAAGCTCAGCGTGCATCAGGTCGACGGCGAACGCCTCGACCGCATGGCAGGCACCAGCCGCCATCAGGGCGTGGTTGCGCAGGCCGACACGGTCGAACTCGCTCGTTCGCTCGACGACCTGCTCGATACGCTTACAGAGCCGCCGCTGCTGCTGCTGCTCGACGGCGTGACCGACCCGCACAACCTCGGCGCCTGTCTGCGCGTGGCTGACGGTGCCGGGGCGCACGCTGTGGTCGCGCCGCGCGACCGCTCCTGCGGCATCAATGCCACCGTGAGCAAAGTGGCCAGCGGCGCGGCCGATACGGTGCCGTACTTCGCGGTGACCAACCTGGCTCGCACCATGGAAGAGCTCAAGGAGCGCAACATCTGGATCACCGGCACGAGCGACGCGGCCAAGACCACACTCTTTGATGCCGACCTGCGCGGCGCCACGGCGCTCGTGCTTGGCGCGGAAGGTGAGGGCATGCGCCGCCTGACAGGTGAGCGCTGCGATCAGCTCGTCAGCATCCCGATGGCAGGCAGCGTGGAAAGCCTGAACGTCTCTGTGGCAGCTGGCGTGTGCTTGTTTGAGGCCGTACGGCAGCGTCGCGCGACTGCTTGATCGGTCAAATTCGGACGTATTTTTAGAGTATGGAGATTTGCCAATTTTCGCATGATGCAAGCGGAAATTGGCCGAGCTTACCCTTCAAATAAGATCGATTTCGGTCATTTCCATATGAATAAGCCGTTTCAAGTCGTCCACTTGTAGCCGGACGTTCCGGCGCCTGCCGAGTCGCTTTTCTGGCCCCACGCCAGAATGTGCAGGACGTCGGCAACCCACTTGAAGCCGATGCCGTCACCGTTGCCGACGTGGCAGTGCAGGGCGCCCATGCCGAGGCTGATCGTGGGGCCGTGGCCGGTGTAGGTCTTGCCCATGGAATACACCGACGCGATCTTGGTCTTGATGTTCGCGTCCGCGGTGACCAGCCCCTGCACTCGCGTGCTGCCGTAGACGAGTTTGCCCGTCGGGATCTGCGTGAAGCTGATGTTCTGCGGTGCGCGCGGCGGAGCAGGCAGGACGGCATTGATGGTCTCTTCAACGAGCTGGTCTGCAAACTGGATGAACTGATCGCCTTCGCCGCCGAGCGCGACCATCTTCTCGGTCTTGCGCGGCCCGAGTTTGCGTTGCCCCAGCCATTCGGACATCCGCGTGTTGAGCATGGGCACGCGGGTGCGGTACAGCGGCTCGCCACCCACGCGGCCCTGCAGGCAGGCGAGGACGCCTGCCATGTAGTCGCTCAGGGTATTGACGCTCTTGTTGAAGCCTTCGGCAGTGAGGTACTTGGTGAAGATCGGCATGGTTGCTCCCGGGGCGGAAAGAACCCCCGGAGTGTCGATCCGGCCCGCGAGCGGGCGAATCCCCCGATCACGGGGTCACCAGCCCGCCTACCGCGATCAGACGATCTTGCACACCTCGTCGAATTCAAATCGGGGGCTGCGGCCAAAGAGCTTGGCCGGGTCCCCGTAGCCCAGGCTACAGACAAAGTTGGTCTTGACCGTAGTGCCGCCCCAGAACTCGGCGTCGACCTTGGCCGCATCAAATCCGCTCATCGGCCCACAGTCCAGGCCCAGCGCCCTTGCGGCGAGGATGAAGTAGCCGCCCTGCAGGCTGCTGTTGCGAAACGCGGTGCTGCGGATGACTTCCTCGTTGCCCGCAAACCAGCTGCGCGCATCGGTGTGCGGAAAGAGTTTGGGCAGCTGCTCGTAGAACGCCATGTCCATGCCCAGGATGGCCGTCACGGGTGCGGTTCGCACCTTCTCCTGGTTACCTTGCATCACCAGGGGCACCAGACGCGCCTTGGCGGCATCGCTCTTGACGAACTGGATGCGCAGCGGCGAGCAGTTGGCGCTCGTCGGGCCCCACTTGAGCGTGTCGAACAGGCGCTTGAGCAGTGCGTCATCCACGGGCCGGTCTTGCCAGCCGTTGTGGGTGCGGGCGTTGAAGAACAGGGTGTCCAGGGCGGCTTGGTCCAGTGTGCTCATGGTCTTGAATGCTTGGGAGAGCCCGCGGCTCGCTGGCGGCAGGTGTTGAAGGTGCTGGCATTGTGCCGCACGCATCCGCAGCAGGTGGATCATTGGCCCTTGGGGAAAGCCACCGTATAACAAGCGAATGAACGGACTTCGCTTCCTGCTGGCGCTGCTGCTGATCATCGGACCCTGGCATTGGTTCCAGAAGGGTCTGCCCTGGATGACGCTGCTGCTGGTCTACGCCGTTCTGCCGCTGCTGGATGCGCTGATCGGCCCGCGCCCAAGCTGGTCTGCACCCGCAGCCAGCACCAATGTCCAACGCAGCTGGGTGGCCTGGCTGCCGCGTGTCACGGTGCCGGGCCTGTATGCGCTGGTGATCTGGGGAGTGAGCGTGGCGCCCGAGCTGTCACCAGCCGCACTGCTCCTGCTTGCGGCCAGCGTCGGCACAGCCACCGGTGGCATCGGCATCACCGCCGCGCACGAGATGGGCCATCGGCCGGGCCGCCTGGATCGCGGTCTGGCGCAGATCGGCCTGGCGCTGGTGGGCTACGGCCACTTTTATATCGAACACAACCGCGGGCATCACGTGCGGATCGGCACCCGCGACGACCCGGCAACCGCGCGCTTTGGCGAAAACGTCTACGCCTTCTGGGTCCGGTCGCTATACGGCAGCTTCGCCCACGCGCTCAAGCTTGAAGTGATGCGCCGCGAGCATCGCGGCCTGTCGGTACTGCATGACCGTGTCTGGCAGCTCACGGCGCTCTCGGCCGCTTACGCTGCGCTGGCCTGTGTGCTGGCCGGCTGGGCCGGGCTGGTCTTCTGGGTGCTGCAGGCGCTGATTGCCGTGCTGCTGCTCGAAACCACCAACTATCTGGAGCACTACGGCCTGACGCGAGAGCGCGGCCAGCCGGTCGCGCATGCCCACAGCTGGGACGGTGATCAATGGCTCTCCAATGCCTTCCTGTTCAACCTCGAGCGCCATGCGGATCATCACGCCCACCCGGAGCGTCCCTTCGAGGCGCTTCGCGCCACGCCTGCTGCGCCGCAATTGCCCTTTGGCTACGCCACCATGGTGCTGCTGGCCTGGGTGCCGCCCTTGTGGCGTGCCGTGATGCACCCCCGCCTGGCGAAGGTGCAGACTGCGGCATCGGTCACGCCTGCGGTGAATGGCGGGGTAGCTGACTAGAGCGCGGCCTGCAGCGGCACGGCCCGCTCACCCTGAGCGGGCACTGTGTATGGCGCCGGCACCCCATGCGATGCAGGCGCCGGCCGTGCTGAAGCCGCCGGACTGCCTGGCGGCGCCGCGGGCAGCAGCGGCAGGGTGGCTGCTGCTGTTGGCGCATTGGCCGCAACCGCCGCCACGCCTTGGGGCGCGGCGAGGTAACTCAATCGAACCGGTGCCGCCGGGACCCCATGGTCGCGGCCGCGCAGACCGTCCGCCTGGAGTTCGATCGGCCCGGTGCCGATGCTGCGGGCAATGAGCTGGACCGCATTGCCCACGGTTCGGACGTCCAGGGCCACGTCTGCATCGCCTGCGCGCAGGCGGATGCCCGCGGTCGAGCCGGGGTCGATCGGCTGATCGAACACCAGCACTAGGCTGCTGCCCGTCTGCAGCGCCAGCGGCCCGCCTGCAGGCTCCGCAAAGGCCAGCTGCGGTGCGGCAGCTGCAGGCTTTGGGGGCTCCATGCCGCAGGCAGTGAGCAGAAGTGCAGCAGCCCAGCCCACAGCCGCCGCAAGCCCGCAGCCGCGCGATCGCTGCCCGAGGGCGTGTACGGATCGATGCATGTGCATGACCATGCCCCGCGTCAGCGGCAGCCCGTGCCGGTACCAATGTCGTAGCGCAGCACCACGGTGCCGAACTGACTGGTGTTGCCCGTGCCGTAGGTCACGTTGGATGTGACAGCGACCCGGTTGCTGCGTATGGCGAGCGCCCCGCCGCCGGTCGAACTGGCGCCGGGTGCGCTGTAGGTGGCAACGCCGCTGCCGGCGAATGCCGAATCCAGAGCACCCGTGGCCGTCAAGCGGGCCACGAGACCGGCCTGGGTGCTGAAGTCGGCCGCAGTGAACTGCGCGCCCGAGACCACGGCCTTGCCGTTGCTTTGCAGCGCCACGTTGAAGAGGTTCGTGCCAAATGGACCCGTGATCTGGGTGAGGCCACCCGTGCCGTAGCTGACATCGAGCGCGCCGTTGGCAAGCACGCGCATGACCACGCCCGAGTTCAGGCCAGCACCGCTGAGGTCCAGCGCGGTGCCGATCGCGATGATCCGGCCGTCGGACTGCAGCGCCAGCTTGCGCACCAGGGTGCTGCGGCCCCCGCCCCAGTCATAGGCGGCGTAGCCTGCCGTACCAAAGCTCGTGTCCAGCGTGCCGTTGCTGTTCAGCCGCGCAATGAAGCCACTGAAGGGGCCGGGTGCGCCCCGGGCGCGGCCGGCCACCAGCAGCTGCCCGCCAGCCAGCGGCAGCACATCCGTGGCACGGCTCAAATTGCTCGCACCGCCGCCCACCACCACCGGGCTCAGCCACTGGATGCCGGCCGTCCCAAAGGTGTTGTCCGGCAGGCCGGCCGGCGTGAACTTCACCACCACGGCCTGCTGTTGGTTGAGGGTGTTCAGCGCCGTAGTGGCGACCAGCACCGAGCCGTCGGCGAGCACGTTCAGGCCCAGCAGCGGAAACACCACCGTGAGCGTGACCGATGCCGCGCCGTTTGCGCCGTAGTTGAAGTCCGGCTGGCCGGCCGGGCTGAAGCGGTTCACCGTGATGCGGTCCCCCCAGGCTCGGACCGCGATCGTGTTGCCGCTGGCGTCCAGGCGGGTCTGCTGCGACAGGCTGCTCAGCGGGACGTCGCTGGGTGTCCCGAAGGGCGCCACCACGCCAGCGCCGCCGTAGGGCAGATCCAGGCTGCCGCCCGCCGTCAAGCGCGCCACGTTGAAGATGCCGGACCCCAGGCCGTCGGCCCCGCCAATGGCGCCCGTGACGATCTGCCCGGTGCCGGTGTAGTCCAGGCCTTCGGTGTTGCCGCCCGGGCTGTTGGGCACAAAGGCAAGGCGCGCGCCCACGGGCACAAAGCCCCCGGTACTGGCCGGGCCGAATGCAGCGTCAAAGGTGCCAGCGGTGCAGGCGGTCTGCGCCATGGCTGGCGCAAGCAGGCCAAGGCCGGTGAGTGCAGCCGCGGCCAAGGCGATGCGGGGGGGTGTCATGCGAGTTCTCCCTGAGCGTGAGTTCGTACGGAAGTACGGTGCCGCGCAGCGTCGCGCGGCCGCCCACGGCTCACAAGCACCGAAAGATGGCTTGCGCCGCACGGGGGACGTGCGGATCAGGGATGCTCAAGGGATTGACCCGGGGCGGACGTCGCAGTATTTGCGCGCCCGGGGCGGGCGTCTGGCGCGCAGGCGGCTCAGCGCGCCGCGCGGTTCTTGCTGCGGTAGGCCTTGATGGCCTTGTCCAGATCCTGATACTCCTCGCAGCCCTTGCCGCACAACGCCGCCAGAGTGGCCAGGTGCTTTTCGGCCTGCTCGGGCTGCTTGTTCATCAGGTAGGCCTCGCCGATGTACTCGTGCGCGCCCAGATGCTTGGGGTTCAGGTCGAGCGCCGTCTTGTAGTTGGCAAAGGCCGCCTGCAGGTTGCCGCTCTTGCGGTGGCTGTAGCCCAGCAGGTTGTAGATGTCGGCGTTCTTGCTGTCGGCCTCGGCCATCTTGTTCAGGCGCGCGATGGCGCCCTTGTAGTCACCCTGCTTGATCAGCGCTCGAACGGGCGAGAGGTCCGTTTTCTCCGCAGGCATGTTGGGCGGCGGTTCTTCGGCGCCGATGGCGTGGGCCGGCGGGGCGATTGCGCTGGCGCAGGCCAGGGCGACAGCCACAAGCAGCGAGCGGGCTAGGGTGGGGATGGTGAACATGGACGGCCTCCTGAATGTGCGACCGACTGTAGCGTTGCCCTCGGCGCCCGGCGAGCCGCTGAAACAGGCGCTTGCCAGATGGCTCTCTCGTGCCGGTGGAGCAGCTTGCGCATGTTCGTCCCTGGACACTATGGCGAACTTCCAGCGTGTTTCCGCTTGTCCCATGCGGCTTTCCAGCCATTTTGGTCTGGAGGTCAGCCACCAGAGCCAATCTCACTTTCCGAATCGGGGTATGGAACCCGCTTCATCCCGCGCTGTCCCTCGCTCGTCGCATCCGGGGTTTGCCCCCGTGCCGCACAGCCCGCGGCCCCGCTAGCCTGCGGCCCATTCGAATCTCAACTTCATTTGCGCCGGAGCGCCTCCATGCAAGCCAGTGAACAGCAAGCCATCCTCACCATCGCCATGCTCACCGCCCTGGCTGACGGCAACAAGGCCGACGCCGAGCGGCAGGCCATTCGCGACCTCGCCAGCTCGCTCGCCGGCAGCGCCCCGGGCATCGACCTGCCCAAGCTGGTGCAGGACGTCATCCTCAAGCGCGCAAAGCTGGCCGACGCGGTCACTGCCCTGAGCAGCCCCGAACACAAGCTGCTGGCCTACGAGATGGCGGTCTGCGTGGCCGATGCCGACGGCAGCCAGAGCGCCAGCGAAAAGAAGTTCCTTGCAGAACTCAAGGCTGCGCTGGGTCTGCAGGACTCGCCCCAGGCCCAGGCCGTGGAGCAGCAGGCCGACGCCTTCGCGCAGTTTCTGGATGATCCGGTCAAGACCCCAGCCGCAGCGCCTGCCCCGGCAGCATCCAGCCTTGGCGCAGGCCCGGTGCTGGCAACGGCCGCTGTCGCAGGCGCCGGTGCGCTGGCGGGCGCCATGATCTCCGTCCCCGCGCCCGCGGCGCTGCCGGTGGCCGCTGCGCCTGTCGGCGGTGCCGGGCCGGTGGTGCGCGTGCAGCCCAGCGTGAGCGAGGCCGAACTCGACAAGAGCATCCTGAACTATTCCATCCTCTGCGGCGCGCTGGAGCTGCTGCCGCAGAGCTGGGCCAGCATGGCCATCATCCCGATGCAGATGAAAATGGTCTATGCCGTGGGCAAGGTACATGGCGTGGAGCTGGACAAGGGTCACGTCAAGGAATTCCTTGCCACGGCCGGCGTGGGCCTGGCCGGGCAGTACGTGGAGCAGTTCGGCCGCAAGCTGCTGGGCGGGTTGGTGGGCAAGTACGTGGGCCGCACGGCGGGCAAGATCGT
The DNA here is from genome assembly GCF_047549485.1 of Piscinibacterium candidicorallinum. GTDB lineage: Bacteria > Pseudomonadota > Gammaproteobacteria > Burkholderiales > Burkholderiaceae_C > Piscinibacterium > Piscinibacterium candidicorallinum. Next base: position 2,056,044 of record NZ_CP180191.1, on the reverse strand, counting down.
CGGTGCGGGCACGGGCATTGCCATGAGCTTTGCCACCACCTATGCCCTGGGGCAGCTCGCAAAGCGGTACTACGGCGGCGGCCGTCAGATGAACACCGCCGTACTCAAGGACACCTTCGACAGCCTGCTCGGCCCGGCCAAGAAGCTGCAGGCTGAGTACATGCCGCAGATCCAGCAGAAGTCCCGCACGCTGGACGCTGGCTCCATCATGCGCATGGTGCAGGGCAAGTAAGGGCGGGGCAGGGCAGCGCGGCGTAGGCTGCCGCCTCGCCGTCCAATCACCCCGCGGTCACCGTACAGTCACCGCGCTTTCGCGATCCAGAGCCGGAATCCCTCATTCCGGCCCATCACGCTGTGCGCGGTGCGTTGCTCCGTGCAAGATGCAGGCATCCCACCACGGAGCCTGACATGCAGCGCAGAACCTTCCTTCAAGCCGGCGGCGCCCTGGCGGCACTGTGCGCTGCGCCCGGCTTTGCTCAGACCCCGGACCCGCTGCTCACGCCAGACGCTATGCGCAGCGACCTTGCCCTGCTGCGCCGCGCCTTCGAGACCCTGCATCCCGGTCTGTACCGCTACAACAGCCCGGCGCAGATGGCGGCGCGCTTCGATGCGCTGGACCAGCGCTTCCGTGAACCCAAGACGCTGGCGCAGGCCTACCTGGATCTGTCTGCGCTGCTGGCCAGCATCCGCTGCGGTCACACCTACCTGAACTTCTACAACCAGCCAGCAACCACCAAGCAGGCGCTCTTTGCAGGGCGCAACATCCTGCCGCTGCGCTTTGCATGGATTGGTGGCGAGATGGTGGTCACGGACGGCCTCGCGCATGCGGCCGACATCCCGCGCGGCAGCGTGATCGAAAGTCTGAACGGCCAGAGTGCGTCTGCACTGCTCGCGCAGCTCGTGCCGCTGGTGCGCGTGGATGGCAACAACAATGTCATGCAACCCGGTCTGCTGAGTGCGGACGGCGCCGATGAGATCGAGACCTTCGATGTCTTCCACGGCCTGCTGCACCCGGCGCAGTCCGTGCACCGGGTGTTGGCTCGCCGCCCGGACGGCAGCCGGCGCACGCTGGAGCTGCCCGCCATGGACGCCGCTGCGCGCAAGACCCAGCACCAGAACCAGCGCCAGGCGGATGCGGCCCGCCTGAAAGACGCCGGTACCCCCGTGGGCTGGACCTTCGCCATCAACGCCCAGGGCGTCGGCACCCTCACCATGCCCGGCTGGGCGGTCTACAACACGCGCTGGGACTGGAAAGCCTGGCTGGACGGCGTCTTCAAGCAGCTGGCCAGCGAGAAGGCGCGTGGCCTCATCATCGACCTGCGCGGCAATGAAGGCGGGCTGGACTGCGGCGATGAGATCCTCGCCCGCCTGATCGATGCGCCCATCGAGGTGCAGAGCCCGCGGCGCCTCGTTCGCTTTCGCGAGGTGCCCGCCGACCTCGTGCCCTATATGAGCACTTGGGACCGGAGTTTCCGCACCCTGGGCAAGGACGCCGAGCCTGAACCCCCCACCGGGGGCCGAGAGGGCTTCCTGCATCTGAAGCGCGAGTCCGACACGAGCGACCGCATCGAGCCCAAGGGCCCGCGGTTCACCGGGCGCACCGCGGTGCTGGTGGACGCTGCGAACCACTCGGCCACCTTCCGCTTCAACGGCATCGTGCGCCGCCATCGGCTGGCCACGCTCATTGGCGAGCCCACCGGCGGCAACCAGCGCGGCATCAACGGCGGGGCCTTCTTCTTCATGACCCTGCCCGCCACGCAGATTGAGGCGGACATTCCCCTGATCGGCTACTTCGCGCCGGGCAACCCGCCCGATGCCGGCTACTCGCCCGACGTGCTTGCTGTACGCACCGCGCGCGACCTGGCCGCAGGCACCGACCGTGCGATGCAGGCGGCGTTGCGGCACGTCGCGGCTTGAGGGCGTGGCTGACACGGCGCAAGCACTGCGTGCTTCTTGCTAGGCAGCCTGCGCAGCTTGGCTTACCGTGGCTGGATGAACGCGCCTGATCCGGCCCTCGCTGCAACGCATCCCATCGTCTGGGCCCCCAAGCCGCCTGAAGCCGCCGCCCGCGGCCTGTGCACAGACTGCGGCCTGTCCCGCACGGCGCTGGCCCGTGAATGCGGCAGCGCCTGCCAGTTCACCGTGCCCAACTACAGCCGCATGGAAGCGGCTGTTCACGGCCGCGCCAGAGATGCCGCGCGGCCCGATGAACTGCATTTCGGCCCCATGCAGGGCATGTTCCGCGCCCGGCTGCGTACGCCGCTGGCCGGGGCGCAGTGGACGGGCATCACCACCCGCTTGGCTGCAGGCCTACTTGAGCGCGGCGAGGTGGATGCCGTGCTCTGTATGGCGCCGGACCCGGACGACGCATGGAAGCCCATGCCGGTGATCGTGACCCAGCCCGAGGGCATGGCCGCCTGCCGCGGCATGCGCATGGGCTATGCGCCGCTGCTCTCGCTCATCGAGCCCGCGCTGGCTGCCGGCCACACGCGGCTGGCCGTCATCGGCATCCCCTGCCAGATCTACGCCCTGCGCAGCATCGAAGCCCAGCTCCAGCGCGAGCATGGCCTGCAGAGCCTCACGGTGATCGGCACGCCCTGTTCGGACAACACCACCACCGCCAACTTCCATGCCTTTCTGGAGCGCATCGGCCAGTACATCGACGCCGACCCCGCGAGCATCACCTACCTGGAGTTCCGTGCGGACTACCACGTGGAACTGCGCTTCAAAGACGGCCGCGTACGCGCCATTCCCTTCCTGCAGCTGCCGCTCTCCGAGCTGCCGGCCGACTTCTTCCCGCTCACCTGCCGCACCTGTGTGGACTACACCAATGTGCTGGCCGACGTGACCGTGGGCTACATGGGCGGCACCGGCCAGCAGTGGGTAATCGTCCGCAACGGGCGCGGTGCAGAGGTGCTCGAGGGCCTGGGCGAAGAGCTGGTGCTGGAATCGCCCGCCAGCGCCGGCAAGCGCGCCGGGCCTGTGAAGGGCTTTCTGGCGAATGTGGAGCGCGCCGCCGGCGGCCTGCCCCTGCGCAAGATGCCCAACTGGCTGCGGCCGATCGTCGGCTGGTTGATGCCCAAGGTGGGCCCGCGCGGGCTGGAATTTGCCCGTGCCCGCGTGGAAATGAAGGCCTGCGAGACCGTGGTCCACCTGCGCCGCGAGCACCCGCGCCGCCTGCGCCACATGGTGCCGCCGCATGTGTGGGCGCTGGTGGCGGCCTATGGCTTGCGGCCTGCGGGTGATGAGCAGCCTGAGGCTGCACGTACCGAAGCTGTTGCTGCCGAGTAGGAGCGTGCAGGCATACAAGCCTCGCCCCCGTGCGGTCTGACATGGGCTCTCCGCTTGTCCGCGGGTTTCGCAGCGCATGCGCGGTGCGCGGACAAGTGCTTGCGCCTGCCAGCGCAAGCCCCGTGCGGTCTGACATGGGCTCTCCGCTTGTCGCATGCGGCTTTTCAGCCACTTTGGCCTGAAGACGCGCTCTGGGGGCGGATCTTCATTTTCAATCCCGGGCTATGCGCCCTGTGACTGCCGCTGAAACGCCCGTACCCCCAGGATCACGCCAGCCACCAGCAATGCGATGCCGCCGGCCGTCATCCAGCCCGGCCACTGGCCGCGGTGCATGAAGCCGTAGGCGAGGGCGGCGAGGGTTTCGAACACGATGAGCTGGCCAGCCAATGAGGTGGGCAGCAGCTGGCTGGCGCGGTTCCATGCGAGTGTGCCCAGCCAGCTGGCAAAGAGACCAATGGCAAACATCAGACCCACGAACTTCAGCGGCTCCGGGCCGAGCGCCGCATCAAATCGTCCTGTGTCAAAGCCCGGCAGCGGATGAAACTCCAGCCAGACCATGAAACCCGCCCAGCCCGCGGCCGCCAGCGGCAGGGTCATGAGCCCCTGCGCCGTGGCCCATGCGCGGCTGGCCAGGTGAGGGTGGCGCTGCAGCCAGCGCGCGTTGCGGATCGGGTACCAGGTCCAGCAGGCCACGGCCACCACCGTGAGCAGGCCACCCACCCAGTAGGCGCGCACGCGGGCGGGGTCGCTCACGTCGATGCGCGCAAACTCCGTGTGGTTCACCAGCGCAATGCCCGTGGCCATCAGCCCCAGTGAAGGCGCCAGCCGCGCCCAAGGCAGGTGCCGGTCGGTCCAGTTGGCGCACACCGCAATCACCACCGGCAAGGTGCCGATGATCACGCTGCCCAAGGGCACGCCCGCCGCCTGGATGCCCGCGGCCAGAAACAGGTAGTAGATGATGTTGCCCACCAGCGCGAGCTTGAGCGCCTCCAGCCAGTCTGCCCGCGTCAGGCGGGACAGCGCCGCGCGGTCCGGCAGCACCAGCAGCAGCGCAATCAGCCCGAAGGCGAGGTAGCGCCCGAAAGCCAGCGCCGCCGGCGGGTACTGCGGCAGCATGGCCGGCGCGACGAACACCAGACCCCACATGAGGCCGGCGGCCAGGGCATAGGCGATGCCACGGGGGAGGGCGGCAGTTTCACGATCGACGTAGGTGACTTGCATGCCGGGATTGTGGCTGGGCGGCGGGGGCGGGGCTTGTACGCAATTGCTGCGTGCGGCGCCTCGATCTACTTCATCTCATATCGGTCATGAGAGAGTGCTGCCCGACGGACCGTGACTGAGCTGGCGAGGAGGCGCAGTCGTTCATCTGCCTCGGCAACTGCGCATCGCGCACCGAGTATCACCTCTCTAAGGTTGAGCTCCGCGGAAAAGGTCTTGAAGTAGTAGTCACCCTCTCGGGTGCAAGACTCAAGCTCGTACCAAGCACGCACTTCCTGCTCGTAATGCCAGTGAGCAAACTTCGTTGCCAGTATTTCTTGAATTGACTGCGTGTCGATTTCGGTCCGCTCGTCGCGTCGAGTGAATCGCGGCGCTGGTAACGCGTTCGCATAAGTCACCGTCATTGGGCCGTCATCTGGGATTTCGAACCCGAGTGCAATTCCGTAATGCTTGCGCGCGTAGTGGCTCCAAATGACCGGGTTCCCCCATCCTCTGCTGAAGCAGAGCACTCCCCACTGATCCGAGAGATTCTTTAGCGTCTCTGTGATGGCAATCGACTCTGCGGAGCTTCGATCAAGCGCAACCTGAAACTCGAATGGGTCATTGAGGTCGTCAAGTCGCGAAACCTTAAGTCGACGTTCTTGAATGGACCGGATCGCGTACTCCTCATCAAGAAATCGATAGACCCTCAACTTTGTATCTCCTCCTAGCCACGAATGCTCTTCGAATACGCCCCCGGCGTCACCCCAAACATCACCTTCATCCACTTCGACAGATGCGCCTGATCGACCAGGCCCACGGCAGTCGCGGCGTCTGCGGGTTGGATGCCGCGCGCCAGCAGCTGCTTGGCGCGGAAGACGCGGCGGGCCTGCACGTAGGCGTGGGGCGTGACGCGCAGCGCGGCCTTGAAGCTGCGCAGGAAGTGAAAGGGTGACAGCCCGGCCTCACGCGCAAGGCGCTCCAGATCCAGCGGGTGGAGCAGATGGGCTTCGATGTACTCGCGCACGCGCGGCAGCCAGACCGGTTCGCGGTGGGTGGCTTTGGCCTGTTCTGCGCCGGCGGGCGGCAGATTGGGCGCCACGATGCGCTGGGCAAACTCGGCCAGCAGGCCATCGAATTGCAGCGGGTCCTCGGTAGCGGTCCATAAGGCGTCCAGCAATGCAGTGGCCTGCGCTCCGTGCGTCGGGGCGTCCACAGCCGCTTGGCGAAAGTGCGGGCTGGCGCCTTCGGGCAGGCCGAGCAGTGCATTGAGCAGCGGCCGCTCGATGTAGATCATTCGGTAGCGCCAGCCTTCGTCGGTCTCGGCGCGGCCGGTGTGCAGTTCGTCATCGTCCATTAGCACCAGCGACCCCGGGCCGGCCAGATGCTCGCTGCCGCGGTAGCGAAAGCGCTCAATCCCGCGCTCGATCGCGCCTAGGCCATAGGCGTCGTGGCAGTGGGGCCTGAAGGCGTGGTGGACGATGTGGGCGCGATACAGCTCGATGCCCGGCCGGTGCGCCACGCGCTTGAAGCGGGCGCGGTCGGTGGGTTCGTCAAAGACCTCGGGTACGCCAGCCATGGCGTCCATGGGCGCACCCGCCTCGCCTGGGCGGCTTGCGGGTGCACGAGTGCGCGGGACCGAGGTGTTCATGGCACCGAGTCTAGGGCGCGCCGGGCCGAATTCGCACGCGCCCGCGCCCTGCACGCCGGCTCCCGGAACGCCCGCGCCGCCATTGCGCAAGCCCCTGTCCGGGGGAAGCGCCGCAGCAGCCGGACGGCTGAAATTCGTGCTCGCTGCGCTGCTGCATCCGACATGGCGCAGCCCGACCCGCATCGACTCATCAGGAATCCCGCAATGAATACCACCCGTCTGTTCGCCCTGGCCCTGGCCACCTCCTGTGCCCTTGCGGCCTGCGGCAAGAAGGAGCCTGCCCCAGCGCCCGCGCCCGCACCGGCGGCCGCTGCCCCGGCACCGGCACCTGTGCCTGCGCCAGCACCGGCCCCAGCGCCCGCACCGGCTGCCAAGGCGGCCTGTGCGCTGCTCACGGCCGAGGAACTGGGCAAGCTCGTCAGCGCACCTGTCACGGTGGCCAAGGAGGTGGACCCCACGCCGCTGTCCTCCAACTGCCGCTACTTCGCCAACGACACCGCCATGGGCTACACCGTGCGCGTGGAGGTGTACTGGTCCATGGGCAAGGCGAGCTTCGACGGCTACTGCGGCCCTTCCGCCAGCGGCATGAGCAAGGTCGATGGCGTGGGCGATGCAGCCTGCTTCGGCGACGAGATCCTCAACGCACTCAAGGGGGACCAGCTGGTGCGTGTGTTCGGGGCGCCCAAGGAGATCGGCAAGGGGCAGGCCAAGCTCACCGCAGTGGCCAAGGCCGTGATCGCCAAGCTCTGAGTGCGACAGGCCCGGCACGGGCGAAGGCTCTACCATGCAGCCTTTGCCCGCGCCGCTCGCCATGCGCCCTGCGGCCGGGCCAAGCGAAAGCCCCACCATGCCCGGACCCTCGCACCCCAACAAGCCCAACAAACGCCCCGGCCCGCTGGAGGGCTACGGCTCCAATGTGGATGCGCCGTTCACCGACGAGATGTGCGGCGAGCTGGCCGATGCGCTGGCCAAGCTCGACGAACTGGGCGCCGACGTCATGCCCCTGGAGATGCTCGACGGCTTTCTGGCCGGCGTGCTGGCCGGTCCGCGCTCGATTGCCTTTGACGAGTACCTGCCGGTCATTCTCGGTGCCGACAGCCTTGAGGACGCACCGGTGTTCCCGGACGAGCGCGAGGAGCAGCGTTTTCTGGAGCTGATCCGCTTTCGGGCCAACAACATCGCCTACGCGCTGGCGCAGGATGACCTCAAGGATCTGTCCGATCCGCGCGCGCTCAGCCCCATCCTGCTGGATTTCGAGGACGAGGACGCGCCGCCGGAGGCGGGCGAGGAGCTGCCGCAGCGCGGTGAACTCTGGGCTGCAGGTTTTCTAGAGGCCGGCGATACCTGGCCTGAGGACTGGCGCCTGGAGCACGAGGAGATCGAGGAGCCGATGGACGAGATCCTGCGGCCCTTCATCGCGCTGTCCACCCCCAAGGCGGACTGGCCCGAGGGCATGCAGATTGCGGGCGAGAGCCGGGACGACTGGCTCGCCCAGGCCATCTGGGCCGTGTACGACACCTACGACTTCTACCGCAACGAGGCGCCGCCGCTGACGCGCCCGCCTGTGCGCAAGGCCGCCACGCCCGGCCGCAATGACCCCTGTTTCTGCGGCAGCGGCAAGAAGTACAAGAACTGCCACGGGGCGACGTGAGCCCCCTGCGCCGCCGTCTGCTCCTGGGCGTTCCGGCAGCGGCCCTGACCCTGGGCGCCGCGCACGCGGGTCTCGCGCAGACCGCCCCCTGGCCCAGCCAGCCGCTGCGCATCATCGTGCCGGCGCCGCCGGGCAGTTCACCGGACCTCACGGCGCGGCTGCTGGCCGATGCGCTGCGGCCCGTGCTGGGCCAGCCCATCGTGGTGGAGAACCGTGCTGGCGCAGGTGGCGCCATTGCCGTGGCCGAGGTGCTGCGCGCTTCGGACGGTCATACGGTGCTGATGGGTTTCAACGGGCCGATCACGGCGCTGCAGCACCTGCGGCCGGGCCTGCAGTACCAGCCACTCAAGGACCTGCAGCCGGTGGCGCGCGTGAGCAGCCTGCCCAACGTGCTGGTGGTGCCGGCCAGCCTGAATGTGCGCACGCTGCCGGAGTTCGTGGCCGCCGTGCGCAAGGCGCCGGGGCGCTGGAACTACGCCTCCGTGGGCAATGGCTCCATGTCGCACCTGAGCATGGAGCTGCTCAAGGCCGATGCGGGTCTGTTCATCGTGCACATTCCCTTCAACGGCGCGCCCAGTGCGATACAAGCGATGGTGCAAGGCGAGGTGCAGGCGCTGTTCACGGCCTGGTCCAATGTGCAGGGGCAGGTGGCCGCGGGCAAGCTGCACGCCATTGCGCTCAGCGACCCGCAGGCCAGCGAGCTGGCGCCCGGCATCGCATCGGCGGCGGCCCAGGGCTACCCGCGGGTGCAGGCCAGCCTGTGGAACGGCCTGTTCGCGCCGGCCGGCATGAACGCCGCCGCGGTGGAGCGCCTGAGCCGCACGGTGCTCGCGGCCCTCGCGCAGCCGGAGCTGCGGCAGCGCATGCGGCTGGCGGCGCTGGCGCCCGAAGCCCGCCCGGATGCGCAAGCTCCCGCTGCTCACCGCGAGGCCTGGGGCCGCCAGCTGGCTGCCGAAAGCCGGCAGTGGGGCGAGGTGATCGCGCGGCTGGGGATCAAGGCGGACTAAGGTTTGATGCGTTTTCGGACGAGATTTTGAGTCGCCGATTAATGGCCAGAAGCCGCTATAGAAAAGCGGAAAGCCGACTTTGGTTGAATAAAAATAAACCAATAACGGCCAGATTCCATGGTTTCTGGGTCGGCGTGGAGCACACAGCACGGTGCTCAAGCTTCAGGCCGCGGCATCGTGTCAGCCTGCCCTGTGCTGTACCTGCGACACGGCGCAAGGCAGAGCTGGAGCCGATCAGGCCGGCGTCTGGTCGCGCACGCGGGCGTAGGCCTGCACCAGTTCGCGCAGCCGATCGCGCTGCAGCGGCTTGGTCATGTAGGCGTCGAACCCGGCCGCCAGGCAGCGCTGTTCATCGCCCTCCAGGGCGTCGGCCGTCACGGCCACGACGGGCGTGCTGCTTGGCGTCTTGAAGGGGCCGGCGGCACCCGTGCCGGTGCGCAGGGCGGCCAGCGCGGCAAAGCCGTCCATGACCGGCATGTGGCAGTCCATCAGGACGAGGTCGTAGCGCTCGCGCGTGCAGTGCGCCAGCGCGTCCTCGCCATCCACTGCAAGGTCGATGCGCGCCACTTCGGCCAGCATCGCTTCGATCAGCGTGCGGTTGATGGCGTTGTCGTCGGCCACCAGCACATGGGGCAGGGCCGCGGCGCTGTTGGGTGTTTCCGGATTGGCCGACGCGGCCTGGGTGGCTGCCGAACTCGTGTCGGTCGCTGCGCTCGCAGGCGCGGCCGGCAGCTCGGCGATCGGTGCGGGCAGTTCCATGCGGAAGGTGGCGCCCTTGCCGGGGGCGCTGCGCACGCTGAGGCGGCCGGCCATGAGCTGCATGAGCTGCTGGCTGATGGCCAGACCCAGACCGACGCCGCCGTGGCGCCGTGTCATGGAACTATCGCCTTGCACAAAGGGCTTGAAGATCTCGGCTTGCACGGCGTCCGGGATTCCGGGGCCGGTGTCGATGACCTCGATCACCAGGTTCGGCTCGCCATTGGCCAGGGCAAAGTTCACATGCACCTGCACCTCGCCGATCTCGGTGAACTTGATGGCGTTGGATACCAGATTCATCAGTACCTGGCGCACACGTAGCCCATCCAGCTGCACGGCGTCCGGCACGGCGCGCGCCACCGTGCCGCTGAGCGCAAGGCCCTTGGCCGCGGCCGGGCGCTGCATCAGGGCCAGGGTGTCATTGAGCAGGGTCTGCGGCTGCACCACGGTCTTGATGATCTGCAGCCTGCCCGCCTCGATCTGCGAAAGGTCCAGTACATCATTCAGGATGCCCAGCAGCAGCTCGCCGGATTGCTGCGCGGTCTCCACCAGCTTGCGGGACTGCGCAGGCAGAGATTCCAGCGGCAGCAGCTGCAGACTGCCGAGCACGCCGTTCATCGGGGTGCGCAGCTCATGGCTCATGTTGGCCACGAAGCGGCTCTTGGCGCGGTTGGCGGCATCGGCCTGGTCGCGCGCGGCCACGAGTTCGGCGGTGCGTGTACGGACCTCGTCTTCAAGCTTGTCGCGGTAATGCGCCAGTTCGTAGGCCATGGCCTGGGTGCGTTCCAGCGCCTGCTGGCGGCTGCGCAGGTGCAGGGCGCCCAGCGCGGTGAGCAGGGTGCCTCCGAGCAGGATGACCCAGGGCAACGCTCGGCCGGCCGATGTGCTGGCGCCGGCCCAGGCCTGGCTGGGCTGCATGTCCAGAGTCCAGCGCCGGCCGCCGAAGTTCAGATTGACCGTGCAGAAGCCGCTGGGGCCGCAGGCCCGGCGCGCCGTGGAGGGCGCGTAGCCGTTGTCGTCGGTGGCGGTGTCGCCGAGCAACTGGTCGCCGTCCGGCGCATCGACATCACGCAGGCGCAGCCGAATCGGGTGTTCGGTCAAGCTCTGGAGATCAGCCAGCACGGCCGGGATGCGCAGCACCGCCACAGAAAAGCCGGCGCCGCCGTGGGGCGGGTTGTTCGGCACGGTCTTGAAGGCGATCACCGCAGGAATGGGTGCGGCGTCTCGCGCCAGGGTGATGCGCTCGCTGCTGGCCACCTTGCCAGTCTGCTCGGCGCGCTCTGCGGCCAGCATCAGCGCCGGGTTGCCGGAGCTGTCGTAGCCGTGGACCCGCCGGTTGGGCTCGAAGGGCACGATGTAGTCGGCCACGAGATGCCGTGGACGGGCCGGCGCGACGATGATTTCGTTCGTGTCGTTCTTGCGCTCGCGCAGCGCGAAGTCCGGGAAGCCCTCGGCGCGCACGCGCGCCTCAAGCGCAGTGCGGTCCGCTCCATTGACCCAGTGAACCCACTGAATGGATGCAAAAGCCTGGGTCTGGGCCAGCGCGCGCTCGACAAAGCGCTGAAACTCCCGGCGGTCCACGCCGCCGGAGCTGGCCTTGAAGTAGTCGTCCACCCCGTAGAGCACGTCTTCGTAGCTGCTCAGACGCCGCTGGCTCTGCGCGCCGAAGGCGGCGATCGCCGCGGACACTTGGTCGCGCTCGCGGCGCTCGACCTGCTGATATGTCAGCGTGGTCCAGATGGCGGTGATGGCCAGCCCCGTGAGCACGGCCATCCAGAAGGTGCGTTGACTGCGTTGCGGTGAAGGCGTGGGGCTGGGCGGCACAGGTTGGGTCAGCGAACGTCGCGCAGAGTCTGGTTCAGTCAGTGCGGGAAAAAGCGCCGATACGACGACCGTCTCTCGCGTGCCGCGCATGCACACTCGCCTTGGGCCGAAGCTCGGGTGAACCAATTTAGTGCAGATGCCCGGCCTTTGGCGCAGGCAAGCGGTTTGCAGCCGAACCGGTGCAGTGCTGCTGCATGCTGGCAACATAGGCAGGCGCGCGGCCGCGCCAATGGCCACGAGACGAGGAACACATGAGCGACTTGAATCCCTTGCCCACGATCGAGCCGGGCCGGTACCGCCACTACAAGGGCAAGGACTATGAAGTGATCGCGGTGGCGCGCCACAGCGAGACGCACGAGCCGCTGGTGCTGTACCGGCCGCTCTACAACGATTCCGGTCTGTGGGTACGCCCCTTCGAGATGTTCGTGGGCGATGTCGAGATCGATGGCCTGATGCAGCGCCGCTTCGCGCCGATCGCCAGCAGCGCCGCCGCTGAGCCGGGCGCATGAGCACGCCGGAAGCGCAGCTGCGCGCCTACCTCGCCGCCTATGCCGCAAAGGACCTGGACGCCATCGCCGGCATGCTGGCCGACGAGGTGGTGCTGCAGGACTGGAACCTGCGCGTGCAGGGCCGCGCCGCTGTGCTGGCCGAGACGCAGAAGAACTTTGACGCGGTGCGAACCCTGCACATTGAGCTGCTGCACCTGTATGCAGTGGCCGACGAGCACCCGCCACGTGCCGCCGCGCAGCTGCGCATCGTGGTGGACGAAACGATCGAGCTTGAGGTCGTGGATGCGCTGCACTTCGATGCGCAGGGCCGCATCACCGCCATTCGTGCCTACAAGGGTTGACCCATGAACGCATTGACCATGCAGCTCGTCACGCCGCAGATGCAGCACCTGGAGAGCTATGCCGCCGCGCTGCGTGCCGGCTGGTCCGCAGACAACATCCGCGGCGCGGCTGCGGCGGCCGAGGAGCTGGCCGCCATCGAGTGCGACGCCGAGAAGTTCATCGCCAGCCTCACGGACCGCGAGGCGCGCGGCGCGCCCGTCACCCTGGCCGATGGACGCACCGTGCCGCGCTTGCCGGGTTTTCGCATGTGGATGTGGGAGCGTGACGTGCACGGCGAGGGTGCAGGCGAGGGCGGTGGAGCGTTCTGCGGCTCGATCGGTTTTCGCTGGCAGCGTGGCACGAGCGAGCTGCCGCCCTGGGTGCACGGGCACATCGGTTACGCGGTGGTGCCTTGGAAGCGCCAGCGCGGCTACGCCACGCAGGCACTGGCGCAGATGCTGGTGCATGCGCGTGCTGAAGCGCTGGCCTGGGTGGACCTCACAGCGGATGCGGACAACCTGCCCTCGCAGAAGGTCATCACGAGCAACGGCGGCGTGCAGGTGGGTACGTTTATCGAGCCGGGTGCACATGGTGACGCTTCGGTGCTGCGCTTCCGGATTTCGCTGGTCTAGGCAGGCCGCGGCTTGACGTGCCGGTCTGGCTGCTTAGCTGCTTAGCGGCGAGGCGCACCCTCCGCCGCCTTGATCAGCGCGCTGCGGCGGCGGTGGCCTGGCTGCTCGCTGCAGGTGCCGTTCCGCCCGCGGCACTGGCGCTCGCAGCGGCCGGTCCGCTGAGCGTGACAGCGGCGGCGGCGCGTGCGGAACTGCCGTTGACGGCGCGATCGCGTGCCGCCATGAGCGTGGTGTCGGGCTGGGCGTCCGGCAGGGGCTGCATCACCACTTTCACCACCCGCGGGTAGTCGTACAGCTTGCCGGAGAGATGGTCGATCACCAGGCCGGTCATGCCGGCGAACACGGTGCCAGAACTCGTGGCCGTGCGGCTGCTGGCGGTCGTGCTGCCGACGGTGCCGCATCGGGCGCGGCATTCCACCCGCAGGGCGCTCATGGAGCGCTCCACCTTCACATCGAACATCGGGCCGTTGCCCCTGATTTCCTGGGCGGAGTTGCGCACGGTGCAGACCGCCGGCGTGCGCCACCGGCTGCCGTCGGCGTTGACGAGTTCCACGTCTACGGGCTGCGTCTCGCTCTTGAGTGCCGTGGCGCAGCCGCTGGTCAGCAGCACAGATAGTGCGGCCAGCAGCAGCGCGGGCAAACGGCAGAACACAGACACGGCAGACTGATCCCTGATTCGCGAGCGCCGTGCAATGGATGCCGGCGTTTCATGTGAATGCACAGAAGAAATTGCCCGTGGCCGTGTCTGAAACGCTCCTCGCTGGCACATCCGAGGGGTGGCGGTGCGTGCCGGAGGTCGTGCCGGGCGCAGTCAGGAGACATGACTGCGGGGCAGGGCTGGAATGACGGGGTGGAGACCCACCAGCTAGAGTTTCAAACAAAGCACACGGGCATAGCTATGTTCGGCGCGCGGGTCGGCGCCATCAAGCGTTGCTTTGTATCTGCCTCTTTCAGGAATAGACGAAGCCGCAACTGCACCCGGGGCGCGTTGCCAGATCGGCAAAAGCGCTTGCAGCCTGGGTTGTTCGGGAGCGGGGTTGCAAGGCCTCGCTTGGGGTGCGGGCAGCACGTCCTGTGAATGCAGCTTCGGGCGCATGTGCCCGCGTGCCACGGCGGACTCAGCTACCCCGCAAATATACTGTACAAATAAACAGTCATCGCCTAGAGTGCAGGCATGCCCGCGCTCCTGACCCGTGAAGCTGAACCCGACGCCCTGGCGCCACCGCCGGTGGCCACTCCGGTGCGTCTGTTCCGCGGGCGGGGCGCGGTGGGCAACGTGCAAGGCCGCTTCGAGCGCGATGTGCGCGAGGCTGTGGATGACGGCTGGGCGCCGCTGCGCTCCGGCATCGACACGGACGAAGACGACGAGCCCGCCGCGCTGCAGACCCAGGTCACCGCCGAGCATGTCCGCAGCATCATCAGCCGCAATGACAGCCCGGACGTCTATTTCGACTACTCCATCAACCCCTATCGCGGCTGCGAGCACGGCTGCGTGTACTGCTATGCGCGGCCCTCTTACAGCTATCTGGGCTTGAGCCCCGGGCTGGACTTCGAAACCCGGCTGTACGCCAAGGTCAATGCCGCCGAAGCGCTGCGTGCGGAGCTGCAGGCCCGCAGCTATGCGCCCAAGGTCATCAACATCGGCAGCGTGACCGATCCCTACCAACCCTGCGAGAAGCAGTGGGGCATCACCCGCGCTGTCATTGAAGTACTCAATCAGGCCCACCATCCGTTCACGATCATCAGCAAGGGCGGTCTGATCCTGCGCGATCTCTCGCAGCTGGCTGAGGCCGCGGCCGAGCAGCGCGTGGCCGTGTACATCACGCTCGTCACGCTGGACGGCACGCTGGCCCGCCAGCTGGAGCCCCGCGCACCCAGCCCCATGCGGCGGCTCAAGGTGATCGAGGCGCTGGCCCGCGCCGGCGTACCGGTGGGCGTGAGCGTGGCGCCGATCATTCCGTTCTTGAATGACGACTTCGCGCGCGTGCTGACCGCCGCGCACGACGCCGGCGCCCAGAGCGCCTTCTACACCGTCATGCGCCTGCCCTGGGAGGTGAAAGACGTGTTCGTGCAGTGGCTGCGCGCCCACTACCCAGACCGCGCCGAGCGCGTGCTCAACCGCCTGCGCGACATGCGCGGCATCCCGGGCGAGGCGCCTACCCACCCCGGCGCGGTCGGTGCCTCCACTGCGGGCCGCCTGAATGACCCCAACTTCTTCACCCGCATGAAGGGCGAGGGCATCTGGGCCGAGCTGATCCGCCAGCGCTTCGAGGCGCAGGTCCGGCGCCTGGGCATGAACCGGCAGCGGCGCCAGCTCAACATGGCGCTGTTCAATCCGGCGGCGCTGAGCGTGCAGGGCAGCCTGTTCTAGCGCCGGGTGCAGTGTGCTGCAGGTGCGTTGCACCTGCCCAAAGCAGGCTAGGGCGCAACCCCATCTCGGCGAGTGCGCCGCCACGCCGGGCGTCGCTGGGTTTGTGGCCTGCGCATCTTGCAGAAGCGCATCCGGACGGGCCGTCGAGCCAGCGGTCGCCAGCTTGCTTGGTTTATTCAAGGTGGCCAAAAACAATGTATTTAGAGAAAGAATAATCCGGCCTTCCGCAATTCAGATGAGCTTCTTGGCATGATTCTTTCATCCACCTAAAGCGGCCGATTTTGACTCATTGAAGATTGCCCTTCAGATGGCCTGCAAGCACTGCCCCAGCGGGGCTGCACACACGCGCAGCCCTTGAACACCCCTCGCGAGCGCCCAACCGGTTCATCCCGTGTGCGGCGCCTTGCAGCCCCTGTGTGGCGCATTCGTCGCAGCGGCGCGAGTGCGGGGCTGCGGCTTGCGTACAGTCGCGCCTCGCCTGTGCTGCCGTACCTACACGCCAGCGCGGCGCAACCCGCAAGCCCCAACCCACAGCCCACTAAGAAAGGTCCGAACAATGAGCATGCGCTTCCCCCAACCTGGTTCCGGCGGGGAGTTCGCCAGCAGCGGCGGTGCCAAGACCGCCGGCAAGATTGGCGCCGTCTCCATCCTCGTGCTCGTGCTGCTGACGGTGTTGATCGGCAGCTACTTCACCGTGCCCTCGGGCCATGTGGCCGTCATCACGCGCTTCGGCGCCGTGAAGCCCGCCATCTATGAAGAAGGCCTGCACTTCAAGATGCCCTTTGTGGACGACCGCAACCTCGTGAACATCCAGGTCCTCTCCTACGAGGCCAAGGCGGTGGACGCCTCCACGCGCGACCTGCAGAGCGTCTCAGCCACCTTCGTGGTGCAGTACGCCGTGGACCGCACCGATGCGCCCGAGGTCTACCGCAACTACCGCACGGTCGATGTGCTGCAGGCCCGTGCGCTGCAGCCCGCCATTGAGGAGTCTTTCAAGGCCGTCTCTGCCCAGCAGACGGCCGAGGAGCTGGTGACCCAGCGCGCCGCCGTGCGCGAGAAGATCCTCGTCAGCCTGCGTGAGAAGCTGCAGCCGCACTTCGTGACCATCAAGGACATGAGCGTGACCAACTTCGCCTTCAGCCAGGCATTTACCGAGGCCATCGAGCAGAAGGTCACGGCCGAGCAGCGCGCGCTCAAGGCCAAGAATGATCTGGAGCGCATCAAGATCGAAGGCGAGCAGCGCGTGGCCCAGGCCAAGGCCGAAGCCGACGCCATCCGCGTGCAGGCCGAGGCCATCCAGAAGCAGGGCGGTCAGGAGTACGTGCAGCTCAAGGCGATCGAGAAGTGGAACGGCCAGCTGCCCACTGTGGCTGGTGGCGCCGTGCCCTTCATCAACCTGAACATGGCCGAGGCGGCCAAGAAGTAAGCCAACCGCTGCGTTGCCCCATGTCTTGACCCGCCTGCTGCGCAGTGCGGCGGCGGGTCAGACCCAGGTGCAGCGTGAGCCAGGCAGGCCTGAAAGCACAAGAGCCGCACCGGTGGCCCGGGCGGCTCTTTGTATTTGGTGGCACGGCGCGGCTTTGCATGGCCATGCCCGCGAATCTGCGGTGGGCGCGCTGGCCGTGCGCCCGTCGGCTGCGCCCCGCAGGTGCAGCGCTTCAGTACCTGAGGCTCAGTGCGCCCCGCGCTCGCGCTCGGCGCTGCAGAAGCGGTTCAGGATCGCCTGCACGCGCTCTTCATCGTCCACGCCGTCGGTGCGCATGGCTTCGGCCTCGAAGACGAACCAGTAGGCGTCGTCCGCGTCCACGCCGGCTTCCAGCAGCTCGCGCAGCAGGATGGCCTGCTCCGTGGTCGGGTCCTCCCAGCTGGGCAGGGTGGGGGCAAAGTCGAGGCCGGTGTGGAAGTTCATGGCGGGCTCCTGGTGTTTCTCACTGCGTTTGCTTTGGCGACGAAAGCGCAATCACTTTCATGCCTGTTGAAACGAAGTGTGTCCGCGACGGAGCCGGCGCAATCCAACGAAAAACGGCCGCAAGCCGCGTCAATTCAAGACGCGGGTGCGGCCTAATCAGGCGGCGGATCGGATCGCCGCCCGAAGGGGTATTCAGTGTCGGGGCGGGTCAGCCCAGCGCAAACGCGCCGGCGGCGCCCAGTTGCGCGCCAATGCGGGCGGCCTGCTCGACCTCGCCCGGCGCCGCAAACTGCCGCGGCTCGCCCAGACGGGCAAACCACTGAGCCTCGGTCTCGTGCACGCCCGAGGCGCGCAGCGCCCCCAGCAGCGTGTCGATGTGGCGCTTCTCGCTCATGGGTGCAGCGCTGGCCGTGAAGGGCAGCGAACGCACGAGCGGCAGCTCGGCAAGCAGTGCGCCAGCCGGCGTCGCAGTGCGAAGCACAGGGGTCATCACGGTGGATTCAACAGCGACTGCGAGCATGGCGGCAACCCTTCCTGGAAACCTTGTTGGCAACCTTCAGTGGCAGCCCGGAGCGGGGGAATCCCACTCGGTCTGACGCTGTATCGGCCGCTTTTCGCCGGGCTTTAGGGCGATTTCAAAAAAATTTTGGTTGACGCTTCGGCACACTGGCCGCACCACCTGCGCAGCACGTACCAAGGCGCACGCGCAGCAGCCGCCACCCCGGCTCGCGCCAAGGCCTGCGTCTCCCGCCTGCGTTTCCCTTCAATAGCAGGCTAGCGGCGCAACGCTGTGGGCCATCTGCCGAAAAGCGGGGGGTTTCGGGCGGCGCGGGCTACCGGGGTGAAGGGCTGGAAATCGAGACGGCCTGCCGATGCGAGCTCATGACGCCCAGCTGCGCTGGACGCCGCTGATTCCGGTCGCCGCAACGTGTCGCGCCGAAGTACATGGGCCGATAGACTGCAGCGATTGGCAACCGATGGCAGGCGCCCAGCCAGGCGACCGGCCAGTTCAATACCGCCAAAAACTGCACGGTCACCGATCTATTGGGTCGTGGGCGCGTCCGATCCAGTCCGCAAGGGCGAATCCGTTTGCAGCGTCATGGTTCACAACAAACCAGCGGTCCGCAAATGAGTGTTGCGTCTCGCGCGGCTTGCGAGGCTGCGGCATGGGCCTTTGCAGGCGTGTTTCTGGCATCCGGTGTGTTCTTTGTGCTTTGGCGCGCAAGCGCGGGCTTCGGAGATTTGGCTCTGCTCGCTGCGGTGCACGGGCTGGTCGGGGCGCTCACTGCATTCATTGGGGTCGCCACGCTGGTCATGCGCCGGTTCCCCGGCAACCCCCCGGTGGTCGGCGCCGGGCGCGGCGCCGCACTCGGTGTGCTCGTCACGGTGGTTGTCCCGATGGTGAGTGTGTTGGTTTGGCCGGGGTCGGGCGGCTTGCTGCACAGCATCTTTGGGCAGGTGTTCTGGTCAGTCGGGGTCGCGGGCGGTCCCTTTGCCCTTGCTGGCGCCTTGCTTGGCCGCCGGATTGAGAAACGGCTGTTCGGCGCGCGTCCCGCTTAGGCAAGTCGAACAGCGTCATTCCCCCCAAGCCACGTCGCACCACTTCGCGGCACCACTTCTCAAGCATGCTCCGCCCAACCGGCGCCGCCAACGCGCCAGCGCCGCAGCGCTCGCGGCTCGGGTATCAAGCGGGTCAGGAGGGTTCACCATGCCAAACACCGTTCGCCTGCACCGCGTGCTTGCCGCGCCGCCAGAGCGCGTCTACCGCGCCTTTACCGAGCCCGCCGCGATGGCGCGCTGGCTGCCGCCCAACGGCTTCACCTGCGAGGTGCAGCAGTTCGAGCCGCGCGTGGGCGGGCGCTTCCACATGAGCTTCACGCAGTTCGCCACCGGCCACAGCCACGGCTTTGGCGGCGAATTCCTCGAGATGGCGCCCGGCCAGCGCCTGCGCTACACGGACGTCTTCGACGACCCCAACCTGCCCGGCACGCTGGAGGTCACCATCGACTTCACCGCCGTCTCCTGCGGCACCGAACTCCACATCCAGCAGGCCGGTATCCCCGACGCCATCCCGCCCGAGATGTGCTACCTGGGCTGGCAGGACAGCCTGGACAACCTCAAGCGCCTGGTGGAGCCGGGTGCAGAGGGTGGGTAAAGAGGGCGGGTGACCATTCCCGCCTCGATCGCGAAACGAAGATCGGCTATCAGAGCGCGCTTTCAGACCAAACTGCCTGAAGAACCGCGCCTAACAACCGGCTTGTGGCGCAGGGGCCTCGCGCTTGCAAGCGCTCAGACTTCCGGCGGCAGCGAGCCGTGCTCGCTGAAACCCCGCCTTCAGCATGGGACAAGCGGGAAGGGGTGTACGGCCAGGCCAAAGCCTGCCGCTCAGCGCAGCCGCAGTTCTGTGCGCTGGCTGGCTTCCAGCACGCCCTTGCGGCGCACTTCGGTGCTGGTGGTGGCGGCGCTGCCGTCGGCCTTCACCGTCACCGCCATGCGCAGCAGGGTGGCGCCCTCGGCGCCCACCTCGATGCGCGCTTCCTTGCCGGCTTCGGTCAGCAGGCGCGGGCGCATCAGTTCCTTGCCGGTGGCCAGGTCCGTGATCACGGCGCGCAACTCGTACACGCCCGGCTTGTCGGCCGGCACCACCTCCAGCTGCGTACTCGGCTTCACGGCGGCCCAGTCAATCGCCATCATCGCGGCGGCCTGAGGCGAGGCGTGGGTGGATGCATTCGCCGCCGGCTGCGCGGCGGCTTGTGCAAAGGCAAAGCTGGGAGCGAGCGTGGCGGCGCAGAGCAGGGCGCAGGCGGCGAGGGGGTTCAAGGGCGTTCTCCGGCAGTCAGGGTTGGGCGCGCGTTCGTCTTGCACTGAACGGGAGGCTACACCGCAAGATGGACGACGCCCGCATGCTGTGGCACAGAACCAGCATTCATGCGGGTTTTCAGGGCAAAGTGGCTGGAGAGGCGCGCCCAACAACCGGTTTGTGGCGCAGGGGCCTCGCGCTTGCAAGCGCTCAGTCTTGCGGAGGCAGCGAGCAGTGCTCGCTGAACCCCCGCCTTCAGCGCCGGACAAGCGGGAAGGCGTTTGAGTACGTCTGCCGTACAACCGCTTTGCCCTGCGCTGACGGTCGCCGCGCAGGATGCTCAGCCGCCTGGGTGCCTAGTGAGTCCACCCCATGTCGCGTCTGCGCACGGGCAGATAGACTTCAGCAGGTTGCGGGGTTTGTCGGGCGCATTACGCAGCATGCCAAATCCGCCATCCCGCCAAGAGCCGCGCCGGCACTGAGCCCATAGGGAGCAGGCGCGCCCGAAATAGACCGCAGGCGCCACGATATTTGGCAGATTTGCGGTCTACATCACGTTAAACAGCATGACCGCGCATCGCTCAGTCAATGAAGTCCTAGCTCAACTGGCCACGCTGAATGATCAGCCGGTTCAGGTGGAAGGGATATTGGAGCGTCAGTCAGAAGGGCTTGAGTTGCTTCACTATCCAAAGGCCGAGCGTCAATCTGGGCCAGCGGAAGGGGAGCATCAATACCAAGCAAGTATTTGGGTCGGTTTTGGCAACGGAAGCCTGCAACCAAATACAGAAGCGCTAGAGCGTTGGGTTGGTAAGCGCGTTCGCATTCACGGAGTTATTAGCAGCTATTTGGCGCTTCCGCCGGTCGGATCGCTCGGGCGTGGCGGATTTGGACCGTGGGGCTTCTGGCCTGCGCAAATTGAGCCGTATTCAGTGCAGCGCATCACCGCTGAGGACCGGCGTGAAAATGCTGTTTAACCCCTCATTGCAGCGGACCTGCGCCAGCTGCGCTGGCTGGTCCGCTGAATTCGAACGTTAGGCGTTGCTTATGTCCGTTTTCAACCACAAGGGCCGGTTAGTAAGCATCGAGGGCGAGTGGGCAACGTACGAGTATTACCCCGACTACTTGTCTCATGCCAATGAATTTGGCTTATTCAAGGTCAAACCCGCGTCGCTGCTTTCCGACGATTCCGCTGAATATGAACTTGTTCACCGTCTCGACACAGTCAAACTTTGGCGCGGCCGACAAGACGAACAGGTGGTGTTCGCGCTGATGTCGAAGATTCGCACCAGTGCAATCTCTGGCAACCTATTTCCCGGCGAGGTCTACCACAATGCGTAACCGTGGAGCGCCTAACACGGCAGTCAACCGGACACCCAAATGCTGCGCATTTGGGTTCCCTCCGCTGGCGCTCCGGTGCCGGTTACTTCTACGTTGGGCATACGGGGAATGTCATGGACTCTGAGATCAGCGACGCGGTTGAGTCCGCGTATCGCATTGAGCGCGAGTATGGATTTCTGTGCGACCGCCAGTCCCGGATGGGCGGCACATTCGCCGCTGTACGCCGCCTCGCGGAGACCGGAGACGTTGCTGTCCTCGATGGTTGCCCTGATTGGCTGCTTTCCGAACTGCAGGAGTGGGTCCAACACTTTCGGAAAACGGGCGAGTTCGGCTTCGTCTCCAACTTGGGCTCGGTGGATCACTCTCCGCTTATGGCCAAAGCCAGTGCGGTCTTGGCAACTGCCGAGGCCCAACCTGTCGCTCCAGCGGACGGCTCCGCCGTCCGCTGAGCTTGCACGTTACAAGACTCCATGAACAAGCGCACGCTCAACATCGCAATAGCTCTGCTGCTGTTTATTCCAGCGGCATATTCACAGTCACCGCATAATTTCAAACCCGCACGGGGTTATGTTCCTGATGCAGGGACTGCGATAAAGATTGCAGTTGCAGTTTGGGAGCCAATTTATGGCCAAGAGCAAATCTCACGGCAAAAGCCGTTCAAGGCTGTCTTGGTCAACGGCACCTGGATTGTAGAAGGCACTTTGCCAAAAAATTCTCTCGGTGGTGTTGCAGTCGCTGAAATTGCACAAGATGATGGAAAGATTTTGAGAGTGGGTCATGGAAAGTAAGCCTTCTAACCGTACGTATATGGACTCCCCCATGCACAACAAGATCTGATCGTTGAGGGCTGGCTGGGAGAGAAACCTGCAGTCATCTATCCGGCATCTGAGGTGGGATCGAGAGCGTCCCGTGCCGACATGGAATCTGCAAAGCTGCGGCGCCACACGCCACATCTCCTGTTCTTCGTGCGGCAGGCGGTGCTGCCGGAAGAGTGATCGGCGTCGCGCAGCCTGGGGCATCCCCCGCCTGGACATGATGATCGACGGTGGCCCCTCAGCTCTAGCGTCAATGCAGACACCAACTGCCCTGCCGCTGCACGGCAGACTCCCAGTTTGCAAACCCAGCACTGGCGCGGCTTTCCAAGGCAAATGCCCTGAAAACCCGCATGGGACAAGCGAAAAGCCGGTTTGAACCCGCCCCGGAACGAAGGCGCTGCGTTCTTACCGCTTGCTCTTCAACGCATCGGCCAGTGCGCTCGCAAATCCGCCCTGCAGTTGCGGCTGGGCTTGGGCTTGTAGCCGGCGGCGTTGCGGTCGAATGCTAACGGGGTCACGTCTTGTGTTTTGCCCAGTACGCTGCCGCGACTCCACGAGGCAAGCGGCGAGAGCTGATCCCGTTTGCTTGCTTGCAGATCGCCTCGCTCCAGATCCGCCCACGTTCCCAACATGATTCACACAACGCTCGTCTCGCTCGCCAGTGCCTCATCTGCTTGCGCGTTGCTCCTGCTTTTCGCGCTGCTTGCCACGCCGCGGCGCTTGCCGATGCCTCTCAGCGCGCTCTTGGGCGGGGTGCTGATGCTCGCGGGCTTGACGCACACGGCGTGGCAGCACCTCGGGTTTCCGGCGCTTGGGCCGCTCGATGCTCCGCCGCGGGCTTACGGCGCCGGGCTCTTTGTGCAGAGCTGGGGGTTTTATGCGCTGCTTGCGGGCGTGTTGCGGCCGGCTGAGGGCAGGCATTGGGGCGTGTGGGCCAGCGGCGCGCTGAGTGCCGTACTTGCAGGGCTGGTGTCGCCCGCGTGGGCGATCCCGGTGTCACTGGCGATCGGCACCGGCTACACCATTCACTTGTCCGTATTGCTGTACCGGTTGCGGGCCACTCGGCGCTGGTTTCGCATCGAGGGGCCTGTGCTGCTTGCGTTCGCGCTGATGGGCGCGGGCGTCGGAGCGGCGGGTGCGCTCACCCCGCACGTGCTGTCTTGGGGCACCTTCGGCTTGATCTACTCGGTACTGCTGACGCTAGGTTTCGTGAGCACGCTGGCCCTGCTGCTGCTCATTCCGGACCTCGCGGTGAAGACCCAGGAGGCTGTCAGCGCGAGTTATGCACAGAGCTCGCTTGGCAAGGTCGATGTGGTGTCTGTTGGCGAACGCCTGCGCCAGCTGTTTGAAGACGAGCATCTTTACCGGGACGAGGATCTGGGTCTGGCCAAGCTCGCCCGCCGGCTCGATCTCACGCCGCATCAACTCTCAGAGTTGCTGAACGTGCGCTTCGGGGAGGGGTTTTCGAAGTTCGTGCGGCGGCATCGGGTGGCTGCAGCGCAGCGCATGCTGATCGAAGAGCCTCGAGCGTCGGTGCTGTCGGTGGGCTTGAGCGTCGGCTTCGGCGCGCAGTCGAGCTTTTACGCGGCGTTCAAGGAAGAGACCGGCGAGGTGCCTGGCGAGTACCGGCGCAAGCGTCTGGCGCAGGACGCGGCGGCCTGAAGCTCCATTCCGATCATTCTGGAAGCTCGCAAGTCATTGATTTTCAAGGGTTTGGAAATTTCTTGCTCCGGCACGATCCGGATGGAAGCGGTGACGTCGCGGCAGGCCGAGAGTGGGGTCTCAACCCAACCGGAGAGCTTCCATGACCACGACCCCGATCCAAAACGACGCCGTCCTTCTCCACGCCGCCTACGCCACCTACCTGCTGATCTCCGTGGCCATGACCATCTGGGTGGCGCGGGCTTTGTCCAGCAGCGGTGAAACGTTCCTGGTGCGCTGCTTCGGCCAAGACGTGGACCTTGCCCGCTCCACAAACCGGCTGCTGGTCATCGGCTTCTACCTGCTCAATCTCGGCTTCATCAGCATGCGCTTGGATGGCTGGAACCTGCAATACACGAACCTGATTGGCGAGTTAGGCGCACGCATCGGCATTGCGCTGCTGGTGCTTGGCGCGATGCACTTCTTCAACATGATGATGATCGCCCGAATGGGCCGCACGATCCGCCGTTTGATTGGCGCTGAATCCGATGCACCGACGGCCCCGACCGGCTTGCACAATGAACTCGGCAAGACTGAGCAGTTCAAGCAAGGCGGCGCGTCAGTGACTCGCTGACTGATTCCGGGTGCCCTGAGCGGTCAATGGGCGCCCGCAGTCACCAAAGATCACAGCCCAAGGCCGTTCAACGGCCTTTTCCGCTTGTCTGGCGCCACTTTTCAGCCACTTTGCCTTGAAGACTGGCTCCAGAAGCCGGTCTTCGATTTCTGAGTCACGGTGATCCAGCACTCATGCGGCTTTCCAGACCAAAATGGCTGGAAAGCCTCACCAGACAAGCGGACAGCTCTAGCGCTTGCTCTTCAACGCATCCGCCAGCGCACTCGCAAATCCACCCTGCAGCTGCGGCTGGGGCTTGGGCTTGTAGCCGGCGGCGTTGCGGTCGCGCGGGGCGCCGCTGGTGCCTGCGCTTGAGCCTTCGCCGGGCCGGCCGGGGCCCTTCATGGACAGGCCAATCCGCTTGCGCGGTACGTCCACCTCCAGCACCCAGACTTTGACGGCCTGGCCGACGCGGGCGACTTCGCGCGGGTCCTTGACGAACTTGTTGGACAGTTCGCTCACGTGCACGAGGCCGTCCTGGTGAACGCCGATGTCCACAAACGCGCCAAAGGCGGCCACGTTGGTGATGACGCCTTCGAGCTGCATGCCGGGCTTGAGGTCCTTGATGTCCTGCACGCTGTCATCGAATGTGGCGTACTGGAACGTGCCGCGCGGGTCGCGGCCGGGTTTTTCCAGTTCGGTGAGGATGTCCTTGACCGT
Source organism: Piscinibacterium candidicorallinum (assembly GCF_047549485.1). GTDB lineage: Bacteria > Pseudomonadota > Gammaproteobacteria > Burkholderiales > Burkholderiaceae_C > Piscinibacterium > Piscinibacterium candidicorallinum. The sequence goes on along the minus strand of NZ_CP180191.1, from coordinate 2,030,998 downwards.
CGGTACGCCAAAGCGCTCGTCGGCAAAGTCGGCCGGGGCGAGCTTCTTGAGCACGTCGGCGCGGCCCATCACCTCCGTCATGGGCTTGCCCACCTTGGCAAGGATGCGCTCGACCACGGGGTAGGCCTCGGGGTGGACGCTGCTTGCGTCCAGCGGGTTGGCGCCGCCGGTGATGCGCAAAAAGCCTGCGGCCTGCTCAAAGGTCTTGTCGCCCAGACGGGGCACGGCCTTGAGCGCCTCGCGGCTGGCAAAGGCGCCGTGCTGCTCGCGGTGGCTCACGATCGCCTTGGCTGTCGTCGTGTTCAACCCTGAAACGCGGGCGAGCAGGGCGGGGCTGGCGGTGTTCACGTCCACGCCCACGGCGTTCACGCAGTCTTCCACCACGGCGTCCAGCTGGCGGGCCAGGTTGCGCTGGTTCACGTCGTGCTGATACTGGCCCACGCCAATGCTCTTGGGGTCGATCTTCACCAGCTCCGCCAGCGGGTCTTGCAGGCGGCGGGCAATGGACACGGCGCCGCGCAGGCTCACGTCCAGGTTCGGGAACTCCTGCGAGGCCAGCTCCGAGGCGGAATACACCGAAGCCCCCGCCTCGCTCACAACCACCTTGCGGATGTTCAGTTGCGGCGCCATGCGGATCAGGTCGCCGGCAAGCTTGTCGGTCTCGCGGCTGGCCGTGCCGTTGCCAATCGCAATCAGCGCCACCTTGTGCTTGAGCGCGAGGGCGCCGAGCGTGGCGAGCGATGAATCCCAGTCGCGCCGCGGTTCGTGCGGGTAGATGGTGGCGGTGTCCAGCAGCTTGCCGGTGGCGTCCACCACGGCCACCTTCACGCCAGTGCGCAGGCCGGGGTCCAGGCCAATCACGCCGTAGTTGCCGGCAGGCGGGGCCAACAGCAGATCGCGCAGGTTGTCGCCAAACACGCGGATGGCCTCGGCCTCCGCGGCGTCGCGCACCTGGCCGAGCAGATCGGTCTCCAGCATGGGCGCCAGCTTCACGCGCCAGGCCCAGCGCACGCAGTCGGAAATGAATGCATCGGCAGGCTGGGTGCCGATGTTGAGCTTCAGGCGCGCGGCGATGGTGCCTTCCATGGGGTGGCGAGCTTTCGGGTCGGCAGCCATGTGCTCCAGATCGGGCGCGGGCAGATCCACCGCCACGCGCAGCACGCCGGCGGTGCGGCCGCGCAGCATGGCGAGCGCGCGGTGGCTGGGGCACTTGGCAATGGGCTCCCGGTGGTCGAAGTAGTCGCGGAACTTGATGATGTCCGGATCCAGCTTGTCCTTGTGTTCCTCCGCCACGGTGCAGATGAGCTCGCCGCGGCTCCACAGGCTTTCGCGCAGGGCAGTGACGGTGTCGGCGTCTTCGGCAAAGCGCTCGGCCAGGATGTCGCGCGCGCCATCGAGTGCGGCCTTGGCGGTTTCGATCTTGGGCTCGGAGGCGCTGTTCAGGAACTTGGCGGCTTCTTCCAGCGGCACCAGGGCGCGGTTGGCGAGCAGACCATCCGCCAGCGGCAGCAGGCCGGCCTCGATGGCGATCTGCGCGCGGGTGCGGCGCTTGGGCTTGTAGGGCGCATACAGGTCTTCGATGCGCTGCTTGGTGTCTGCGGCAAGGATCTGCTGCGAAAGCTCGGGCGTGAGCTTGCCCTGCTTTTCAATTTCCGCCAGCACGGCGGCCCGGCGTTCTTCCAGCTCGCGCAGGTACACCAGGCGCTCGGCCAGCAGGCGCAGCTGCGTGTCGTCCATGCTGCCGGTGACTTCCTTGCGGTAGCGGGCGATGAAGGGCACGGTGGCGCCTTCATCGATCAGCGCTATGGCCGCCTGGACGTAATGGGCCGGGTGGGCGAGCTCACGGGCGAGCTGGGCAATAATTCCTTGCATGACGCAGGTGCTGTCCTTCGAAAAGGCCGGGATTGTGGCACAGGCCACAGCGCCCATTTGGGCGGCCGTATGGCTTTACAGCGCAGTACCGTTTGTTACCGCTGCGACCACCGGGCCGACCCCGGCGGCGCCGGGTGTTGCGGCCAAGGTTGCAGCCAACGCGACACCCACAACCGCGCCCACGAATCCGCCCGACATGCAGGCCGTCGCGGCGCGCCTGCTCGCCATCGAAGCCGAGCGCGAGCAGGTGGATACGCGTGAGTTGGAGCGCACCAACGCCTGCCTGAGCCGTTTCTTCCAGGAAAACTGCACCCGTAGCGCTCGGCGCGACGCGGCGCTGGCGCGCCAGAAGCTGCTGCAGGAAGAGGTCAAGCTGCGCCGGATCGAGCGCGAGGAGCGTGTGCGCGAACAGGATCTGCGCATCGCCGAGAAGCAGCGCGAGCGCGCCGAGGAAGCCGCCGCCGCCGTGAAAGCGGCGCAGAGCGAGGAAGCCCGCCAGCGCGCTGAGCGTGTGGAGGCGGCCCGTGCCGCGGCCGAGGCAGCGGCGCAGGCGCCCGCAGAGGCGGCCACGCCAACCCACGCGCAGCACAGCCGCCCACGCAATCCACCACTTTCAGCGCAGCCGGATGCTGCGCAGCGTGCTGCCAACCGCGCCGCGGCCCAGCAGCGTGAGGCGGATGCGCGTGCGCGCCAGGCGGAGATCAAGCTGCGCGAAGAAAAGCGCCGCCAGCGCCAGGCCGCACAGGCGGCCAGGAAGGCCGCTGAGGCTGCAGCGCAGTCGCCGCAGGCAGGCGGTGCACCCGCCAAACCCTGATCGCGGGCTTCTGGCGCCACATACCCGAAAACACCTGCCCAGAATGCACATGGCGCGCAAGGATGTTGAATCCGTGCGCGCCATGTTTGTTTGGCTTTTCGCGTGGGTACGTCAGCCGACGAGGTCTGGCGGATCGAGCTTGACGATGATCAGCGAGAGGTTGTCACCCTTGCCGCGCGCACGCTCACGTGAGAGCTGCACCAGCAGTTCGGCCGCTTCGCGCGGGGGCAGGGTGTGGATGATGCGGGCGAGTTCGTCGTCAGAGAAATAGGCCCAGACGCCGTCGCTGCACAGCAGGAAATAGTCGCCGGGGCCGTGATCGGTGATCTCGGCGTGCGTCACTCGCGGCGCGCTCTTGGTCCCCAGCGCGCTGGTGATCATGTTGCGGTATTTGTGCGTGGCCGCCTGCTGCTCGGTGAGCTTGCCGGCGCTGATCATGTCCTGCACGTAGGAGTGATCGAGCGTGCGGTCCATCAGCTGGCCGGCGCGGAAGTGGTACAGGCGGCTGTCGCCCACGTGCATCCAATGGCAGCGCTGCGGCGTGACAACTAGCGCCACGGCGGTGCTGTGCGGCTCTTTTTCTTCGGTGAAGCCGGCGAGCTGGATGACCGTGTGCGCTTCTTCGACCATGTGATCGAGGCCAGCCTCGATCGCATCGGATGGGCGCCAATCCTTGAAGAAGTTTCGCGCCGTCGAGATCACCTGATTGGCAGCCATGGCGCCGCCGGTCTTGCCGCCCATGCCGTCGGCAACCACGGCAATGAGAGCGCCGCCCACATGGGGCGAAGCCATCAAGGTGAGTCTGTCCTGCTGTTCCTGCCGATCGCCGATGTGCTGTGCCGTGCAGGCGTTGACCGTGTAACGCTTCACTGAGTGGATCTGAAATAGTGGGCAGAGCAGACTGGGGTCGCACAGTTCATGGGTGCTGCGCTTGAGCCCACAGGGCAAATCTCTGACAATTCAGATCATTCTAATGATCTGGCAACAATTGGTTGCTTTCCCGTGAGCGACGTTGCGTCAATTCATCACCGAATCGTCGAGCTCGAATTGGAGCACCGCGAACTTGATCGCTCAATCGAGGTATTGATGGCGCAACCCGTCATCGACGAACTCATGGTCAAGCGCATGAAGAAGCGCAAGCTGCTCATCAAGGACCAGATCACCTTCCTGCGCCTGCAGCTCACGCCAGACATTCCGGCCTGAACCCGCGCCGGGTTCCTACCCGCCGGCCCGGCCTGCTTCGGGCGTCTGGGTCACAATCTCGCCTTCCACGTGCCTTGCCGCGTTCCTGCCCGGCCCTGATGCCGCGCTGATCGCCCCGATTGACTTGCCACCTTCCACTTTTTCCTCATGAGCGTTGCCGACGCAGTCACTGAAGCGCTGTCGGCCGCCGGTGCACTGGCCAAGAGCATTGCGGGCTTCCAGCCGCGCAGCGTGCAGCAGCACATGGCCACCACCGTGCTTGGCGCGATCGAAACGCAGGGCACCGCCGTGATCGAGGCCGGCACGGGCACCGGCAAGACTTTTGCCTACCTGGTGCCCGCATTGCTTGCTGGTGGCAAGGTCTTGATCTCCACCGCCAGCCGCAACCTGCAAGACCAGCTGTACGACAAGGACCTGCCGCGCGTGCGCGACGCCCTGCGCGCCCCGGTGACGGTGGCGCTGCTCAAGGGGCGTGGCAACTACGTGTGCCACTTTCACCTGGAGCGCACCCGAACCGAAGGGCGCCTGGCGTCGAAGGACGAGGTCGCGCACCTCGCGCAAGTGGTTGAGTTTGCGAAGTTGACCAACACGGGTGACCGGGCCGAGCTGGCCAGCGTGCCGGATGAGTCCGGCATCTGGCCCAAGGTGACGTCCACTGTGGACAACTGCCTGGGCAGTGAATGCCCGCACTTCCGCGAATGCTTCGTGATGAAGGCTCGGCGCACGGCCATGGAAGCGGACGTCGTCGTGGTGAATCATCATCTGTTCTTTGCGGACGCCGCGCTGCGCCGCGAAGGTGTGGCTGAGCTGCTCCCCTCGGTCAACACGGTGATCTTCGATGAAGCTCATCAAATCCCGGACGTGGCCACGCAGTTCTTTGGCGAAGCGGCCAGCACGCGCCAGTGGCTGGAACTGGCGCGCGACAGCACTGCGGCGGTGCTCGCCCATGCGCGGGAAGCGACGGGCGCCGCCGATGCCGCGGGCGCGCTGGAACTGGCCGTGCGTCAGGCCCGAATCGCGCGCAAGGAGCTGGTCGGCCGCCTGAATTTCGCCCAGGCCAGCGAAGATGCGGCGCTCATGCAGCGCCTTGAGGCCGTGCAGGGCGCCCTGGCGGCACTGGCGGAGGCGCTGGCGCCGCTGCGCGAGCGCAATGTGCTGATCTCGCAGGCGTTCTCGCGCGCGCTCACGCTCGAAGAACTGCTCGGCCGCTGGCTGGATACGAGCCGCAGCACGGACGACATCCGCTGGATCGAGTTCACGGCCACGGCGATGATCCTGCAGAGCGCGCCGCTGCAGGTGTCCAACAAGCTGGCGGAGCTGCGTGCCACGAGCGGTGCGGCGTGGATCCTGACCTCCGCCACGCTGGCGGTGAAGGACGACTTCTCGCACTTCCTTGGGCATGTGGGGCTGGATCTGCCGAGCTTCGGGACGCATTGCCTGCGACTGGACAGCCCGTTTGACTACGCGCAGCAGGGCCTGCTGTATGTGCCGGGCGGCCTGCCTGCCGCGACGGACCCGGCGCTGGCCGAGGCGCTGGTGGCGCACTGCGCGCCGCTCGTGGCCGAACTGGGCGGGCGCAGCTTCTTTCTGTGCACCACCCTGCGGGCTGTGGATCGGACCGCAAAGGCCCTCCGCGCGAACGATCAGACCCAAGATCTGGAGATTCTTGTGCAGGGCGAGGGCGGCCGCGCTGCGCTGCTCGAGCGCTTTCGCGCCAGCTCAGGCGCCGTGCTGGTGGGTGCCGCGAGCTTCTGGGAAGGGATCGATGTACGGGGCGAGGCGCTTTCGATGGTGGTGATCGACAAGCTGCCCTTTGCGCCGCCGGACGATCCGCTCTTCGCCGCGCGCCTGGATGCGGCCAAGGAGGCAGGCGGCAACCCGTTCTTCGATATCCAGTTGCCCGAGGCGGTCATCGCGCTCAAGCAGGGCGTGGGCCGGCTGATTCGCGACCCCGCGGATCGCGGCCTGCTGGTAATCGGCGACGCCCGGCTGGTCGAAAAGCCCTACGGAAAGCGCATCTGGGGCAGCCTGCCACCGTTCGCGCGTACGCGCGAATTCTCAGTCGCGCTGCAGTTTGCTCAGGCGCTGGAGCTGTGTGGCCTCAGAACGGGCTCCACCAGCGCGGCTGCTCCACCTTCCTGACTGCGGCAACCTTGCCGGAGTTGGGGAAGTTCTTGTCGAGCACGCGCTGGGCGTCCTTGGCGAGCTCGGGCTGCTTGAGTTCGTCGTAGGCGATGACCATGATGGCCAGCGCTTCTTCCAGCGCGGGTGCGGTCTGGTAGGTCTTGACGGCGAACTGGGCGCGGTTGATGGCCGCCAGCGGCGCGCCGCGGCGCAGGTAGTAGCGCGCCACATGGACTTCATATTCGGCCAGGGCATTGACCAGGAAGTTCATGCGGTCGATCGCATCTGGCGTGTAGACGCTGTCTGGGAAGCGCGTGGCCAGTTCCTTGAAGGCGTCGAAGGACTCGCGGGCAGACTTCGGGTCGCGCTCGCTCAGTTTCTGGTCGGTAAAGCGGGCGAGGAAGCCAAGGTTCTCGTTGAAGTTCACCAGCCCGCGCAGGTACAGGGCGTAATCCGTGGCCGGGTGGTTCGGGAACTGGCGCTGGAAGCGGTCCAGTGTGGCGAGCGCCTCGGTCGGGTTGCTGTCGCGCCAGTGCACGTAGGCGGTCTCGAGCATGGCCTGCTGGGCAAAGACCGAGAAGGGGTCGCGGGCCTGCAGGCGCTCGAGGGTCCTGAGCGCGTCGATCCACGTGGAGCTGGCAATCTCGTTCTTGGCCTGGGCGTAGAGCGCCTCGTTGGACATCTGCGCCGGGTTGCGGCTGTCGCTGGTCGAGCCGCAGGCCGCCAGAGCGGCGATCACGGCGCCTGCCAGCACGGTGCGAACAATCGCGCCACTAACATGGCGGGCAGAGCGAACAACGGGCAGGGCGATCAAGGTCTTGCGCTGTTGAGTACGAGACACGACGGGTCCAGGGCGGGGTGGAAAGCGACTGCTGCCTGGTGGGGCCAACAATCCCTAGAAAGGTCTTGGATTATATGCAGCCCCCCTCTGTGGCCCAGCCGACCGCCCCCTGGGCGCAGGCCGGTGCCGAGGAGCCGGACTACCTGGTGGAAGTCGATGAGACGCAATCCGGCGCGCGGATCGATCGCGTGCTCGCCCAGGCGATCCCGAGCCTGTCGCGCTCGCGCCTTCAGGTCTGGATTGCCGACGGGCTGGTGAGCATCGACGATCGCCCAGTCAAGAACGCCAGCCACCGCGTGCAGGCCGGCGACCAGATCGCGGTGTTTGCCGCCGAGGCGCCAGAGGCGATGGCTTTTTCGCCCGAGGCGATGGCGATCGAGGTGATTCACCAGGATGCAGATGTCTTCGTCATCAACAAGCCGGCGGGTCTTGTCGTGCATCCGGCAGCGGGTAACTGGAGCGGCACCCTGCTCAACGGCCTGCTGCATCTGGATGCGCAGCTGGCCCGCGTGCCGCGCGCCGGCATCGTGCACCGGCTGGACAAGGACACCAGTGGCTTGATGGTGGTGGCGCGCAGCCTGCAAGCGCAGGCGAGTCTGGTGGAGCAGATCAAGCAGCGCGCGGTGCATCGCCGCTACATCGCGTTTACGCACCGCGCGCCCACACCGGGTGCCGGGACGATCGATCAGCCCATTGGCCGTGACCCGCGCAACCGCCTGCGCATGGCCGTGGTGGCCGGGGGCAAGCCGGCCGTGACGCACTACCGGTTGGTTGCGCACGAGGCCGAAGGTACGACCGCCCGGATCCACTGCAGCCTGGAGACTGGGCGTACGCATCAGATCCGTGTGCATCTGGCGGCGGTGAGCTGCCCGCTGGTGGGCGATGCGCTGTACGGAGGCCGTCCGATCAATGTGGAGGGTGAGCGCGTCGAGCGGCAGGCGCTGCACGCGGCGCGTCTGGCCTTTGATTCGCCGGGCACGGGTGCGCGCCTGAGTTTCTCCGCGCCCCTGCCGGCAGACCTTGCGCATTTGGCGAGCAGCCTGCGTCTGGACCGCGACCTCAAGACCCAAGGAGACTTTGGTGACGACAGCTGGCCGACCTGAGGCCGCACCGACGGTGCAGGCGGCGGTGCATGTTTTGCCTGCACAGTGGCCAAGCCTACCCGGTGTGCACGCCTTCACCACCCTGCGGGGCGGTGGCGTATCTCAGCCGCCTTTTGCCGGGCTGAACCTGCGCGACGGGCAGGGTGATGACCCGCTGGCCGTGCGCCAGAACCGTGCGCTGCTGCGCAAGCTGCTGCCGGCCGATCCGGTGCCGCTGAATCAGGTGCACGGCGTCGCTGTCTGGGACGCGGACACGCCACGCGCGTCAGGCGAGCCGCCCACTGCCGACGCGGCGGTGACCACTCGCCGGAACACCGTGCTCGAGATCCAGACGGCGGACTGTCTGCCGGTGCTGATCGCCGACACGCAGGGCAGGGCAGTGGGTGCAGCTCATGCCGGCTGGCGCGGGCTGGCCAGCGGTGTGATCGAGGCCACGCTGGATGCATTGCAGGCTCGCGTGCCGGATGGGCGGTGGCAGGTCTGGCTCGGGCCGGCGATCGGCCCGCAGGCTTTCGAGGTTGGCGCCGAGGTGCGCGAAGCCTTTGTCGCGCAGAACCCGGCTGCCGCGGGTGCCTTTCAGCCCGGTGCGCCGGACAAGTTCCTGGCGGACATCTATCTGCTCGCGCAGCAGCGGCTTGCAGCACGCGGCGTGTCCGCCGTGTACGGTGGCGGGCTGTGCACGGTTTCGGATGCGCAGCGCTTCTTCAGCTACCGGCGCGACCGGGTGACCGGCCGGATGGCTTCACTGATCTGGCTGGCCTGACTTCGGCCCGGCCGGGGTCACAGGTGCGTCTTGCGCTCCGTCAGGACTGGCAGTGGCGGGGTCGAGTGCCGCTTCGGCCGACGCCTGCTGCGCGCGTAACGCAGCAAGCTCCTGCTGGGCCTTCACGCGCTGCGCCCGCCAGCGCATGGGTGTACCGAGTAAATAGAGCAGCACGGACAGCGGGAGCACACCGTAGAAGATGAAGGTTGCCGCCCCCGCGACGAACGAGGTCTCGGTCAGCGACATCAGGATGACGACGTACATCCAGGCGATGGCAACGATGTAGAGCATGTGTTGGGGTGGGGGCCGGCGCGTGTATTTGTAAGCGAACGATCGTACGCAAGAAGGCGCCGGCTGGTTCGTGCGTAGCCGTGTCCGGATGCCGCGCCTGCGCGATACGGAGCCGTATTGATGCCACGCAATTGACACCACCCGCCCGGCGGAGACAATGGCAGGGAGATCCAACAGGCATGCGGCTTGCGGGCCTGATGTCATTTGAGCGTCAGCCACGTTCAATACAAATGCAGGAAAACGAGGTGAATGGGATGGGTGGGGAGCAATTCGACTGGCAGGCGCTGATGGGCGCGCAACTGAGTGGCATGACGCCGCCCAAGCTGGACACGGCGCAGCTCATGGCCTGGCAGCAGCAGTATCTGCAGGCCATGCTGGCGGGCCCCAAGGCCGCCGCGCAGGACCGTCGCTTTGCCCACAAAGCCTGGCAGGGCGGGGACCTGCATGCGCAGATGGCGGCTTGGTACGTCCTGCACAACGAGCACTTGAACGGCCTGCGCCAGATCCTTGCGGGCAGCGGCCACCAGGGCGAGCAGGCTGCCTTCATGATGGAGCAGTGGCTGGCGGCGATGGCGCCGTCGAACTACCTGCCTTTCAACCCGGAAGCACTCGAACTCGCCAAGCAGACCAACGGCGCCAGCCTGCAGCAGGGCCTCGCCAATCTGCTGGCCGATTTGCAGCAGGGCCGCATCAGCCAGACGGACGAAAGCGTCTTCGAGGTCGGCAAGAACGTGGCCACCACGCCGGGCGACGTGGTGTTTGAGAACGACTTCATCCAGCTCATCCAGTACCGGCCGACCACACCCAAGGTGCATGCGCTGCCTTTTCTGCTGGTGCCGCCCTGCATCAACAAGTACTACATCCTGGACCTCCAGCCCGAGAACTCGCTGGTCAAGTACGTGGTGGATCAGGGGCATACGGTGTTTCTGGTCTCCTGGCGCAATCCGCTGCCCGGCGAGGGCATGGAGCACGCCACCTGGGACGACTACCTGAATGAAGGCCCGGTGGACGCCATCAACGCGGTGCGCGCCATCACCGGGGCCGAGCAGATCAACGCGCTGGGCTTCTGCGTGGGGGGCACCCTGCTGGCCTCTGCGCTGGCTGCGCTTGCCGCCAAGAAGCAGCGACCGGTGGCGAGCCTCACCCTGCTCACCACGCTGCTGGATTTCACCGAGCCCGGCATCCTGGGCGTGTTCGTGGACGAAGCCCAGGTGGCTATGCGAGAAGCCCAGTTCGCCAATGGCGGCCTGATGCCCGCGCGCGACCTGAACAGCGCCTTCAGCGCGTTGCGGCCGAATGATCTGGTCTGGAACTACGTGGTCGGCAACTACCTGAAGGGCGAGCGGCCGCCGGCCTTCGACCTGCTGTACTGGAATTCCGACAGTACGAACCTCTCCGGCCCGATGTTCGCGCAGTACCTGCGCCGGCTGTATATCGATAACGCGCTGGCCAAGGGCGAGCTGCACAGCCTGGGCGTGCGTCTGGATCTATCGAGCATCGACGTGCCGATCTACGTCTACAGCAGCCGCGAGGATCACATCGTTCCCTGGGGTTCGGCCTACGCCTCCGCACAGGCCCTGCAGGCACGGGATCTTCGCTTTGTGCTGGGGGCCTCCGGCCACATTGCCGGGGTGATCAATCCCGCCAGCAAGAACAAGCGTAACTTCTGGGTGGGCCGCGCCGGCAAGCTGCCGGCCACGGCAGACGCCTGGTTCGACGCCGCCACCGAGAAGCCCGGCAGCTGGTGGCCGGACTGGGCAGCGTGGCTGTCCAAGCACGGGGGTGGCATGAAGCCTGCTCCGAAGAAAGCCGGCAGTGCCAAGTTTCCGGCCATCGAGCCGGCGCCCGGCCGCTACGTGAAGGTCCGCGCGATCTGACCTGCAAGACCCACGCTCAGAACAACCCGAAGCACGGCGCCGCCGTGTACTGACAGGCTCAACAAGGAGGAGACAGCATGACGCAGAAGGTGGCATACGTAACTGGAGGCATGGGCGGCATCGGCACGGCAATCTGCCGCAAGCTGCATGACATGGGCTACAAGGTCATCGCCGGCTGCGGCCCGAGCCGCGACTTCAACAAGTGGCTCGGTGAGCAGTCCGCACAGGGCTACACCTTCTACGCCTCCGTGGGCAACGTGTCCGACTGGGACAGCACCAAGGCCGCCTTCGACAAGGTCAAGGCCGAGCACGGCACCATCAGCATCCTGGTGAACAACGCCGGCATCACGCGCGACGGCGTGTTCCGCAAGATGAGCCTGGACGACTGGCGCGCGGTGATCGACACCAATCTCAACAGCCTGTTCTGCGTCACCAAGCAGGTCATCGACGGCATGCTGGATCAGGGCTGGGGCCGCATCATCAACATCAGTTCGGTGAACGGCGAGAAGGGCCAGTTCGGCCAGACCAACTACTCCGCCGCCAAGGCCGGCATGCACGGCTTCACCATGGCGCTGGCGCAGGAAGTGGCCAGCAAGGGCGTCACGGTAAACACCGTCAGCCCCGGCTACATCGCCACTGACATGGTCATGGCTGTCAAGGAAGAAGTGCGCGAGAAGATCATCGCCACCATCCCGGTCAAGCGCCTGGGCCGCGCCGAGGAAATCGCCTCCATCTGCGGCTGGCTCACCACCGATGACGCCGGCTACTCCACAGGCGCCGACTTCTCCTGCAACGGCGGGCTTCACATGGGGTGAAGCAGGGATTTCGGCGGGCACTGCCCGCCGCCTGCTGAACGACGAGCGCTGAGTGCGGGGTTTCGCGGAGTTCGCTCCGCGCCGCGCGAAGAGGCAAGGCTTGCAAGCCTTGCCCCCGACTTGCAAGCGCGAGGCTCGTTACACCCGTGGAGCTGTTCTGACTAAAGCGCTGCAGGCGCGGTTCACGAACGGCGAGCACGTACTCGTGCGAGGCTCGTCATACCGGTGGCACAGTTCCAATGCTCGCCCGGCTCCCAGCCAGGCGATTTGCTTTCATACGTGGCCTCAGCATTCAACAAAACGACCTGATGCATGTGCGGGCACGCTTTCGCTCCCCCAGCGACACCCTATGCTGCACCGCCCCAATGCAGCGCAAAAAACTCCATACAATCGGTTGCATCATCTGCTGGTCAGGACGAGGACGCCCGAAGGCTCTTGCACAGCAGCGAAGCACTGCAACATTCCGGAGACAGGTTCATGGCCACATCGCGTTCAGGGTCTTCCAGCAAGTCGTCGCAGCAGCGGCTCATCAAGAAGTACCCCAACCGTCGTCTGTACGACACCCAGACCAGCACCTACATCACGCTGGACGACGTCAAGCAGCTGGTGATCAACAACGAGGTCTTCAACGTGGTGGACGCCAAGTCCAACGAGGACCTGACCCGCTCGATCCTGCTGCAGATCATCCTGGAAGAGGAAGCCGGCGGTGCGCCCATGTTCTCCGCCCCGGTGCTCGCCAACATCATCCGCTTCTACGGCCACGCCATGCAGGGCGTGATGGGGCCTTTCCTTGAGAAGAACATCACCACCTTCCTGGAGATCCAGAACAAGTTCCAGGAGCAGTCCAAGGCCATGTACAACGGCAAGCAGTTCGGCCCCGAAGCCTGGGCACAGTTCATGAGCGGCCAGGCGCCCATGCTGCAGAGCATGATGAGCCAGTACATCGAGCAGTCCAAGAACGTGTTCGTGCAGATGCAGGAGCAGATGCAGAACCAGACCAAGTCGATGTTCGGCAATTTCCCTTTCCCACCCGGCGGCAACCCGCCGGGAAAATGATCAGCCCACCCGGCGGCAATCCGCCGGGGAAATGATCGGCGCACCCGGCGGCAACCCCCCGGGAAAGTGATCGGCCGGCTGAAGTTCGCAGCACACCCCCGCCGGTAAACTGGCGGTTTCGAGCTAAAGCGGTGATGCTGTGAGCCAAGACAACTCGCAACCCACGCAGGCAGCGCCTCGCGTGGGTTTTGTTTCTCTGGGGTGCCCCAAGGCGCTGGTGGATTCGGAAATCATCCTGACCCAGTTGCGCGCCGAGGGTTACGAGACCTCCAAGACCTACGAAAACGCCGATCTGGTGATCGTGAACACCTGCGGCTTCATCGATGATGCCGTCCGCGAAAGCCTGGACACCATCGGCGAGGCGCTGGCCGCCAATGGCAAGGTGATCGTCACCGGCTGCCTGGGCGCCAAGGCAGACAAGGACACCGGCGAGAACCTGGTGGCCAAGGTGCATCCCAAGGTGCTGGCCGTGACCGGACCGCACGCAGCCGACGAAGTCATGGGCCATGTGCACACCCATCTGCCCAAGCCTCACGATCCCTTCATCGATCTGGTGCCCGAAGCAGGTGTGAAGCTCACGCCCAAGCACTACGCCTATCTCAAGATCTCCGAAGGCTGCAACCACCGCTGCACCTTCTGCATCATCCCCAGCATGCGCGGCGATCTGGTGAGCCGGCCGATCGGCGAGGTGATGCGCGAGGCCGAGGCCCTGGTCAAGGGCGGCGTCAAGGAGCTGCTGGTCATCAGCCAGGACACCTCCGCCTACGGCGTGGACGTGAAGTACCGCACGGATTTCGTCAACGGCCGACCGGTCAAGACGCGCATGACCGAGCTGTGCGAGGAGCTGTCCAAGCTCGGCGTGTGGGTGCGCCTGCACTATGTGTACCCGTACCCGCATGTGGACGAGGTCCTGCCGCTGATGGCGGAAGGAAAGATCCTGCCCTACCTGGACGTGCCCTTCCAGCACAGTCACCCGGACGTGCTCAAGCGCATGAAGCGCCCCGCCAGCGGCGAGAAGAACATCGAGCGTATCCGCCGCTGGCGCGAGATCTGCCCGGAGCTCACCATCCGCTCCACCTTCATCGCCGGCTTTCCGGGTGAGACGGAAGCCGAGTTCCAGCACCTGCTGGACTTCCTGGAAGAAGCGCAGCTCGACCGCGTGGGCTGCTTTGCCTACAGCGAGGTGGAAGGCGCCACGGCCAACAGCATCGAAGGCATGGTGCCCCAGGCCCTGCGCGAGGAGCGTCGCGCGCGCTTCATGGAAACCCAGGCGCGCATCTCGGCCGCGCGGCTGCAGCGCTTCGTGGGCCGCACGCTCAAGGTGCTGGTGGATCAGGCCACGGCGCAGGGCGGCATGGGCCGCAGCTTCTCGGACGCACCGGAGATCGACGGCGTGGTGCACATTGCGCCGCCCGATCGGCCCAGCCGCAAGTACCGCGTGGGCGACATCATCTCCGTGCGCATCCACAGCGCGGATGAGCATGATCTGGCGGGGGACCCGGTTTGATCGCTTGAAATCTGGCCGGTTTTCATGCTTTTTGATGCATTCAAAACCGGCTTTCCGCTTGTCTGGTGCGTGGAATCGGCACTAAGTGGCTTTTGGACAAATTTGGCCGATATTGATCGATCAAGCGCACGCCGCGCTGCGATCAGTGATGCTTGGCGGATCCGATCAGCCGATCCAGATTCGGGTCCGCGCGGTGGTTGGCGCGGTTCCAGGCCATGATGGCCAGCATCAGACCGGCCACCAGCAGGCCGTAGACGATGATGATGGTGTTCACGTGCAACTTCAGGCCCAGCAGCAGTGAATAGGCCGCCACCATCACCAGGATGTTGAGCTGCTCATTGAAGTTCTGCACGGCAATCGAGTGCCCCGCAGAAAGCAGTACATGGCCGCGGTGCTGCAGCAGCGCGTTCATCGGCACCACGAAGAAGCCGCCCAGGCCGCCGACCACGATCAGCAGCGCATAGACAAACGGCATGTTGGTCGCCAGCGGCATGAGCATGACGACCAGCCCCATCGCAATACCGACCGGCAGCACACTCAGCGCGCGCTTGAGCGTGACGAACTTGCCCGCGATCACCGCGCCCACGATCGTGCCCAGCGCTGCCACGCCCATCAGGATGCTCGCCTGATTCAGCGGCAGCCCCAGATGCTGGCGGCCCCATTCGATCACGATCAGCTGCAGCGTGGCACCGGCGCCCCAGAACAGCGTGGTCACGGCCAGTGAGATCTGGCCCAGCTTGTCCTTCCAGAGCGTGCGCACGCAGTGGGCAAACTCGTTCACCAGCTTCACCGGGTTGCGCTCCTGCTTCGGGTAGCGCGCGCCGGTATCCGGAATGGCGAGATTGAAGCCCGCGGCGATTGCGTAAAGCGCCATGATCACGCAGATCGCGGCTTCGGGTGGGGTGTCAATGCCGGTGTTGATGCCCGGCAAGTCGAATGACAGCAGCATGGCCGAGATCTTCGGGCTGATCAGCACGCCGCCCAGCACGGTGCCGAAGATGATGGACAGCACCGTGAGTGCCTCGATCCAGCCATTGCCTTTCACGAGGTCTTCCGGCGGCAGCAGCTCGGTGAGGATGCCGTACTTGGCCGGTGAATACGCCGCCGCGCCCACACCCACCAGGGCGTAGGCCAGAAACACCACGTACTCGCCCTGCAGTCCGGTCATGCCGAAGGCGTCATAGAAGAACATCAGCCCGCAGCCGGCGATCTTGACCAGGTTGGTCTGGAACATCACCGTGCCCTTGGGCTTGGAGTCTGCGTAGGCGCCCACAAAGGCGGCCAGCAGCACATAGGACAGCGCAAACACCCACTTGACCATGGGGGTCATCCAGGCGGGGCCCTGGAGCTGCATGATGAGGGCGATGGCAGCGATGAACAGCGCGTTGTCAGCCAGGGAGCTGAAGAACTGCGCGGCCATGATGGTGTAGAAGCCGCGTTTCATGCGTGTGCGAAGGTCTCCTTGGCCGGCAGCGTGGCCGCTGCTCAGGCGGGCTGGCGCTCCTGATCGCCTGGCGTACTGCGCTGATGCGCGTCACGCAGCCCTGTTGTTTTGCTCGTCTAATGTTATGCCATGCATCCCTTCACCCTGCTGACGGTCGCAGCGCTTTCTACCTCACTTCGTCCATGACAGTGCCCATGTCTGCCCAAGCCACTCAAGCCGCCCACGCGCCCTCCGCGCAGAGCACCTTCGACCTCACTGCGCTCGCCGGTCGCGTCGGCCAGACTCTGGTCGTGAGCGACTGGTTTGCCATCGAGCAGCTGCGCGTGAATGCCTTTGCCGAGGCCACCGAAGACCGGCAGTGGATTCACATCGACGCAGAGCGCGCCGCCACCGGGCCGTTCGCCAGCACGGTGGTGCACGGCTTCCTCACGCTGTCCATGATCCCCATGTTCTTCGAACAGAGCTTCCCGATGGACCAGCTCAAGCTCGGCGTGAACTACGGCCTGGACCGCGTGCGCTTTCCCGCGCCGCTGCCGGTGGGTAAGCGCATCCGCGCGCATTTCAAGCTGCTGGAGCTGCAAGGCGTGGCGGCGCTGCCGCCGGCCACGCAGGGCGCACAGCTCAAGTTCGAGGTGACCATCGAGGCCGAGGGTGCGAGCAAGCCGGTGTGTGTGGCTGAGCCGATCGTGCGGTGGTATCTGTAGGCCAAACTGGTCTATTGCGCCAAGGATCCATCCTTGCGCATCATCGCCAGATCCGCGAACTCCGTCCCGCGCAGGGGGAAGCGGGTGTAGTCGAAGCTCAGGCCGCCGACATCGATGACCTTGTTGGCGGTGCCGCGCGAAAGCGCGTCGGGCACATCGCCACCGGAGCGCAGGCGTTCCACCACGAGGCGCGCGGCGATGAAGCCTTCCAGCGCGGCGTGGGTGGGCGCTTCGGCGAAGTACTTGTTGAAGAGCTGGCGGAACTCGCGCACCACCGCAAGCGAGCCGCGTGTGGGGTCAGGCACGGCCTGTGACAGAACGGCGCCCTGAAGGCGGGGCGTGGGGAACAGACCGGACAGAGTGATCGGGTTCACTAGCGACGGACCGACCACGAGCGTGCCTGGCTGGCGCTCGGTGATGGCGTTGTAGATCTCGCCGTATTCGAGACTGTCCGCCAGCACGAACACGGCCTGCGCGCCGCTGGCCTGGATCTGGCTGAGCGCGGCGGTGCGGGCGGGGTTGGCGGAGGCGTTGGCGCCTGTCACAGGCCACACCACGAGCGGCACGGCGCCGCCGGCCGTTTGGCTGAGCTGCTGGCGCAGGGTGTTGCGCAGAGCGGGGGCGACGTCGGCGGGTGTGACCAGCGCGAAGCGGCTCACACCCATGTTGCGCAGCTGGCGGATGGCGCCGGCGAATTCCTGCGCATAGCTGGCGCGCGAGAACTGCACGTTGCAGTTGGCAGGCGCATCGACGCCGGCCAAGGGGCTGACGATCGGCACGCCACTCTTCTGGACCTGCGGGTCTGCGCACAGGGCGGTCAGTGCCGCGTCGCTGGGCAGGCCGAACAGCAGGGCGGGGCGGTCTTCGACCAGCATGGCGCGCGCGGCGTTGAGCGTGGCGTTGGCGTCTGTGCCGGTGGTGGCGCGCTGCACGACCTCGATGCGACGGCTGCCCAGCAGGCGGCGGGCGTTGGCTTCGTCAAACCAGGTCTTGGCGCCGGCAAAGAAGTCGCGGCTGTACTCCGCGAATGCGCCGGTGCGATCGGTGACGATGCCGACGCGTACCGTGGGCCGGGGCTCGCCCTGGGCATGGGCGGCGGGGATGAAGGGCGTGGCAAGCAGGCTGGCGGCGCAAAGCGCCAGCGCGAGCGAGGCCCGCGCAAGGAGGAGGTGAGACATGATCCCGAACCGTTCTGTTGTGAATGTTTAGCAACAGTTTGGTGCAGTGCGATGTCACATTTGTGACAGGCATCAGGCCAGATTCGAGAGGTGCGTCGATGTCAACGCTCAAGCGTTGAGCATCAAATTCGGACGAAAAACTAGAAGCGTTGAAGCATGCCCAAAAAGGCTACTGATATGCGGAAAGCTGGATTTGAAGATCTCGATTTAAGTTGATATCGGCCAATTCATGTAAAGCCGTGGCTACTGGAAGTCCGATCAAGCCGGCTTGCGCGCCGCCCGCACGGCACTCGCCAGATCCTGCACCGCAGCGGCGTAGAAGAAGGAGCGGTTGTAGCGGGTGATGGCGTAGAAGTTGGGCGTGCCCACGCGGTACTCCGGCACCTCGTCGCCGGTGGGCAAGTCCACCAGCAGGAAGCGCTCGTCGTCCGGCACTGGGTCAGTGGGCTGCACGCCCTGGGCGGTAAGTTGCTCCAGCGTGAAGCTGGGCAGCGGGCCGGCGGCGAGCATCTGCTTGATCTGGTCCGCGCTCGCGGCCACGCGGGCGGCCACGGCGATGGGCTGGTCGGTCTTCCAGCCGTGGTCATTCAGATAGCGCGCCACCGAGCCGATGGCGTCTGCCGGGCTGGTGCGCAGGTCAATGCGGCCGTCGCCATCAAAGTCCACAGCAAAGCGGCGGATCGAGCTGGGGATGAACTGCGGAATGCCGATGGCCGCGGCAAACGAGCCCGCGTAGGTGCCGTGCTGCAGGCCGTTCTCCTCGCACAGCAGCAGGTACTGGCCCAGCTCGCTCTTGTAGAGCTCCGCGCGGCGCAGGTAGTCAAAGGACAGCGTCATCAGCACATCCAGCACGCGGAAGTTGCCCATGTCCCGGCCGAAGATGGTTTCCACGCCGATGATGCCGACCACGATCTCCTGCGGCACGCCGAAGCGCTCGCGGGCCTGATCGAGCCAGCGGGCGTTCTCTTCCCAGAACTTCAAGGCGGCGCGGATGCGGATCGGCTCCACGAAGCGGCTGCGATACACCTTCCAGGAGCGCTTGAAGCCCGTGGGCGCAGGCTGCATGAGGCGGATGACCGTGTCATTGCTCTGCGCCGTGCCCAGCACGCCAAGGATGCGGTCCATGCCCCAGCCGCTGCTTTGCGCGAAGGCCTCGGCCCAGGCTTGTACTTCCGGCCGCCCCGCATAGGGCGGGAAGCCGCTGCTGCTGGCGGGCGGGATGACTGGCGCTGCGACCGAGGTGCCCTGCGCCCAGGCCGGCAAGGCGATGCCGACCAGGCTGGCGGCTGCGGCGGCACTCTGGCCGAGGAAGTATCTGCGATTCATGGACTGCGTGTGTTGCGGTGGTGAGGGGCGCAAGGTGGACGTGGCGCGTGAGGCGCACGCAGTGCAATGAGCGAAGCGGCGCGAGGCGATGCCCGCAGTGTGCCAGCTTTGCGTGGCAAGCCGCAGGCGCCGAGGTGCGTCGGGGCGGGCTCAGCGCGGCTTGCGCGCCAGGCTTCGCAGACCGAGCTGCGCCTCACGGTATGCGGCGGCCTGCTCGCTGGTGCTCAGCGGCCCGTACAGCGCGCGCTCGATTGCGGAAATCGTGCGGTCAAGCAGCGCCAGCCGGCGGGCGTCCAGTTGCGCGGCAATCCGTTTGCGCCACGCGGACAGCGGCTCGGCCGGCTCCGGTGCCAGGCCTTCGCGCTCAAAGGTGCTGCGCAGGCTCCGCATGAGGCGGGTGGCTTCGTCCGGCTTGGGCAGGCGCGGGCGGGTGAGCCACCAGATCAGCGCCATCGCCGCCGTGCCCAGACCCAGCAGCCAGAGCAGGATCTTCTGCCAGTCCAGATCCTCGATGCCGAGCTTGCCCAGCAGGTCGCGCTGCGTCTGGCCGCCGTAGTTCACCACCCATACGCTCCAGGCGGTGTCGATCGCATCGGCCCAGTTGCGCAGGCGGTTGACCCAATCCGGTGCATTGAAGCCGCCCAACGTGGCTCCCGCGCGCTCCGGAAACACACTGCCGAAGCCGCTCTCCACGCGCGAAGGTGCCACCGCAGCGGTGGGGTCCACGCGCACCCAGCCGCGGCCGGCAAACCAGACCTCGGCCCAGGCGTGGGCGTCGCGCTGGCGCACGAGCAGCACGCCGTCCACCGGGTTCACATCGCCGCCTTGGTAGCCGGTGACCACGCGGGCCGGGAAGTCCATGGCGCGCATGAGCACCACAAAGGCCTGCGCATAGTGCTCGCAGAAGCCGGCGCGGGTATCGAAGAAGAACTCGTCCACCGAGTCGCGGCCCAAGGCCGGCGGCTCCAGGGTGTAGCGGTAGGGCTGCTCGCGGATATGGGCAAGCAGCGCATTGATGAAGGGCTGCGGATCGCCCACATTCACGCCGATTCGGTTACGCAGCTCGGTGGCCCAGGTCATGGCGCGAGGGTTGAAGCCGGCCGGCAGGCTGGTGTAGCGCTGGCGCAGGATGGGCTCAATATCGATGTCTGTCTCAGCACGCCATACACCTCCTGGCTGCGAGCTGACTGCATATCGCACTCGCTCGGTTTGCGGGCGGCTGGTGAGCAACAGACCGTCGCCCGTCAGCGTGACGGTCGACCCGCTCAGTGCAGGCAGGGCGATCGGGTGCTCGAGCGCGAAGAGCCAGGGAGTCTGCTGCGGCTCCAGCGTGATGGTCTGCAGGACCTGTGTCGCGCCCTCCTCAGGAGCCGGCGGCCTGACCGGGCGCAGTGCCGTGAATGATGTATCCGGCCGCCACGTGCGGCCATCGAACTGCGTCAGCACCGGCCCGCGGAAGTAGCGCTGCGCATTGGGCGGAATGCCGCCCGGAAATTCCACGCGCATGACCACCGCATCGTTCTGCGCGAGACGGGTCACGTCACCCGGCGACATGCTGTCCGACAGGCCCGTGCGCGCCTGCTGGCTGCTCTGCGGCACGCCCCACAGCGGCGATGCGGCCCGCGGAAAGAGATAGAACACCACCAGTGCCAGCGGCGCGGCAATGAGCAGCATCTTGAAGGAATCTGTCAGGCTCAGGCGCAGCGAGCGCACCGGCAGACTGCCCGAATGGAACAGGGTCAGCGCAAAGACGAGCACGACGACCGCCACCAGGCCGAGCAGGAAGATCGGGATCGTCTGGCCGTACAGAAACTGCGTGAACAGCAGGAAGAAGCACAGGAAGACGGTCACAAACAGATCGCGCCGCGCCCGCATCTCCAGCAGCTTGGCCCCCGTGAGCAGCACCAGCGAGGCCACGCCCGCCTCACGGCCGATCAGCGTACCGAACTGGCTCCAGATGCCCCAGGCCGCGACGCCGGCCAGCGCAAACAGCGGCCACTTGGGCAGGGGCGGGCGATTGCTGAGGGTGAGCCAGCCGCGAAGCGCCAGCAGCGCCAGTGCGAGGGCGCCGATCCAGGTAGGCAGGAACCACAGGTGCGGCAGCAGGGTGCACAGGCAGCCCACCAGCAGCACCAGGGCATTGCGCTGCTCGCGCGCCAGATCGTCCGCGCCCGACAGTATGCGCCCTAGGCGGCTGGCTTTTGGTGCAGGTGCGGCCGCGGTGTTCACGCTGCACGCTCCGATTGCGTCGCCGTCGTGCGCAAGCCGTAGGTCGCCAGTCGGGCCAGACACGCATGGCGGTGCGCCTCGCCGGACGACATCACGGGTGTTTCCTGGCCCAGCACCAGCGCAAAGCGGGCGCGGCGCTGGTCTGAGTGCACCACGGCCGTAGCCAGACGGGAGAGCGCTTCTTCCAGCGGCACGTCCGGCAGCAGGCTGTCCAGTCGAAAGACGTTCTCCTCGCCGGCCTCGCCTTCATGCACGCGCAGGGCCAGTTGGTCACGCGCAAAGGCGCGCCAGTGCAGGCGGCGCACGTCCTCACCCGGCTGGTAGGGTGTGACGTGGGAGAACGCATCCTGCCCGGAACCGCTGCGTGAAGCGCCCGCGCCCTTGCCCAGGCCGCCGGGCGGCGCGGCGGTGGCCGAAAGCGCCGGATACACCAGCGCGCGCTGCGCCGGCCAGTAGTAGGACCAGGCGCGAAACATGCCCAGCGGGAAGATGGTGTCGATGCGCAGGCGCGGCGCGGCCAGCCAGCCGCGGCGCGTGGTCGGCAGCTTGATCAGCACGTCGCGGCTTTCGCTGGGCTGAAGATGCACATCCTCAGCCAGGGTCTGCCCATCCAGGGACAGGCGCAGCCCCGCGCGGGTGTGCCGGTGCGGATTGGTCAGTCGCAGCACGAAGCCGGCGTCTCCGCCAGCGTGGGCCGGGCGCGTTTCCGTGCAGTCGATCGACAGGCCGAGTAGGTTGTCGTGCGTGCGGTGCATGGCAACCACACCGACCGCACCCACGAGGAAAGTGAAGAGATAGCCCAGCCCGAGCTGATAGTTGATCGAACCGATCAGCATGCACACCAGCACGGCGGCGAACAGCAGGCCGGCGCCGGTGGGCAGGATGTACACGCGCCGGCGGTGCAGTTGTACGGGCTCGCGCGCCGGCTGCTCGTTGCGCCACATCCAGGCCTGAGCGCGGCTGACGATGCGCCTGCGCAGGCGGCCGACGGTTCGATCGAGCACAGCTTGCATGGGACGATGCAGCCGCTCAGACGTTGATGATCGCCGTCTCGCGCAGGATCCGCTCGGCGATCTGCGCGCCTGCGGAATGGTCGTGCGGCACACCTTGATCCGCCGCGCGTGGCACCAGACGGTGGCCGGCCACGGCCACGAAGACCTGCTGCACATCTTCCGGCAGCACATGCATGCGGTTGCGCATCACGGCGGCGGCGCGGGCGCAGGCCAGTAGCGCCAGCGCGCCGCGTGGCGAGAGGCCATCGGCCAAGTGCGGGTCAGTGCGGGTGCGCTCCACGAGCTGCTGCACGTAGTCCAGCAGCTTGTCGCTCACATGGGCGCTGCGCGCCACCTTTTGCGCAGACAGCAGCGCGGGCGGGCTGAACACCGCGGGCATGCGGTTGAGCATCTCGCGGCGGTCTGTGCCAGCCAGCAGTTCGCGCTCGGCCAGGCGGCCGGGCAGGCCCAGGCTGATGCGCATCAGAAAGCGGTCCAGCTGCGATTCCGGCAGCGCAAAGGTGCCGATCTGCGACAGCGGGTTCTGTGTCGCTACCACGAAGAAGGGGTCGGGCAGGCGCTCGCTGCGTCCATCCACGGAGATCGTGCGCTCCTCCATGGCTTCGAGCAGCGCGCTCTGCGTCTTGGAGGACGCGCGGTTGATCTCGTCGGCCAGCAGCAGGTTGGTGAAGACAGGCCCCGGGCGGAACACAAAGTGCTCGTTCTCGCGCGAGTAGATCGTGCTGCCGATGATGTCGGCGGGCAGCAGGTCGCTGGTGAACTGGATGCGGCGGAACTCCAGCCCCAGCACGCGCGCCATGGCCAACGCCAGGGTGGTCTTGCCCACGCCTGGGCGGTCTTCGATCAGCAGGTGGCCGCCGGCCAGCAGGCAGATCAGCGCCAGACGCAGCTGGTCCGGCTTGCCGACGATGACCTTCTCAAGCGCGGAAGTGGTGGCCGCCAGCATCGGGCCGACAGAGATTTCGGAGGATTCGCTCATGGAGGGGTGTGTTCTTGTGGGTATGGGTCGGGCCGCCCGCTGTGCAAACGGTCAAGCTGAGAGTTAACCGCAGTTTTGCGCTGGTTTCGGGCCGGTGGCGGGGGCTGTGCGGGTTTGTCCGGCCCCCGCCGGCGCTACGCTGTTCCGGGAGCAACGAGGTACCCAAGGAGACGCCATGAGCCTGACAGCCAACCCGGCCGAGCCCCAGCCGCTGCTGCTACGCACAGAGGGTGCTGGCGGATGCACCACGCTCACACTGAACGCGCCGGGCAAGCTCAATGCGCTGTCCGGTGCCATGCTGGATGCGCTGGACGCGGCGCTCGGCCAGCTTGCGCAGCACGCAGCCTGCCGCGTGATCGTGCTGCGCGGCGCTGGGCGCGCCTTCTGCGCCGGGCACGATCTTGCGGAAATGATGGCGATGGACGAGTTCGCCCAGCACCGCGAACTGTTTGCGCGCTGCAGCCGGCTGATGCTGAAGATCCAGCAGCAACCCCAACCCGTGATCGCCTGCGTGGAGGGCGCCGCCACGGCGGCAGGCTGCCAGCTGGTGGCAGCCTGCGACTTGGCCTACGCGAGCGATGCAGCGCGCTTTGCCGTGAGCGGCATCAACCTGGGCCTGTTCTGCGCCACGCCGGCTGTGGCCCTGTCGCGCAACGTCGGTCGCAAGGCGGCGCTGGAGATGCTGCTTACCGGCGAATTCATCAGCGCGCAGCGGGCCGAACAGCTTGGGCTCATCAATGCCGCCGTGCCCGCCGACGCGCTGGATGCGCTGATCGAAGCGAAGGTGGCCGCGATCAGCGCCAAGGACAGCGGCGCCCTGGCCGAGGGCAAGCGCCTGTTCTACCGCCAGCTCGAAACCGGCAGCGCCGCGGCCTACCAGATGGCTGGCGCCAGCATGGCCTGCGGCATGCAGCAGGCGGCTGCACATGACGGTATTGACGGCTTTCTGGCGGCCAAAACGGCTCCCAAGGCGCCAAGAATGACTTGATTTTCAAATGATCGTTGAAAAGCGGGCTACGAAGATGCTCATTTTCAACTGATTGAAGGTCTGCACCACCCAAAGATCCGCATCAGACAAGCGGAAAGCCGCACTGCGGCGGCTTTCTTGTTCCTGAGATGCGCTGCCAACGCGTCGCGTTCATCGAGGCGCCCCATCGGGCCAAGCGCAGCTAGGCCGCTCATCAAGGCCCGAGGGGTCGAGGTCCTCAATCCGGGCGCGAGCCCGGCGAGATCATCGCAGCACGTGAGCGCTGCGGATCATCGGAAGGTCAGTTCCAACTGTTCAGCAGCTGCGGCGCACTGATGTTGAGGATGCGGTCGAAGGTGCCGTTGTCCGCAAAGTCGATGCTGATCTGCAGCTGGTTGTCGGCCGACGTGACCGAGCGCATGTAGTCGCGTGCGGTGAGGTAGTCGATGCGGCCGTCGATCAGCACGCCATCCAGCGCCGGGGTGCTGCTGCGCCGGAAGACAAGCTGGCGGATCGTGCTGGCCGAGAAGGTCGTGGTGGCGCCGTTGCTCTGCAGTGTGATGGTTTGCGCGGGTGACAGGCTCACGGCACTGGCCGACTCCTGGTAGGCCCAGCGCACGTTGCTGATGCGGTCCACGCGGCCACCGGTGAAGCCCACTTCCAGCCCCGGGCTCACGTAGGCGATCACGACCGCGCCATTGAGGTTGCCGCCGACGAAGCGGTTCTCGATGCCGAGCTGCCCGGCATAGGTGCCGGCTACGCCGTTGATGAGCGCGGAGAGGTTGCGCGGCGAGAAGCCGATCGTGCTGACGACGTCTGCGCCCGGACGCGTCACCGCGACGGTCATGTCGATTGAGCCGTTCAGGACCAGGCTCACGCCGTCAGCCGACTGGCCGCAGTTGGTGAAGGTCAGGCTCACCAGATCGCCCTGCGTGAATGTGCCGGAGTTGTCAGCATCCTGCGCGCTGTATTGCAGCTGGCCGCCCGTGTTGGTGCAGGCGCTCGAGATGTTGAGGTTCTGGGTGCGGAAGGGGCCAACCGAGGTTACGCCCGCCAATGCGTCCAGCGCGGTGGTGCCGGGAATCAGCATCGTCATCGGCCCGCCGGCGGTCGAGGCGGCAGTGGCGCGCAGGGCGATCTGGTCAGAGAAGCTGGCGGGGTCGGTCGGGGCGAGGACCACGGTATCCGAGCCGCCGCCGCAGGCAGTGAGCACGGCTGCGAACGCAGCGAGCAGCGCGGAGCGGGTGGCGATCTTGCGGACCTTGGAGCGGATGTCTGGGCGGGTCATGGGCAGGCTTCTTCTGGAGGAGGGTGTTGTTGTGTGTGTTCTTGCTCGTGCGGCCTGGTGCGGACGCAGCGCGATTGGCTGATCAGTCCCGGTTGGCGCGTTGCGCCGCTTCACGGGCCACCTGGCTGGCGCGCTGCTCGCTGCGGTGCTCGGCACGCGGCTCCACGCGCTCGATGCGCTGCTCCCGCTCAATGCGCGGCGCAGGCTGCGGGCGGGGGGCTTCAACCCGCGGCATCTCCCGCACCGGCGAAGCGTCGGGCTGGGCGGCACGACGGGCGGCCTCGCGCGCGGCGTTGTGCGGTTCACGGGCGCGCACGTCGTCGGCCTGCGGTGGCCGTGGCGCCACGCTGCCGTAGCCCGAGTAGTTGGCGCGGGGGCGTTCGTCGCGCACGTCAAAGTATTGGCGCTGCGGCGGGCTTACGGGCTGCGGCTGCTGCGCCGGGGCATTGCCGGCGGCGGCCGCTGCCGCTGCAGCCGCGGCGTTGTTGTCCGGGCGGCGCGGCGCAACTTCGCTGGGCACCATGGGCGGTGCAGGGCGGGCGATCTGCGCCGGGTTGGGTGCGCCGTCTTGCGGGCTGGTGACCGAGCCGGCTGCAGGCCCGGCGGTTGTACGACCGGCAGCTGCGGCTGCGGCCGCCGCACCTGCACTGCCATTGAAGCCGGGGCGTGAACCGGGGTTCTGCACAGCCGCCTGGCCGGGGGCGCCCGGCGCAAAGGTGCTGCCGGCTGCGGCTGCACCCGCCGCTGCCCCTGCCGACACGCCGGCGGGCACCGGCCGGCTCACACCCGCGGCCGCTGCGGCCGCCGCCACGGCGGGCGAGGCCGCCGGCAGGGGCGCAGGATTGGCGCTGGGCATGATGATGCGGTTGCTGTTGAAGGCCGCGTTGGCTTCGGCCGCGTTCGCGACCGCGGTGAAGGTCTGGCTACGCACGCCGTTCACGGCCACGGCTTGCCCAGCGGCGCCGCGAGCGAAGGTGGACGCCGCCGAGGCGGCCGTGACGGCACCGGGGATGTTCGTGTTCACGTAGCCCTGGCTGTTCGGGTTGTTGGACACGTAGTTCACGACGGTCACGTTGTTCACGATGGGCCGGTTGACATGCTGCCAGTAGGTCGGGCGGGCGGTGTACCAGGGCACGTAGACCTCACTGGGGCCCAGGGGCACCCAGGCCACGCTCGGGCCGCCGAAGGACACGCTCCAGGAGAAACGGCTGTTGCCGCCGGCAAAAGCCACCATCGCGGGTGCCCATACGGGCGTTGCGGCATAGCTGCCGGGGATCCAGCCCCAGCGGCCATCGAAGTAGTTCCAGCGGCCGTAGTGCGAGACCGCAAAGCCCCAGGGTGCGGCGTCGACCCAGGTCCAGCCCCAGGGGTTCAGCCAGATCCAGCGGCCGAAGCGGAAGGGCGCCCAGCCCACGGCCACTCGCGTTGGGTACCAGACGGGGCCGTAGTTGTCGGTGCGTTCCCAGCGGCCGTTCTCCTCGAGCGTGTCCCAGCCGGTGAGTTCGGTGGAGACATAGCGCGGCTGCGGCCGGCTGTCATCGCGGCGGTCGCGCTCGGCCACCCACTGCGCAAAGTCATCGCGCCAGGCGTCTTCCAGGCGGACGCCGCCGCGGGCGCTGAATTCGGCGCGGCGGTTGCCGCCAATGGCCAGGGACTGGTTGCGGCCGTCCATGCGGGCGATGCCGCGGAACGCTGTCACGGCCACGTCGTTGTCGCGCTCCACACTCACCTGATAGCGGCCTTCATCGACGAACACCACGTTGCCCTGCGGTGTGAGCACGACCGTCTCGCGTGCCTTGCCCGGGCTGCGGAAGCGCGCTGCGATTGAGCCTGCGTCCAGGCGGATGCGGATCACGCTGTCGTCCAGGGTCTGGAACAGTGCGCGCGTACCCGGGCCGAAGCGGAATACTGTGGAGCCGATGCGCACCTCGGTGCGCGTGTCCTCATCGGTCTCGATGGCCGTGCCGGAGGTAACCGGCCAGTTTTGGGTGGGCGCGAAGCGTGACGGTGAGGAACTGTCGGTGATCCATACGCTCCCTTCAACCGCACTGATGCGGCCGACGCGCCCGGGTGGGTCGTCGGCATCCGCGGCGATCGCTGGAACGCTGACAAGGAGCAGTGTGAGGATGAGCAGTGCGCGGTGCAGCATGGTGGCGGGCTCGTTGGTGAAGTGATCGGTTCTGAGGAGAGGTCTTTGTGTGGCCCTGCTGGCGGCGCGGGTGCCGCGCGGGTCTGATGCTCTAACGGCATCGACCGTCATGGGGCTGACGGTCGATACACCCTGTTACGGCCGGCGTGTGCGAATTCGCCGAATGCAGAAGGCTCTTCGGGCAGACCCGAGGTGGCGAAATCGGTTCCGTCCGCGGCATGGTGCCGCGAGTGGCTCAGGGTTGGAGTCCCGCCTCGATTGGTGCTGCGCAGCAAAAACGAACGACCGTGCTAGATTTTGGCTCTGACACTGCGTAGACGCCTACAATCCTTAGGTTTACGTATACGTAAAGTTCCCCGAATAACGATTCCCTTTCACTCTTCACATCGAGGCTGCACGGCATGAAGATCCTGGTCCCGGTCAAGCGCGTGGTGGACTACAACGTGAAGGTTCGCGTCAAGGCGGACCAGAGCGGCGTAGACATCGCCAACGTCAAGATGAGCATGAACCCCTTCGACGAAATCGCCGTTGAAGAGGCTGTGCGCCTGAAGGAAGCCGGCAAGGCCACCGAGATCATCGCCGTGTCCTGCGGCGTGACGCAGTGCCAGGAAACCCTGCGCACGGCCATGGCCATCGGTGCAGACCGCGGAATCCTCGTCGAGAGCGACGCCGACCTGCAGCCCCTGGCCGTGGCCAAGCTGCTCAAGGCGCTGGTGGAGAAGGAACAGCCCGCGCTCGTCATCATGGGCAAGCAGGCGATCGACGACGACTCCAACCAGACCGGCCAGATGCTGGCTGCGCTGCTGGACCGCCCGCAGGCCACCTTTGCCTCCAAGGTCGTGATCGAGGGCAACGACGCGTTGGTCACGCGTGAAGTGGACGGCGGTCTGGAGACCCTGAAGGTCGCGCTGCCCGCCATCGTGACGACCGATCTGCGCCTGAACGAACCGCGCTACGTCACGCTGCCCAACATCATGAAGGCCAAGAAGAAGCA
Source organism: Piscinibacterium candidicorallinum (assembly GCF_047549485.1). Taxonomy (GTDB): domain Bacteria; phylum Pseudomonadota; class Gammaproteobacteria; order Burkholderiales; family Burkholderiaceae_C; genus Piscinibacterium; species Piscinibacterium candidicorallinum. The sequence continues at coordinate 2,002,461 of NZ_CP180191.1, read as the reverse complement.
GCTCGATGTTGTGAAGCCCGCCGACCTCGGTGTGGACGTGACCCCGCGCCTGACGCTTCTGAAGGCCAGCGATCCGCCCTCGCGCAAGGCGGGCATCAAGGTGCCGGACGTCAAGACGCTGGTTGAGAAGCTCAAGAACGAAGCCAAGGCCATCTGAGGAGCAGCACGATGACCGCACTCATCATCGCAGAACACGACAACGCGACCATCAAGCCCGCGACGCTGAACACGGTGGCCGCAGCCGCCAAGTTCGGTGGCGACATTCACGTGCTGGTGGCTGGCAGCGGCTGTACCGCCGCAGGCGCCGCCGCCGCGCAGATTGCCGGCGTGGCCAAGGTGCTCGTGGCCGACAGCGCCGCGCTGGGCGACCAGCTGGCCGAGAATGTGGCCGCCCAGGTGCTGGCCGTGGCTGGCAACTACGACCAGATCCTGTTCCCGGCGACTGCTAATGGAAAGAACGTCGCGCCGCGCGTTGCCGCCAAGCTGGATGTGGCACAGATCTCCGACATCCTTTCGGTTGAGTCTGCCGACACCTTCACACGCCCGATCTACGCTGGCAACGTGATTGCCACTGTCAAGAGCAGCGACGCCAAGAAGGTCATCACCGTGCGCACCACCGCGTTTGATGCGGTGGCTGCCACCGGTGGCAGCGCAGCGGTCGAGAACCTGACGGCCGTTGCAGCCGGCGGCTCCAGCACCTTTGTGGGCCGCGAGGTGGTCAAGAGCGACCGCCCCGAACTGACCGCCGCCAAGATCATTGTCTCCGGCGGCCGTGCGCTGGGCAGCGCCGAGAAGTTCACCGAAGTCATTACGCCGCTGGCCGACAAACTGGGCGCGGCCATGGGTGCCTCGCGCGCTGCGGTTGACGCCGGCTACGCGCCCAACGATTGGCAGGTCGGCCAGACCGGCAAGATCGTCGCGCCGCAGCTGTATGTGGCGGCCGGCATTTCGGGTGCCATCCAGCACTTGGCGGGCATGAAGGACAGCAAGGTGATTGTGGCCATCAACAAGGACCCCGAGGCGCCCATCTTCCAGGTGGCGGACTACGGCTTGGTGGCAGATCTGTTCGAGGCCGTGCCCGAGCTGGTCAAGGAACTCGGCTGACGGTTCAGAGACCCGAACACAAGAAGGCATCAAAGGCGCGTGAGTTGACCGCGCCTTTTTTCACATCCGGAGATATCGCATGAGCTACGTGGCACCGACCAAGGACATTCTCTTCTGCATCAAGGAACTGGCCCAGATCGACGAAGTGGCCAAGATCCCCGCCTTTGCCGAAGCCGGCTTCGACACCGCACAGGCCGTGGTGGAGGAGTGCGCCAAGTTCAACGAAGGCGTGGTGGCGCCCCTGAACTGGGAAGGCGACAAGAACCCCAGCTTCTGGAAAGACGGCCAGGTCACGACGACGCCGGGCTTCAAGGACGCCTTCAAGCAGTTTGCCGAAGGCGGCTGGCAGGGGCTGCAGCATCCCGTGGAGTTCGGTGGCCAGGGCCTGCCCAAGGCCATCGGCGCCGCGGCCATCGAGATGCTCAACTCGGCCAACACCAGCTTTGCGCTGTGCCCGCTGCTGACCGACGGCGCGATCGAGGCGCTGCTCACGGCGGGTACGCCTGAGCAGCAGCAGATGTACATCCCGAAGATGATTGATGGCACGTGGACGGGCACGATGAACCTGACCGAGCCCCAGGCCGGCAGCGATCTGGCCCTCGTGCGCACGCGTGCCGAGCCGCAGCCCGACGGCACCTACAAGATCTTCGGCACCAAGATCTTCATCACCTTCGGTGAGCACGACATGGCCGAGAACATCGTGCATCTTGTGCTGGCGCGTGTGGCCGGTGCGCCCGAGGGCGTGAAGGGCATCAGCCTGTTCATCGTGCCCAAGTTTCTGGTCAATGCAGACGGCTCGCTCGGTGCGCGCAATGACGTGCATTGCGTGAGCATCGAACACAAGCTGGGCATCAAGGCCAGCCCGACATGTGTGCTGCAGTATGGCGACCACGGCGGCGCCATCGGTTACCTGGTCGGTCAGGAGAATCGCGGCCTCGAATACATGTTCATCATGATGAACGCCGCCCGCTACGCCGTGGGCGTGCAGGGCATATCGGTGGCCGAGCGGGCCTACCAGAAGGCAGTGCAGTATGCGAAGGACCGCGTGCAGAGCCGGCCGGTGGACGGTTCAATGCCCGGTTCGGCAGCGATCATTCACCACCCGGATGTGAAGCGCATGCTCATGACCATGCGCGCCTACACGGAGGCGTGTCGCGCCATGGCCTTCGTGGCCGGTGCAGCGTACGACGCCTCGCACCATCATCCGGACGAAGCCACGCGCAAGCAGAACCAGGCGTTCTATGAATTTCTGGTGCCGCTGGTGAAGGGCTACAGCACGGAGATGAGCCTCGACGTGGCGAGTCTCGGCGTGCAGGTGCACGGCGGCATGGGCTTCATCGAGGAGACCGGTGCAGCGCAGTACCTGCGCGATGCAAAGATTCTCACCATTTATGAAGGCACGACGGCGATTCAGGCCAATGACCTCGTCGGCCGCAAGACCATTCGCGATGGCGGCATGGTGGCCAAGGCGATCTGCGCGCAGATCGCCAAGACCGAGGGCGAACTGGCTGCACGCTCGAGCGTGGCCTGCCGCGCAGTGGCCAAGCGCCTTACGGCCGGACGCAAGGCGCTTGAAGACGTGATCGAGTTCATCGTGGCCAACACCAAGACCAACCCGAATGCCGCCTTTGCGGGCAGCGTGCCTTACCTGATGCTCGCAGGCAATGTGGTGGCTGGCTGGCAGATGGGTCGTGCTCTGATGATTGCCGAGGACCGGCTCGCCGCGGGCGAGGACGCGGAGTTCATGAAGACCAAAATCGTGACCGTGCGCTTCTACGCAGACCACATTCTCTCGCGCGCTGCCGGCATGCGCGATGCCATCGTCGAGGGTGCCGAGTCGGTCACTGCGCTCAGTGCCGAGCAGTTCTGAGGCTGTGCTGACGTCTTGCTTGCTGCGAAACGAGAAAGGGCGCCCGAGGGCGCCCTTTCTTTTGCGTGCAGCAGATCAGTCTTGCGTGGTTCGCGCGGCCGCCGGCAGCCAATCGCAACGTAGCGTCTGCCGCTGGTGCAAGCGCGCGCGCAGGCTGAAGTAGGCATCGGGCAGGACCATGCCCGCGACGCAAACAAGCAGCAGCGTTGGGTTCAGCGCAATCGAGACAGGCAAGCCGATGATGGCCATGAGCCAGAGCGTGAGGATCACCGTGTAGATGTGATGCTCCATCGGCTGGCGATGGCGGTGGCTGCTCATCCAGTTGGAGATGGCTGCGAGCTGCTGGACTTTCATGGGGAACTCCTTGCCAGGGAGGTCGCGTCGTGATGCGGCCTTACAAGTTTCTTACATTGAATGCGCCGAGCGCTCATCATGCAATGATCGTTTGTCCTAGACATATAGATTGAGGGCTTGGTCAAACCGGATCGACGCAGTGCATCGCTCTTCCGCTCGCATTTGCGGAAGCATGGCTCGATGGTCTGGATGCGATCCTTGGATGAAGTGGCGCGACAGCTGCCAATTTCTGGCCACGCGTGGTTGACAGCGTCTCGTCGAACGCTTAAGTTACTGACCGTTCAGTCAGTAAAGCTGACTCAGCGCATCCTGCCAAATTTGCGCTGTCTCTCCTCCCAAGAGCGCACCGGACCCGGCCTCGAGTGCCGGGTCCAGGTCGCGCCGAAACAAAGCAACCTGCCTCCGCCAATGCCTGCCGGACCAGTCACGATGACCATCACACACACCTCCAAACGCGCACGTTCACCCCGACGCGCCCTGTATCTGGTTGCCACGGCCGCTGCCGCAGTAGCGCTCCTGGCCGCTTGCGGCAAGTCTGCTGCACCACCTCAGGAAGACATCCGCCCCGTGCGCACCATCACGGTGGGGACCGGTCAGCTGGGTGCGGGCGCGGTGTTTGCCGCCGAGATCCGCCCTCGCGTTGAGCAACGCCTGAGCTTTCGCGTCGGGGGCAAGATGACCGAACGCCTCGTGGAACTGGGTACGCCGGTGAAACCAGGGCAGGTGCTTGCGCGCCTCGATCCGAAGGACCTGCAACTCGCTCAGGCCGCTTCGGCCGCGCAGGTGGCCGCTGCCAAGGCGAACCTTGAACTCGCACAGGCCGAACTCAAGCGCACCCAGGAGCTCGCCAAGCAGAACTTCGTCAGCGGCTCGCGCGTGGACCAGGCCGAGACCCAAATGCGCGCTGCCCGCGCCCAATTTGAAGCCGCCCAGGCGCAGGCCAACGTGCAGGGCAACCAGGCGGCCTACGCGGCGCTGACCGCAGACAAGTCTGGCGTGGTGGTGGGCGTGGATGCCGAGGCCGGTCAGGTGCTGTCCGCCGGACAAAGCGTGGTGCGAGTGGCCGTGGGGAGCGAGCGCGACGTGGTGTTCAACCTGCCCGAGCAGGCCGCCCGTGCGCTGCGCCCCGGCGTGCCGGTGAGCGTGTCCCTCTGGGCCAACCCGGCAGCGCCGATCAAGGCCGTGGTGCGCGAAGTCGCGCCCGCTGCCGATCCGGTGGCGCGCGTGATTCTGGTGCGCGCCAGCCTGCAGGATCCCGAAGGTTTAGCCACCCTCGGTGCAACGGCCACGGTTTCATTGCCCGCAGATCCGCGCGCCGCGCAAGCCATCAGCGTGCCGCTGGCGGCGCTCGTGCAGGGCGACGCTGGTCCGAGCGTCTGGGTGGTCAAGGATGGCGCCGCGGCGCGCGTGCCGGTCAAGCTCACCGGCAATGTCGGCAATCAGGTGCTGATCGGCAGCGGGCTGAGTGCGGGCCAGCAGGTGATCACGGCCGGCATCCACACGATCCGCGAAGGCCAGAAAGTAAAGCTCATGCCGGGTGTGGCTGCAGCTGCGTCCGCTACCGCCGTTCCCGCCGCCAGCGCTGCGCCAGCGGCGGCCAAGTAAGCGCCGGGCAGGAGCGCAACACACATGAACGTGAATCTTTCCGAATGGGCGCTGAAAAACCAGCCCCTGGTGCGTTACCTGATCGGTGTGCTGCTGATCGGTGGTCTCGCGGCCTTCTTCATGCTGGGTCAGGACGAGGACCCGCCTTTCACCTTCCGCGGCATGGTGGTGCGTGCCTATCTGCCGGGTGCGACAGCCGAGCAGGTCGCGCAGCAGCTCACCGACAAGATCGAGCGCAAGCTGCAGGAGACGCCCAACGTCGACAAGATCCAGACCTACAACAAGCCAGGCGAGATGCTGACCATCCTTCAACTGAAGGACAGCAACTCCCCCAAGGACGTGCCGGGCATCTGGCTGAAGGTGCGCAACAACATCAACGACATTCGCGGCACGCTGCCTCCCGGCACGATCGGCCCGTTCTTCAATGATGACTTTGGAGACGTGTACGGCGTGATGTTCGCCTTCAGCGCCGACGGCTTCAGCTATCTGGAGCTGAAGAAGACCGTGGAGCGTGTGCGTCAGGACATGCTCCGCGTGAAGGATGTGGGCAAGGTCGAGACCTTCGGCATCCAGGACGAGAAGCTCTACATCGAGATCTCGCACCAACGGCTGGCGCAACTGAACCTGAACGTGACGGACGTCATCGCGCAGATCAACAACCAGATCGATCTCGTGCCCACCGGCACGCTGCCGCTGGAGCGTGACAACGTCCAGGTGCGCATCACCGGTCAGACGGGTGATGTCGAGGCCGTGCGTCGCTTGCCGATCCGCGCGGGCAACGCCACGTTCAAGCTCTCTGACATTGCCACCGTCAAGCGCGACTATGTGGACCCGCCCGTCTCGCGCATCCGCCAAAACGGCCGCGAAGTGATCGTTCTGGGGATCTCCATGGCCAAGGGCGGTGACATCATTGCCCTGGGCAAGGCGCTGGCGCAGGAAGAGAAGCGCATTGAGGCCAGCCTGCCCGTGGGCATCAGCATGGAGAAGATCCAGAACCAGCCGCGTGCCGTGGCCGAGAGCGTCAACGAGTTCGTGCGTGTGCTGATCGAGGCGGTGGTGATCGTGCTGGCGGTGAGCTTCGTCGCGCTTGGCCTGCACAAGCACACGGATGCAGATCAGCGGCCATTCTGGCGCCGCTACTACATCGACGCCCGGCCGGGTCTGGTGGTGGCCTTCACCATTCCTCTGGTACTGGCCATGACCTTCCTGGCCATGTATGTCACCAACACCAACCTGCACAAGATCTCGCTCGGGGCGCTGATCATCGCACTGGGTCTCTTGGTGGATGACGCGATCATTGCCGTGGAGATGATGGTCCGAAAGATGGAGGAGGGCATGGACAAGTTTGCCGCTGCCACCTTCGCCTACAAGGCCACGGCCTTTCCGATGCTCACCGGCACCCTGATCACGGCCACCGGCTTCGTGCCGATTGCCCTGGCCAAGAGCACGGCGGGTGAGTACACGTTCTCGATCTTCTCGGTCACGGCCATGGCGCTGATCCTCAGCTGGTTTGCTGCCGTGATCTTCACGCCTTTCATCGGATTCCATCTGCTCAAGAGCAAGCCAGCCGCCAGCTCAGACGGTCACCACGAACTCTTCAACACGCCGTTCTACAACCGCTTCCGCGCGATGGTGAACTGGTGCGTGGAGCACCGCTGGAAGACGCTTGCCGCCACGCTGGTGGCCTTCGCGCTGGGCATCGTCGGCATGGGCAAGGTGGAGCAGCAGTTCTTCCCCGACTCCTCGCGCCTGGAGATGTTCGTGGACCTCTGGACGCCTGAAGGCTCCAGCTACGCCAACACCGAAGCCGCTGCGGTGAAGTTCGAGACCTGGCTCAAGGCCCAGCCGGAGGTCGAGAGCTACACCACCTTCGTGGGCACGGGCTCGCCGCGCTTCTATCTGCCCATGGAGCAGCTGTTCCAGCAGACCAACCTCGCTCAGGTGGTGGTGGTGCCAAGGAGTCTGAAGGAGCGCAATGCCCTGCGCTTGCGCATCCAGGAGGCGTTTCGGACAGACTTCCCGGAGATTCGCGGCCGCGTGAAGCTGCTGCCCAACGGACCGCCCGTGCCGTATCCGGTGCAGTTCCGCATCCAGGGGCCGGAGATTGCGCAGGTGCGTGCAATTGCCGACCAGGTCAAGGCCGTCGTCATGGCCAACCCCAACACCCGTGGGGTGAATGACAACTGGAACGAGTATGTGCGGGTCATCCGCATCGACGTGGACCAGGACAAGGCGCGGGCGCTGGGTGTGTCGAGTCGCTCGATCGCGCAGGCGGCCAGCGTGCTGACCAACGGCGCGCCTATCGGCACCTTCCGCGATGGCGATGAACTCATCGACATCGTGCTGCGCAACCCGGCCAGCGAGCGTGCCACGCTGGAAGCTGCCCAGAATGTCAACGTGCCCACTGCCAGTGGCCGCAGCGTGCCGCTGGCGCAGGTGGCCAAGGCGCACATCGTGTTCGAGCCGGGCGTGATCTGGCGCCAGAACCGCGACTTTGCCATCACCGTGAATGCCGACATCGTCGATGGCATCCAGGGGCCGACGGTCACTGCGCAGATCGATCCCAAGCTGGCCGATTTGCGTGCGAACCTGCCGGCCAACTACACCATCAACGTGGCGGGGGCGCAGGAGGAGAGCGCCAAGGGCCAGGGCTCCATTGCCGCCAACCTGCCGTTGATGCTCTTTCTGACCTTCACACTGCTGATGCTTCAGTTGAAGAGCTTCTCGCGCTCCACGCTGGTGTTCCTGACTGGCTTTTTCGGCATCATCGGCACGGCACTCGGCCTGATCGTGTTCCGCGCACCCTTCGGCTTCGTGGCGCTTCTCGGCACGATCGCGCTGATGGGCATGATCCAGCGCAACAGCGTGATCCTGATCGATCAGATCGAGCAGGACATCGCGCAGGGGCACCATCCCTGGCACGCGATCGTGGATGCGACCGTGCGCCGGATGCGCCCGATCGTGCTCACCGCCGCCGCGGCCATTTTGGCGATGATCCCGCTGTCGCGCAGCGTGTTCTGGGGACCGATGGCGATTGCGATCATGGGCGGCTTGATCGTTGCGACGCTGCTGACCCTGCTCAGCCTGCCTGCCATGTACGCGGCGTGGTTCCGGATCAAGAAGCCGGAAGAGGGTGCTCCAGCGCACTGACGGCGATCTGCACCCTCGGATATGCAAAGCCCGACGGCTTGATGGCGTCGAGCTTTGCATTTTTTCACGCAGCTGAACGGGCTTTCCGCTTGTCTGGTGAGGATCTTCAGACATTTTGGTCTGGAGAACGGCTTCCAGAGCCATTCTGGCCTTTCGGGAACTTCGGGAAACAGTCGCGCGCGGGCCAAGTCGTGTGTGACGAGTAGGCCGGACAGAGCACAGCCCCTGCGGGCAGTGTTCTGCCTGCCGACTCCAAGCGTTGAGCACCGGGTTTCGAGGCGCGTGTGCCGAGCCGTGCGAAGAGGTGAGCTTTCAAGCCTCAACCCCACCTTCGTAGGCGCGTGGTGGATCGCAGACGGTACTAGTGGTGCGGCGACGGATGGGCATGCGTCGGGAGCACGCAAACTGGCCCGCACAGTAGGTATCTAGATGTTCCCTTTTGGGTTTGCACAGCGTTGTGTACCTAGGGCCGGTGCCGGGCAAACACCGGTTCGACGCGGGCGCTGCTCAATGCGCTGCAGCAGCGCGAGAAAACTCGGCGGCTGCGGCTTGAGGTAAGCACATGTGCCTGACGACCTGGAAACGACTTCAGCCAGCAGATCGACTGCCCCAGGCTGATCCGCCGTGCCTGTGCCGAGGCCGGCCAGAATCAGATCCGGCTATGCCCGCAGTTCGCTGCCCCGGATGGCGTGGCTGCTGCTGGCAAAGCGCGTCAAGCGCCGCAATTCACTGGCGAGGGCTTCGTCGTCCTCGGCAGCGGATCTGCGCTCGGCGCGCATTCGCATTGCGGGCCAGGCTGCGACGTGGTTGGCGGGCAACCAGCCCACCACGCCACTCTTGAGCTGCGCCCAGTGCCAGCCGAACAGCGTGTCGATCACGGTGACGATGTCTCCCGGTTGGACATTGAGCTCGCGCCCGCTGTAGGCGCGGCGCGCGACCGGCAGATCGTCCTTCATCTGGACCAGCGTTTCAGGAACCCAGCCGGACTTGCCCGTACGCACGCAGGCGGCCCAGACCCAGCCGGGGTACTCGCTGTCGCGGCGTCCGAGGGTGAGTTCGTCGCCAGTATTCAGTTCGATCGGGTCGGCGTAGGTGGCCTGCCAGGCTTGTGTGACGATGGCTTTCATGGCTGCCCTTTCTGGTGCTGTGTTCTTGATGGAGGATGGAGGAGAGGCGGCTGAACGACGGGGTGGTGCGTTGTGCCAAGTGCGCTGAGCGATCGAGTTTGGTGGGACGGTTCGTCGTTGACCTCAAGGATCGATCGGAACGGGGCGATTGATGACAGCCTCGATGCGGTAGCCGTCCGGGTCGATCACAAATGCGGCGTAGTAGTGCGGCCCGTAATCCGGTCTGAGCCCAGGTGGCCCGTTGCATTGGCCACCGTGCGCCAACGCCGCTGCGTGAAATGCATCGACCTCGCTGCGGCTCTGTGCACTGAAGGCCAGATGAAAGCCGGGGCCCGGGGCAAGCGTGGCTCCGGCCGGGAGACGCTGTGTGTTGCGCTGCTTGAGCGCCAGCAGATCGTTGCCGCGCTCGGTGCCGTAACCCACAGCAGGGTCCGCGTCGGGCCCGAGGTCGTCGAGGTCTTCCCAGACTCGAACCTGCCCAAGCGCGCCGAGCACCGCATCGTAGAAGCGGGCGGAGCGCATGATGTCTGCGACGCCGAAGGACAGGTGGTGGAGCATTCCAAGGAGACCGTGCAGCGGGGTCGCGCTTACAGCCCGAAGCCGCCCGCCGTGCCCCGGATCAGGCCGACAGCGAGACCCTCGACGGCGAAGCCCGGGCTCTTGCGATCCACGATGATGGGTGCGTAGTCCGGGTTCTCGGCAATCAGTTCGATGTGATCCCGATGGCGCATGAAGCGCTTGACGGTGACGTCTTCACCCACCCGGGCAACGATGATCTGGTGATCCCGGGCGTCACTCGTCCTTTTGACAGCGAGCAGATCGCCGTCGAGGATGCCGGCATCGCGCATGCTCATGCCGCGCACCTTGAGCAGGTAGTCTGGACGCTGCGAGAACAGGTCCTCACCGACGCTCAGCTCTCGCTCTACATGCTCCTGAGCGAGAATCGGCGAACCGGCGGCAACCCGGCCGATGAGCGGCAGCGTGAGCTGACGCAGCATGGGGATGGGCAGCATGCTTTGCTCAGGCAGGTAATCAAGCAGGCGGATGCCGCGCGAGGCGCCGGCGGCCAATTCAATGACTCCCTTCTTCTCCAACGCCCGGAGGTGGTCTTCAGCGGCATTGGCAGAGCGGAAACCGAGCGACTGGGCGATTTCTGCACGTGTCGGGGGGTATCCGGTTTCGCGAAGCGCCTTTCGAATGAGGTCGAGCACTTGTTGCTGGCGGGCTGTGAGCTGAAGCATGAGGATGCTTTCTGTGATTGCGTACAGTATTACTGTACACCCATACAGCTCGATTGCAAGGGCATCCTGCATGCCGCAGCGCGTCCGTTGGATGCCGCCAACGGCCTTGGACGTGTCCTGCGTCATGATCGCGGTCATGCTCGCCAGCGTCGCTGCCACTGCCGTCCTTGCTGTTCACGGACTATTCATCCTGTTCGTTGTGGCCGGCGGACTGCTCGTGCTCTGGCGGCCGTGGATCGCGGTGCCGCACCTGCTTGCAGCGGCCTGGGGTGCGGCGATCTCGTTTGGCGGCTGGATCTGCCCGCTGACGCCGCTTGAGAACCACTTTCGGCAGCAGGCGGGTATGGCGGGCTATCAAGGTGGCTTCATTGAGCACTACCTGCTCGCGCTGATCTACCCGGACGGCTTGACCCGCAGCGTCCAGATCGGTCTTGGCGTGGCCGTAATCGCACTGAATGTGATCATTTACGGCTGGGTGGTGCGGCGGCGCGGCCGACGCTGATCAGGCACTATGCGAGGCTAGGACCCGTGCCCGACACATCCACGCCCAAACCACGTTGGCCTACCAAAGTCACAGGACATGAATCCCATCCAGCGAGCCCTCGGACCCGTCGTCAGCGTTGCGGCACATCGATTCGCTGCAGCACTGCTGCTGATCGCAGCGGCCGGTCTGGCACGGGCGCAGGTGCCGGCCACCCAGGCGGTGCAGTCTGGCGCGTCCACTCTCCCTGCTGCCGCAATCCAGGACGCGTCGCCTTCGATGCGCATCGGTGCGCCTGGGCGGCCCAAGGTGGCACTGGTGTTGTCCGGCGGAGGCGCACGCGGATTCGCGCACCTTGGCGTCCTCAGGGTCTTGCAGGAGCAGCGCGTGCCGGTCGACATGGTCATCGGCACCAGCATGGGCTCGATCGTGGGGGGCGCGTGGGCGGCCGGGCATCGGCTCGACGACCTGCGGGTTCTCGTCAGGGAAACGGACTGGGATGCCGTGTTTTCCGCCACCGCGCCCAGACGCGAGCGTGACTACCGGCGACGTACCGAAGACCTGAGCTACCTGTCGCGCTTTTCTTTCGGGGTCGGCCGCGAGGGTCTCATTCTGCCGCGCGGCACCTTCCAGGCCCATGAGCTGGACTCGATCCTGCGACGGGTCGCGTTACCCGTGCAGAACCGCACGAATCTGGACGAGCTCAGTGTGCCTTTCCGCGCCGTGGCGACCGATCTTGTGACGGGCGACATGGTCGTGCTTCGGGACACGTCGCTGTTCGCGGCCATGCGGGCGTCGATGTCGATTCCCGGGGCCTTCGCGCCCATCGAGATTCGGGATCAGCTGCTGATCGACGGTGGCCTGGTGCGCAATCTGCCCGTCGATGTTGCCCGCAAGCTCGGTGCGGACGTGATCATCGCGGTGAACGTCGGTACACCGCTCACGCCGCGCAACAAGCTCAACAGTGCGCTGGATGTGGCTCAGCAGATGGTCAACATCCTCACCGAGAAGAACGTCGTTCAGTCGCTCAGCGAGCTGGGTCCGAACGACATTCTGATTGCTCCGGATTTGGCGGCTTACAGCTTCTCTGACTTTGCGGCCTTTTCTCAGATCGAGGCCGCCGGGGAGACCGCGGCGCGAGCAGTTCTGACACGCCTGGCTGCACTGGGTATCGACTCCGAGCGCTTCGCTGGGTGGGAGGCTGCACGTACCGGCCGGCCGGCGGTGCCTGATCCGATCCGCATTGATGACGTGCGCATCCTGGGTACGAGCTTCACGAATCCGCAGGTACTGCTGCGCGAACTCGACATCCGTCCTGGGGCGTCCTACACGATTCAGGACATCACTGAAGGCATGCGTCGATTGAGCGCCAGCGGCGACTTTGACCGTGTGGACTTCAGTCTTGCGGGGCCGGAAGGAGCGCGACGGCTGCTGGTCATGCCGAGCGAGACGCTTGTCGGACCCAACACCTTGCGCTTCGGCGGCCGACTCGAAAGCGACTTCCGCAACAACAATCGCTTCGAGATTCTGGCCCTGCACACCCTGCGGTGGGTGAACAGCTACGGCGCAGAACTGCGCACCCTGTTGCGTGTGGGCAGCTCGCGCGAGTTGGGAACCGAGTTCTATCAGCCGCTTTCCGTGGGGCGGGAGTGGTTCGTGACCGCGAACGCCGGTGTACGTGGCGACGACTTTGAATTGCGCCTGGGCAGCACGGGCTTCACTGCGGCCATCGGATCGCGTACCTACGACATTGGTGGCACCATTGGCTACCGCCTCGGACTGGATGGCGAAGTGCGTCTGGGCTATGGGCTGCGTCGCTTGCAGACCTTCCCTCGGGCGGTGGAGTCATTGATTCCCAGCACCGACGATCAGTTCCAGGTGCTCGGTGCGCGGCTGGGCTGGGACACCCTGGACGACCCCAACTTTCCGCGTTCGGGCAACCTGGTTCTGATTGATTGGAGTCGTGCCTCGGACCTCCGGTCCGGCAGCAGCCTGCGGCGCGACGCCGGTCAGTTCGTCTGGGAGAACGCGCAGTCGATCGGCCGAAACTCCCTCGCCAGCTCCATCCGGCTCGGATACGGGCGCGGTGGCGCGTCGCCTCTGCCGCTTGGCGGCTTCTTGATTCTCTCGGGTTCGCCACCGGAGACCTTCACCGGGGATCGGACCGTGCTGGCCCGGACGGTTTTTGCGCACCGATTGAAAGCCGTGAGCGGGGTACGGGTCGGGGTATCGCTCGAGGCGGGCGATGCGTTCGATCGTGGCGAGACGCTACGCATCAGCTCGCTGAAGCGAGCGTTCTCGCTGCTGGCCGGTACCGATACTCCGTTTGGACCGGTCTATGTGGGTTGGGGGCGCACGCTCGGCGTGCGATCAAGCCTGTATCTGTTCCTCGGCCGACCCTGAGGCCGCTGGAGTCGCCGTGAAGCAGCGCGGCTCTCAGGCCGCCTCGGTCTCGGAGTCGGGCTGAAGGGCGGCCACTCGCTCTGAGAGCAGCGGCCGGCCATCCTCAGGGATACGCACGATGGTGACGGAGCAGGGCGCCTGCGCCGCCACGGCGGCCGACACGCTGCCCAGATACCGGCGAATCGAGCCGGCGCCGCGCGAGCCGATGACGATGTGGTCGACCTTGTTGGTCTGCGCGTAGTCGAGCAGCGCTGCCGCCGGGTCGGGGGCCTCAAGCACATGGCAGGTCACGCGCTCCTCGAGCACACTGGGGTGATCCCCTGCAAACAGCGGGCGGGCCCAGTGCTTTAGTGCCACGAGCTTCTGCACATGGACATTGCGGCCTTCCTCGTCCAAGTGCGAGTCAGTTGCGATTCGATGCGTCTTGAGAACCGTCACGCAGGACAGCCGCGCCTCGGGTGCGATCGCAATCACCTGCCGTGTCACCGCGCGCAGCGCCTCGGCAAGATCTTCCCACTCGTGGGACAGGTCGACCGCAGCCATGACGATCGGTGCAGCAGCCAATTGGCGGGAAACCGCCTGGGATTGCGATACGAGTGAGGCCGGGTTCTGCGCACGCAGCCAGCGACGCAGCACGACCAGGCTGCTATCGGCATATGCACGCGCGGCGCGCTCGGTCAGCGCAACGGTCTGCGGGTTTTGCAGATCCTGCGCCAGCTGAGCCGCACTGGCGTAGCGGCGATCCGGCCGCACTTCCAGGCAGCGCAGGATGATTTCCTGCAGCCAGGGTGGAACGTCCTGGCGGATCGCCTTGGGTGGGGTCGGGTCGCGCCACAGCCGCTTGCGCAGTCCGCGCACGCTCTTGGGAAAGCCGAATGGTCGCTTGCCTGTGGCCAGGTGGTACATCATCACGCCCAGGGCGAAGAGATCGCTGCGCGGGTCGTTGCGCACTCGCATGACCTGCTCCGGCGCGATGTACGGGCCTGTGCCCATCGGTACCCGCAGCTGTTCGGCCAGCAGGTCGGGCAGGTAGTCGCCGCGCGCGAGGCCGAAGTCCACCAGAACCACTTCACCCTGCGGCGTGAGCATGATGTTCGAAGGCTTGATGTCCAGGTGAACCACGTGTTGTTGATGCAGGTCGTGCAAAGCCAGGGCGACCTTTGCCATGAGCGGTGCGATGAGATGGGCCGGATGCGGCGCGGAATCGAGCAGCGGGCGCAGGCTGTCGCCCTCGATGTGCTGCATGACGATGTAGGGCTGCGCGGTGAAGTCTCCGGCAGCAATGAACTTCGGAACATGACTGCCGCTCAGCGTCGGCAGGATCATCTGCTCGACCTCGAAGCCGATGATCGCCGCGGGGTCGTCGATGGTCTTCAGTCGTGGCACCTTCATGATCAGCGGGCCGCCGTGTGCAGGGTGTGTCACACGCCACAACACAGCCATGCCCCCGGTGTGCAGGCGCTCATGCAGTGTGAAGCCATCGACCATCTGGCCGGGCTCAAGGGGTTGATCTGCCATGAAGGCGCACTCCGAGATGCAGTTCCAGGCAGTATTTCGCGCAGCTGCGCTGACGGGCTTGCGCTGAGTCAACGCCTGTGGTGCTCAGTGGCCGCTGCCCAGGCGATCGGCAAAACGCTGTGGCAATCCAGCAGCAGCGACCTTGCGCGCGGTTTCCACGTGGTCATAGGGCACGCGCAGCAGGGTGTACTGGCGGCTGGATGAGTCATAGATCCCGCAGCAGGCGGCCGGATTGCCGTCACGCGGCTGACCGGCAGAGCCGACCACGCTCAGCCAGCGGCGGGTGGCGATCAGCGGGACCGGGTGCGCGGCTGGTGGCTCGTAGTTCATGACCCGGCCCGTCACATCGGCGTAATACAGCATCGGCTCGTGGACGTGACCCACGAAGGTCACGCGCGCCCGCGTGGCTTGCAGGCTGCTGGCGGCTTCCATTGCACCGGCCACGTACGTCCAGGCTGCGGGGTTTCGGGCGCTGGCGTGCACAAAGAGCACGTCCGGCTCGGCGTCCATGCTCAGCGGCAGTTCGCCGAGAAAGCTGCGCTGTTCGGTGGTCAAAGCCTGCTGAGTCCACTCAATCGCGCGGCGGGCGTCAGCATGAAGCTCCTTGCGGGGTTCATGTGCCGCGGAGATGTCGTGATTGCCCTGTACGGCGAGAGCGCCGCGTTGCACATGCTGCATTACGGTGTCGACGACCCAGGTCGGGTCCGGCCCGTAGCCCACCAAATCGCCGAGAAAGACGTGGCGGTCCACGCCCTGACGCTGCAACTCGCCCAGGCAGGCCGATAGGGCCTCACGGTTGGCATGGATATCGGCAAGCAGGCCATAGCGCATCCAGGCAGTGTGGCGCCCCGCGCTGACGCCGGTCTGACGGGCCTGCGGACCTGCGACGGGTGCCGAAATGGCGAAAGCTGGTAGAATCTTGGGTTCTCTATCCTTGCCGCACCGCGGTCGGGTCGCTTGAACTGCGGAATTCGCCGCAGACCAGGGCGCCGGGCCGGGACGCAACGGGCGGCTGCAACCAAGCAACCATGAGGGTGGACATCGGCCGGCAGGCCGCGTCAATGCAATGCATGGCCTTGCGCCGCGCATGTATTGGCTTCTGCTGGCCTGATGCCCCGGATTGGAAGCATCCGAAAGGAGCATCATGCGTCATTACGAGATCGTCCTGATCATTCATCCGGACCAGAGCGAGCAAGTGCCCGCGATGGTCGAGCGCTACAAGAGCCTGATCGAGTCCCAGCAGGGCAAGGTTCACCGCTTCGAAGACTGGGGCCGCCGCCAGCTGGCCTACAGCATCCAGAAGCTCGCCAAGGCGCACTACATCATGCTGAACGTCGAAGTCAGCCAGGCCACCCTGGATGAGCTGGAGCATGGTTTCCGCTTCAACGACGCCGTTCTGCGCCACCTCGTGGTCAAGCGCGATGGTGCCGATGTCGAGCCCTCCATCATGATGAAGGCCGTGGAACGCGAGGAATCTCGCAAGGCCACCCAGGAAACGGCAGCCGCCTAAGCATTCAGGAGTTCAGCCCGCGGCGATGAGCAGGCCGCGTGGTTGCTGAAAGACACGTTCACGCATCAGAAGGGTTCGGGCAGGGATTGAACAACCGCTTGCAGCTTTCGGCCGTGGTGATTGCGCGAGACAGCTTGCGCTACACGCCCGCCGGGATCGCCGCAGTGGAGTTCGAGCTGGAGCATCGCTCCACCCAGATCGAAGCCGACGCCGCAAGGCTGGTGCAGCTGAATCTGCAAGCCATCAGTTTCGGGGCCGTGGCCCTGCAGGTGATGGCCCTGCCGCTGGGAAGCGCCTCGGGCGAACCCGGCCAGCAGATCCAGTTCGAGGGCTTTCTGGCCCCGGCCCGAAAGGGCGCGAGACTGAGCGTCTTTCATGTGACCGCGGTGCTCGGCACGCCAGCGGCAAGCTGAACCCCTCTCGATCATCGAAAGGACACATCAAATGGCATTTTCTCGTGGCAAGGGCAAGGGTAAGCCCGGTCAGAAGCGCACCCCGTCCAACCCGCTGTTCAAGCGCCGCAAGGTCTGCCGCTTCACGGCTGCAGGCGTCAAGGAAGTCGACTACAAGGATGTCGAAACCCTGAAGGACTTCATCGGCGAGAACGGCAAGATCATCCCCGCCCGCCTGACGGGCACGAAGGCATTCTTCCAGCGCCAGCTGGACAGCGCCATCAAGCGCGCGCGCTTCCTGGCGCTGCTGCCCTACACCGACAACCACAACTGATCGGGCAGAAGAAGGAACAACCATCATGCAAATCATTCTTCTTGAAAAAGTCGCCAACCTGGGCAACCTCGGCGACGTCGTTCGCGTCAAGGACGGCTATGCCCGCAACTTCCTGATCCCGCAGAAGAAGGCACGCCGTGCCACCGAAGTGGCGCTCAAGGAATTCGAAGCCAAGCGCGCTGAACTCGAAAAGGCTGCAGCCGCCACCCTGGCCGCTGCACAAGCCACTGGCGAGAAGCTCAACGGCCTGACCGTGAAGATCAACGCCAAGGCCGGCGTGGACGGCCGTCTGTTCGGCTCCGTGACCAACTTCGACATCGCCGAGGCGCTGTCCAAGCAGGGTTTCCCGGTGCATAAGAGCCAGGTGCGCATGCCCAACGGCCCGATCAAGACCGTCAGTGAGTCCGCAGTCGATGTGGCCCTGCATACGGACGTGGTGGTGCCGGTGAACGTCGCGGTGGTCGGCGAAGCCTGATCGCCCACGACCAGTACTTGCACGACGGGCCGCAGATTCTGCGGCCCGTTTTGTTTTGGGCTCGGCAAGTTATCCCGTGCAACCCACAGCTTGCCCACCGCTTATCCACAGCTTTTCCCCCGGTTTGTGCACAACGCGCCGGCCGAACCCATCCTTACACTCGACCGCTTGTGTCGATCTGATTTCAGGTCTTAAGTAGCTCGATGAATTCTCCCGCCGATCTCCGCTCCACCGACCCGCAACTGGCTGCCCTGAAGGTGCCGCCGCATTCGGTGGAGGCCGAGCAATCCGTACTGGGCGGCCTGATGCTGGACAACGGCGCCTGGGACAAGGTGGGTGATCTGATTCGCGAGGACGACTTCTACCGCTTCGATCACCGGCTGATCTGGCAGCACATTGCCAAGCTCATTGAGAAGTCCCGCCCGGCAGACGTCATCACGGTTTACGAGAGTTTGCAGATCGCAGGGCGGGCTGATGAGGCTGGTGGTCTGGCGTATCTGAATGCGCTGGCAACGTCCGTGCCGTCCGCAGCGAACGTGCGGCGATACGCCGAGATCGTTCGCGACCGCGCGGTGCTTCGCAAGCTCGTGAATGTGGCCGAGGACATTGCAGGCGCCGCCTACAACCCGCAGGGCAAGGACACCAAGCAGTTGCTTGATGAAGCCGAGAGCCGCGTGTTTGCGATTGCAGAGGAGGGCGCGCGCGGGGCCGCAGGCTTCCACAACCTGCCCGATGTGCTGACCGAGGTGGTCGAGCGCATCGACGAGCTCTATCACCGCAATGACGCCTCGGACATCACCGGCACGCCCAGCGGCTTCGATGACATGGACAAGATGACCTCCGGCCTGCAGCCCGGCGACCTCATCATCGTGGCCGGCCGTCCCTCGATGGGCAAGACCGCGTTCTCGCTGAACATCGGCGAGCACGTTGCCATCCAGGAGGGCCTGCCAGTCGCCGTGTTCTCCATGGAAATGGGTGCGAACCAGCTCGCCATGCGTCTGTTGTCCTCGGTGGGTGCGCTGGACGGTCAGCGCCTGCGCACCGGCCGCCTGCAGCAGGATGACTGGCCCAAGCTCACGCATGCCATCCAGCGCATGCAGGACGCACAGCTGTTCATCGACGAAACGCCTGCGCTGAACTCCCTGGAACTGCGTGCCCGCGCGCGGCGCCTGGCGCGCCAGTGCGGCAAGCTCGGGCTGATCATCATCGACTACCTGCAGCTGATGTCGGCCAACACCGCGGGCGAGAACCGCGCGACGGAGATTTCCGAGATCTCCCGGTCGCTCAAGGGCTTGGCCAAGGAGCTCAACTGCCCGGTGATCGCGCTGTCGCAGCTCAACCGCAGCCTGGAGCAGCGGCCGAACAAGCGCCCGGTCATGAGCGACCTGCGCGAGTCCGGCGCCATCGAGCAGGACGCCGACGTGATCCTCTTCATCTACCGTGACGAGGTCTACAACCCGGACTCGCAGGACAAGGGCACGGCCGAGATCATTATCGGCAAGCAGCGTAACGGGCCCATCGGTACCGTGCGTCTGACCTTCCTGAATCACCTCACGCGCTTTGCCAACTACACCGGTGGCAACGCCATGTCCTACGGCGAGTGAGGTCGGTCGTTGGGAGGCCGATCTTGCTTTGCGTGGGTTGTGCTGAGGTTCGAGCGGAGTCTCCATCGATACGAGTCAGCGCGGGTTGCAAGCTAAGCTCGCGCCCATGTTGATCCGCTTTCTTCCCGGCAACCAGCGCTTCTTCAGGCTCTTCAGTCAGCATGCCGAGCTGGGCGTGCAAGGCTGCCGCGAGCTGCTGCTGCTTCTGACGCATCTGTCTACCGAGCGCGAGCTGCGCGCCCAGAACGTCGAAGCCGCCGAGAAAGCCGCCGACCGAATCACTCGACAGACCATCGAGCTGCTCAAGCGCACACCCGTGGCGCCGCTGCATCCGGACGCCATCCACAAGCTCGTGTCGGTGATGGACGACGTACTGGATCTGGCCGAGGATACGGCGCAGACCATCTATCTCTACGACATCAAGCGCGTGACGCCGGCGGCCATCCAACTGGCCGAAATCTGTGTCGCCTGCGCCGAGCGCCTCGAAGAGGCTGTGGGCCTGCTGGTGAGCCGCCGCAACCGCGACGGCATCCTGCGCCTGTGCGAACAGATCGACAAGCTGGAGAGCGACGCCGACCACGTGATGCGCGCGGCGATGAGCCGCCTGTTCCGCGACGAGCCCGACACCCGCGAGCTCATCAAGCTCAAGGCGGTCTACGAGCTGCTCGAGCAGATCACCGACAAGGCCGAAGACGTGGCCAACATCATCGAAGGCCTGGTGCTGGAGCGCAGCTGGCGCGGTTGATCATTCATTTTCGGCCACAAATCTACGTCAAAAACAAACCGGCTTTCCGCGCATCCAACATGCGGAAACCAGCAGTTTGATCTTGATGAATAGATTGATTTCGGCCAAATTTGGTCGAGACAAAGCAGTCAGCGGCTCTGCGCGTACTTCCAGCCCATCTCCGCCAGCGGCCGTGCCGCCTTTCCTGCAGCCACCGCCTGGGCCGAAGAGGCCGTGCCATCCACCACGCGCTTCATGATGCCCTGCAGGATGCCGGCAAGCCGGAACATGTTGTAGGCCATGTAGAAGCGCATGTGCTCCGGCGCAATCGGCGCGCGGCCGGTGCGTTCGCAGTAGCGTTCGACGTATTCACGCTCGTTGGGGATGTTCAGCTCAGCCAGGTCGAGGCCGGCAATGCCGCGGAACTGCCCCGGCGGGATATGCCAGCTCATCAGGTGGTAGCTGAAGTCCGCCATCGGGTCGCCCAGCGTGGAGAGTTCCCAGTCCAGCACGGCCAGTACGCGCGGCTCGGTGGGGTGGAAGATCAGGTTGTCGAGGCGGAAATCGCCATGCACGATCGCCACGCTCTCGCCGGCCGGGATGTTCTGCGGCAGCCATTCGATGAGCCGATCCATGGCTTCGATGGTCTCCGTTTCGCTGGCCTTGTACTGCTTGGTCCAGCGGCCGATCTGGCGCTCAAAGTAGTTGCCGGGTTTGCCGTAGTCCGCCAGACCTACGGCGACGTAGTCAACGCTGTGCAGCGCCGCGATCACGCGGTTCATCTCGTCATAGATCGGCGCGCGCTCGGCCGGGGTCAGGGTGGGCAGGGACTGCTCCCAGAACACGCGGCCGGCCACGAAACCCATGATGAAAAAGGCGCGGCCGATCACGCTTTCGTCCTCGCACAGGGCCAGCATGCGCGGCACCGGTACATCGGTGTCCTGCAGGGCCTTCATCACGGCGTACTCGCGTTCGATGGCATGGGCGCTGGGCAGCAGCTTGGCCACCGGGCCCGGTTTGGCGCGCATGACGTAGATGGCGCCCGGCGTGATGAGCTTGAAGGTCGGGTTGGACTGGCCGCCCTTGAATTGTTCGATCGTCAAGGGGCCCACGAAGCCGGGCACGTGGCTGCCAAGCCACGCTTCAAGCGCGGCGAGATCCAGGTTCTGATTCGCCGCCAAGGCGCGGGTGCCTGAAAACTGTTCGTCAGCGGTGGTCATGTCGGGTCTCCCGGATTCCTCGTGTTCTTTCTGATGACGCTGCGCAGCGCCATGAACTGCGCAAGCAGCTGCTCCATCGTGGTCGAGCGGGTACGCGTCTGTACTGGGTCGAGCGGCGAATGGTTGCTCATGCGCAGCACCACGTCGTGCCGTGCCGGGCCGACATCCAGGGCGTTGATGCAGGCTGGCGCCTGGGCGATGCCGCCCAGAAAGCGCCGCTCGCCCGTGAGCAGCCAGCTGATGATGGCGCGGTTCACCCCGCCGTGCAGCACCAGAAGCATCACGTCCCAGTCCGGATCGTCGCGCAGGGTGTCAATTGCCGGCACGACACGCTCGAACAGCTCGGCCAGACTCTCGCCGCCCAGAAAACGCTTGTCGAGCAACGGGGCGCCGTCAATCGCGCCGAGAAAGGCTTCGCGCAGTCCGGCTTCATCCTGGGGCAGGGCAGACAGGCGCCCGCCGCGGATTTCCTGCAGCTCGGGCCGATGCTCCAGGGTCGGTGCCTGCCCGGCGGCCGCAAGCACGCGGCTGGCCGTCTCCACGGTGCGTGCCAGACCGGAGACGATCACGCGGTCAAAGCGCACGCCGGCACGGGCGAAGGCTGCGCCGGCCGCGTCTGCCTGCGCGCGTCCGTCCGCATTCAGCGGCACATGCTCCGGGTCCTCGGCCCGGCCAGCCGCAGGGTCGAAGTAGGTCACCGCGCCATGGCGCATCAGATAGATGCGCCGGCGGTTGGCGTCCTTTGGCGGCAGGGGTTGGTTCATCGGCGTCATCTTCGGCTTCACTCAGCCGAGCGCAGCGCGGCGATCTGCGCGCGTTGCAGCGCGCGGCGCTCGGCGGCCTGTTGCTCGGCAAGCGTCGCGGTGCGCGCGCTCGCCATCAGACCGAGAAGCGCCTCACCTTCTTGCGCGTCTGCCGGGAACTCGCCCGCCCAATCGATTGCCGCCTGCAGCACTTGGCCTTCGGCGGCCAGCAGATTGATGACGCCTGCAGCGTGTAGTCGCTGCGCCGACAGCGGGGCGCGACGCAACAGCCACTCATGGGCCAGCGCGGGTGGCAGGGCGTCGGCCAGCAGCGTGCTGATTCCGCCACCGGGCTGCGGGGCCTGCCACTGCCCGTGCTGCGCGGCGATGCGCATCGGACAGGCGAGCGCAAGCGGCGTCAGCGCGGCGTCCACATCGCCCTCCAGAACGGCAATCAGAGGTCGCGCCGCGTGAGCCAGCGCCTCGACCCAGCTGTCCAGCGCCTGCAAGGCGCTTTGCGAGACGCTCGCGTCCGCTGGACCGGCTGCGTCGGCTGGCGGGCTCAGTACCAGCAGCACCGCGCCGATATCGGATTGCGACTGCAGGGTTTCGATGACCTCGAGGCCCGCTGCACACAGTGTTTCAGGCAGCGCGCCGGGATGGGTACGAGTCACGGAAATGACCAGCAGCTGGTCGATGCGATCGGTGCTCAGTGAGGCAGGCATGTGGGCGGCAGGTGGCGCGGCAAGGCATGCAGCGCAGGAACAGTGCGGAGCCGAGAGTGTCGCAGACCGTGATGCGGGGCGCCTGGATCGCGCCTGAGGGCCGCTCCGCTGATTCCCAGGCGGCTTTGGCGACCCGGAGAGTCAACGGGTTGGGTATGCGAGACGCCCGCCGCGTGGCGGCGCACGCGCTCGATTGGTAAGCTTGGGAATTGACGATATATAAACACAACGAACCGCTGCAGTCCGACGAGGAACCACGATTGCATCCGTCGCACCACAAACGGAACGAGTTTTCTGCGAAAGACGATCAGCCGCGCCTGCGGCTGGTCGTGATGGGCGTCTGCCTCTTCATAAGCAGCGTTGCCACGCCGGCGTGGGCGTTGTCCGTGGGTGGCCCCGAAGTGCAGTCGAAGATCGGCCAGCCCTTGAAGGTGCGCATTCCGCTGAGCCTGCAGCCCGGCGAGGAGCTGAACCCCGACTGCGTTAGGTCGCTGAATCCCAAGGGGGACGATGCGCCAGCGGTCGTCAACCCGCGCCTGGCATTCGACAGCCTCCCGCGACCCGCTGCGGTGCTGCTCACCACCCGCGCAGCCGTCGCTGAGCCAGCATTGCGCTTTGCCGTGCAGGTGGGCTGCGACAACCCGATCACCAAGGAATTCGTCGTTCTGCTGGAGCCTCCGGGCGCGGACGATCTGCGGCCGCCGGTCGTGAGTGCTGCGGCACCGTCCGGAGCCCCAGCACCCGTCGCTTCGTCGAGTGAGCCGCAGGCGTCACCGGCTCCGGCCAAGACCTCGGGCGCCCCTGCCGCGGCCGGCCAAACACGCCCGGCAAGGTCGGCTTCCGGTGCCGCTAAGGCGTCGCGCCCAGCTTCTGCGGCTGAGGCACCGCCCGCACGTCGCCCGCAGACGCGGCCCACGGCACGACGGGCTGAGCCGGTTGCCGGTGACCAGCTCAGGCTGGCGCCTGCGATTGAGCTGGGTTTGGCCGGTGGCGATCTCAAGCTGTCGAGCGAGCTGCGCATGTCCTCAATCGCGAGTCTTGCGGCCGCGCCGGACGCAACGACCGCAGATCCGGTGCGGGCGCACCGCATGGCGATCGAGCAGGCACGTCTTGCCGCCTTCCTGCGCGATGAAGACCCCGTTGCGGCCGTGATCGCCAAGGAAAAGGAACTCGCTGCGCGGCTCGGGCAGGTCGGTGGCGAGCTCGAAAAGGCTCGCGGCGAACTGTCGCGTGCAGAAGTCGCCAAGGCGCCTGCCACACCGGCCGCAAAGCCTGCTCCGGCGCCCGCGGCGGCGCCGCAAGAGAGCTTCTTCGAACGCTGGTGGGCATGGCTCCTGGCGGGTGGCGCGGTGGCTCTGGGTGTTCTGCTACTTGTCCTTTCGACGGTACGGCGCAAACGCCAGACGGAACAGTGGTGGGCGTCGATTCCGGAGAGCGACTCGCCAGAGTCTGTGCTGTCGCATCCGGCTGCCCCGACCCCGGCGCCGCGGCGTGCAGCACCTGTGCCAGCGCCCGAGGCACCCAGAACGGTCCCCATCGCAGCAGGCGGTGCGTCCGCCGCGCCGGCAAGCAAGGAATTTTTCGAAACCTCGACCTTCGAAATGACACAGGCGGCTCAGCGCGAAGTGCTCGCCAAGATGAATGTCGAGGTCGTAGAGCACCACGAGCTGGGCCACGACACAGCTGCGGCCCTGAAGCAGGCAACCCACGTTGACACCGTGCCCCTGCATCCCGGCCTGGACGAGCCGACGCGCGACCCCGACGCGCTGGACTTCAGCCCGCCGACGATGCCTGCAGGGTACGTTCAACGTGACGCTTCCGCGCCTGCGTATGCGCAGGAGGCGGCAACTGCCAAACCCGCGGACAAGCCAGCGGCTGCTTCCGGCTACGCGAGTGAGGCTGGGCCCGGGCACTTTCCGGAAACCGCCCGCGGTGAACCGCTGGATTTCGATGTCTCGCTACCCACAGCGCTGGATTTCGATCTGAGCGTGCCCCAGGCCGCGCCTGCGGACAAGGCCGGGTCGCACGAGGCAGAAGCAAGAGAAGGCGATACCGCCTCGAAGCCCACGAAGCGCTGAGCAGGGCGAACCGGAACCGGTCGAACTGAGCGTGCATTTGCGGGCTTTTTGCGTGCTTGCAAGGCGCTCCGGGTCTCGATACTCCAAGGCATAAGCGGCGCATGGGCCGCGTTGATGGCCTTTTGTCGATGTCCCGAACCCAAGCAGTTGCCAGCTCGCCCGCGCCCGAACGCTTCCGCGTCGAGGCCGTCATCGGCCGTGGCGCGCAGGGTCAGGTGCTGCGTGCCACCGACATGCGACTGGGCCGGAGTGTTGCGCTCAAGACGGTGCATCCGGATGCATCGACCACTGCCGGGCCAAGCCTCATGGATGAGGCCAGAGCCGTGGCGCGTCTGTCACATCCGAACATCGTGCCGCTGTTCGATGCGCTGGACTCCGGCGAAGACTGCACGCTGGTCTTCGAATACGTCGAAGGCGAAACGGTATCCGCGCTGCTCAAGCGTGAAGGCGCGCTGCCTGCGCTGCGCGCTTGCCAGATTGCCATCGACCTGCTTGAGGCGCTCGAGCATGCGCATGCACAGGGCGTACTCCATCGTGACGTGAAGCCGGCGAACCTCATGGTCAGCGCCGATTCGCGCACCCGCTTGATGGACTTTGGGGTGGCTTGCGCGAATCTTGACGAGCTCACGCGCGCGAGCGGACCCATCGGCTCACCACGCTACATGGCGCCGGAGTGCTTCGACGGTCGTTTTTCGGCCGCGTCTGACGTATATGCGGTCGGCGCCGTGCTCTACGAGATGCTTGCAGGCAAGCCTGCATTCACACAGACCTCGATGCCTGCTCTCATGTACGCGATTGCGAACACGGCGCCACCGCCGCTCGTGCCGAATGGAGCACAGGGGATCGAAGCCGAATTGATTGCCGTGGTGAACCGCGCACTCGAGAAGGACGAGAGCCTCCGCTACACCAGCGCCCGGCAGATGCTGGACGCACTTCAAGGTCATCTGGAGCCCGGCGAGGCAACCATCCCCGAGGAAGATGCGTTGGCTCGCGGAGCGTTGACCGAGTTGTTTCGCAGGATGCGTCATCGAAGCGACTTCCCCGCGCTGTCCGGCGCTATCCGGGCGGTCAATCGCCTGTCTGCCTCGGAATCCGAGAGCGTGGGAAAGTTGTCCGATCTGCTAATGCAGGATATGGCGCTCATGACCAAGCTGCTGCGCCACGTCAACTCCGCGCAGTACGGGCACCTCGGCGGCATCAGCAGCATCTCGCACGCCATCATGATCATGGGCTTCGACACGGTGCGTGCGCTGGCCTTGTCGATGCTGCTGCTCGAACACCTGCCAGACCGGGCGCAGGCGGCAAGGCTGCAGCACGAGATGATCAACAGCCTGCTTGCCGGTGCGATCGGCCGCGAGTTGCTCGCCCGACAGCATCGGCGGATCAAGGAACAGGCTTTCACGGCTGGCGTGTTCCGCAACCTCGGCGCGGTTCTCGTTCGCTTCTACTTTCCGCACGAGTGCGAACGGATCGATCGCATGGTGGATGCCGGGAGCCGCTTTGATGATGCATGCGCCCAGGTGCTGGGTGTTACTCCGCAGCATGTGGGTACGCATGCGGCCAAGGGCTGGAACATGCCCGACGGTCTCCTGCGCTGCATGACTGCGCTTTCACAGCCAGAACTGGATCGGACGGATCGGCGTGATGAGCAGCATGCGTTGCGGGTGGCAACGGATTTGGCAGTTGACCTGCGAGAGATCGCAACGAGTACGCCGACGGAAGAGCACGACGCGGCACTTTCACGCTTGGTCAAGAAGTATCGCAAGGCATGGCCGGATTCCGAGCAAGGCCTAAGACGCATCGTGGATGCCGCCATGCAGCCCTTTCTGGATGATGCTCAGGCACTGCGTCTGGACCTCAGCCGCATGCCGGGGCAGATTGTGCAGCGCTGGCGTGGATTGCCGGAAAGTGAGCCGCCTGCATCAAGCAACCCGCAGCGGGCACTGGACAACACCTTCGTGATCGGATCAATTTCTGCATTGGCGACGGTGCAGCGAGGCAGCGCCTCAGGCGCCACGAAAACCCAAGCGGTAGAGCCGCGTGAGTTCGGTGTGCCTGAGCCTGCGGGTGGCATAGAAGCTGCACTGCAAGAGGCTCTGGCTCGCATGCGTGGAGCGACGGCGGCAGGCAGTGTCAGTGAGCGCCTGGCGCAGGTGCTCGGTGCGATGCATCGGGCAATGGGCTTCAGCCTGACCGTGCTTGCCTTGAAGGACGTGCGGTTGCAGCAGGTCCGCCCCGTCGTGCTGGAAGCAGATGATGCTTCTGCCGCAGCCGGTCTGAAGCCCTTGTTCGAAGTTGACCTTGATGCAAAGGACGAACTCTTCGCTTTGCTCGCGCAGCGCAAGACCGATGTTTTCATCGCTGATGCCCAGGTGGACTCCGTTCGCTCGCGCTTGCCGCGCGGCCTGGCTCAGGGGCGAGCGGTGCGAAGCCTCCTGTTCATGAGCCTGACGCTTGACGGTCGAACACTCGGCTTTATCTATGCAGATTACGGATCACGCACCGCACCAAACTTGCCGGCAGCGCAATTGGCACTGCTCAAGTCGATGCGTGACGAAGCCGTCGGGGCCTTTCGAAAGCGCGTTGCCTAGTCGTGCAAGACCTTGAACGCAGCCGCAGGCAGCGGTGAGGCCGCCATGACTTCGGCGAGGGTACGCACCGCACTGACACAGCAGTCAGTTTGAGCCAGACGCTCCAGCCAGAACGACCGCGGCTGACTGCCGAACAGTCGCTGGACATCCATGCGCAACGCGAGCGCATCGGCGCTTCCGGCGTGCTGCCCCCGTTGCCAGTGCTGGTCGGACCAGTCTGTGCGTCCCACCGCCGTGCAGAAGGCTTCCCAGAACTTGTGCTCAAGTGCACCCAGCGCGATCCAATTGCCGTCGGCGCAGGCGTACAGGTCATAGCAGGGCACCCCGCCGTTAAGCAGCCCCATCCCCGGAGGAGCATGTGGCGCACCGGCAAGCGCCTCGCTTGTCGCCATCGGTGCGGCGAGGCGCATGGCATCTGTCATCGCGACTTCGATCCGCTGCCCTTTGCCTGTCCGAGATGCGTGCAGGACGCCGCAGACAGCAGCAAATGCCGCGGACATGGCACCACCAAGCACATCTGCCCACTGGAGGTTGGGCAGAAACACCCGAGCGGTTGAAGGCAGCCGATCCTCGGCCGTGTGCTGTGCCGGGACATACTCATGCAACAGCCCGCTCTGCGCGAGGTAGTTGATGTCGTGCCCTGCCGCAGCGCTGAGCTCCGAGTCGCTCGCGTAGCCAAGTACTGAGACCTGGACCAACCTGGGTGCGCGTCTCTGCAGGCTTTCCCAGCCGAGCTCGAGCCTGTGCATGACGCCGGGGCGGAAGCTTTCCACTAGGATGTCGAACTGATGAATCTCGTCGAGCAGCTGTTGTTGCGCCACGTGATTCTTCAGATCAATGACCCGCAGTGACTTGCCCTGATTGAGAAGCTCATAGAAGCTGCTGTACGGTGCGTCGGCGCGTGCTGGCCCGATCGTCCGGGCGTAGTCTCCTTCACCCGGCGCTTCAACTTTGGTGACGTGTGCTCCTGCACTTTGCAGATGCCAGGTGGCGAGCGGCCCGGGAAGTAGGCGTGAGAGATCAAGCACCCGCATGCCGTCGAGCAAGCAGGCTTGAGTGCTCACTGGATCGCCTCCATGTCCGCCTGGACCTGCAGCCACTCGCTCTCGACTTGCTCGAGCTCGCGCGCAGTAAAGGCTTGATCCTGCGTCAGCTGTGCGATCACGGCGCCGTCGGCTGTTTCGTACAGACCAGGATCGGCGAGCCGCTGATTCAGTTCAGTCAGACGGGTCTGGATTTCATCCATCTTCCGCTCAAGGCGAGCGGCGCGGGCTGCCAAAGGTTTGCGCAGCTCTGCGAGGCGAGTGCGCTCCTGGGCAGCGAGGCGCCGCTCCTCGCGAGGATCGGCGCGCGACACGGGCGCTGCGCTTTCCGCGCTGCTTCGACGCTCGTCCGTTGCCTTGCGCTCGGACGTCAACCACGTACGGTATTCATCGAGATCACCGTCAAACGCGACGACGCGGCCACCATCGACCAGCCACAGCTCGTCGGCAGTGGCTCTGAGCAGGTGGCGGTCGTGTGAAACGAGAATCAAGGTACCTTCGTACTCGGCAAGGGCCGCCGTAAGTGCTTCACGCGTTTCGAGGTCCAGGTGGTTCGTCGGCTCGTCGAGCAGTAGCAGGTTGGGGCGTCTGTAAACGATCAACGCGAGCGCAAGCCGGGCCTTTTCTCCACCGGAGAATGCTCCGACTGTCGCAAGCACCATCTCGCCGCGAAAGTGAAAGGTACCCAGGTGATCGCGCAACGATTGCTCGCGGGCTTGCGGATCGAGGCGACGCATGTGGGACAGTGGACTCCCTTCGGGGTCGAGCATGTCCAGCTGATGCTGCGCGAAATAGCCGATCTGCAACCACTTCGACGGCCTCAGATCACCACTCAATGGAGCAATCTCGCGTGCGATTGTCTTGATCAGCGTGGACTTGCCTGCACCGTTCATTCCCAGCAAGCCGATCCGGCTGCCGCCCCGCACAGTCAGACGAACCCCATGCAAAATGGTCTTGTCTGCATAGCCGCAGTCCACGCCATCCAGTTCGAGCAGGATGTCTGGTGTGCGTTCAGGCGGCTCAAACTCGAACGCGACGGGATTCGCGGCCAACACGGGCGCAATCCGCTCCATGCGCTCGAGCATTTTCACGCGGCTTTGCGCCTGCTTGGCTTTGCTGGCCTTGGCCTTGAAGCGTTCGACAAAGCGCTCAAGCTTGGCCACGTGTAGCTGCTGCCTTGAGTACGCCGCCTGCTGCTGCGACATACGCTCGGCACGCGCTGCCTCGAACATGGAGTAGGTGCCGCCGTAGCGATTCAGGCGCGCATGCTCGATGTGCACAATGGACTTCACCGCTGCATCGAGAAACTCGCGATCGTGACTGATGATGATGGCCAGACCGGGATACTGCGAGAGCCAGCGCTCGAGCCAGATGATTGCGTCCAGATCGAGATGGTTCGTCGGTTCGTCCAGCAGCAACATCTCACTGGGCGCCATGAGAGCCCGTGCAAGATTCAGGCGCATGCGCCAACCGCCGGAGAATGACGCCACGCTCTGGCCCAACTCTGACTGCTTGAAGCCCAGACCGGCAAGAAGTCGTTCCGCACGCGGTCGCGCCGTGTAAGCGTCCGCATCCTGCAACTCGATCTGAAGAGCGGCGATCCGGGCTTCGTCCGTGGCTGAGCGTGATTCGTGCAGTAGCTGCCAGAGCTGCGGATCTCCTTGGAGAACAAAGTCCACTGCCGGATCTGGCAGGCCCGGCGTCTCCTGTGCCACGCTCACCAGTCGCCAGGATCGAGGCAGTTCGATGCCGCCGGCATCGATTGGTGCTTCGCCACGTATTGCTGCAAGCAAGCTGGACTTGCCTGTGCCGTTATTGCCCACCAGGCCGATGCGATCTCCGACATGGGCGCTCAGCGAGGCACCCTCGAGCAGGATTTTCGCGCCGCGGCGCAAGGTGAGATTCTGAATGGACAGCATAAGTGAGTGGCGTCTCGCCGCATCGGCGAACGCAAAGGGGCAAGCGGGTGCGTCCAGCTCAGGCTACAGCAACGAGCCTAGCGAAGGCCTAAGTGTCAGGGCAGGCGGTCCTGCGCAATGTGCAGTACCGCATCGTCGCCAGCTGAGGTGCTCAGCCAAGTGACGGCCATTTCCGGGAACGCTGCTTCAAAGTTGCGCCTCTCGTGGCCGATCTCCAGGACGAGCTGACCGCCGCGGTTCAGGTGGGTGCGTGCCCCACGAAGGATCTTGCGAACCAGATCCATGCCATCTTTGCCGCCCGCGAGTGCCATGGACGGTTCGTGCTGGAACTCCGGCGGCAGCCGTTGCATGGAATCCGCGTTGACGTAGGGCGGGTTGCTCAGGATGAGGTCATAGCGTTCACGCGACAGCTGGCTGAACAGATCGCTTTGGATGAGTCTGATGCGCTCGGAGAGCCCATAGTCGGCGACGTTTCGTGCTGCGACCTTCAAGGCGTCCATCGACAGGTCGATAGCGTCGATGCGCGCGTTCGGGAATGCATGCGCCGCCTGGATGGCGATTGCCCCGCTCCCGGTGCACAGGTCGAGGACGTTGATCTCGGCGTCCGGGTCAGCGACCCACGGCGCGAGGCGCTCCGCGAGCAATTCGCCGATGAACGAGCGCGGGATAATCACGCGCTCGTCCACGTAGAACCGATAGCCCAGGTGCCAGGCTTCGTGCGTGAGGTAGGGCGCAGGCAGCCGGTTCGCCACCCGCCGCTCAAATACCTGGATCAGTGAGTTGATCTCGGCTGCTGTCAGGCGCGCGTCCAGGAAGGGTTCCAGCTTGTCCAGCGGCAACGAAAGCGTGGACAGCGTGAGGTACACCGCCTCGTCATACGCGTTGTCGGTGCCGTGTCCGTAGGCGACCTTTGCTTCGTTGAAGGTGGTCACGCCGAAGCGAATCAGATCCCTGATGGTCTGGAAGGTCTCGCGGGCCGCGCGGGTCATGCGTTCTCCGTGATTGGGGCATGGCCGAGTCGCTCGAGGGTCCGCTTGTAGATCTGGGCGAGCGGCTCGAGATCGTCGACTGCTACGTGCTCGTCAATTTTGTGAATGCTGCCATTTGGCGGACCAAACTCAATCACCTGGGGGCAGATTTTCGCGATGAACCGACCGTCGGAGGTGCCGCCTGTGGTGGACAGCTCACAGCGCCGTCCGGTGACCTCGTGAATGCTTTCATCGAGCGCTGCCGACAGGCTGCCGCGCGGAGTCAGGAAAGGCTCCCCTCCGAGCGTCCAGTCAAGCTCGTACTCAAGGCCGGCGTCGTCGAGCACTCGGTGAACGCGCGTGCGCAGAGCTTCGGGCGTACTCGCCGTGCTGAAACGGAAATTGAAGTCCAGCGTTGCTGTCGCCGGGATGACATTACCCGCTCCGGTGCCTGCGTGGATATTGGATACCTGCCATGTGGTGGGAGGGAAGAACTCGTTTCCCTCGTCCCAACGGATCATCGACAGAGTTGCCAGCGCGGGTGCGAGCTGATGGACAGGGTTGCGCGCGAGGTGCGGGTAGGCGACGTGGCCCTGGATTCCGCGAACCACAAGTCTGCCTGACAGTGAGCCGCGGCGGCCGTTCTTGATCATGTCCCCAAGGCTCGCAGCCGAGGTCGGCTCGCCCACAATGCAGTGATCCGGCCGGATTCCACGCGCCGTGAGCTCACTGCACACCTTGACCGTACCGTCGATGGCAGGTCCTTCTTCATCGGATGTAAGCAGCAAGGCTATGCGGCCGGCCGGTGCTTTCGTTCCTGCCAGTCGTTCGCAGGCCACAACGAAGGCTGCGATCGACGCCTTCATGTCCGCAGCGCCACGGCCGTAGAGCCGACCATCGCGCACTGTCGGAGCGAAGGGCGGGCTGACCCATTGCGCCTCCGGGCCTGTTGGAACAACGTCCGTGTGGCCGGCGAATACCGTGAGTGGGCCACTGTCACCCGCGCAAGCCCATAGATTGGTGACGCTCCCGAACTGAAGCGTCTCGCACGCAAAGCCCAAACGCTTGAGCCGATCGGCAATCAGTTGCTGGCAGCCAGCGTCGTCCGGGGTGACAGAAGGGCGCGCAATCAGGTCGCAGGTGAGATTGAAAACGTCCCGCATGGGCAAAGGCAGATCCGGACGCGCTGGGAGTCAGGCGTTGAGCGTGAACTCGGTAAATGTGGCACCTTCTTCCTTGCTCTGCGCAGGCTGCTCGGGATGCAGGAAGGAGTTCTTGGGCTTGTCGGACGCACCGGTGCTGGATGCACCCTGGTTGTTGATGAGCCAGATCAGGTTGGTCGCGGAGTCGGCGTTCGCGAGCGCTTCTTCCTGCGTGATCTTGTCTTCAGACAAGAGCTCAAGCAAGGACTGTTCGAAGGTCTGCGAACCAGCCGCAAGACTTTTTTCCATCGTCTCCTTGATGTCGTAGATCTTGCCCTTTTCGATCAAATCGGCGATCAGGCGAGTATTCAACAGCACTTCCACAGCCGGAATGCGCCCGCCAATCTTCGAACGAACAAGCCGCTGCGAGACCACGGCCTTCAATGCCGCCGACAAATCCGCGAGAAGTGCAGGGCGATTTTCCGGCGAGTAGAAGCTGATGATCCGGTTCATCGCGTGATAGCTGTTGTTCGCGTGCAGCGTGGCGAGCACTAGGTGACCAGACAGCGAATAAGCGATGGCCGCTGTCATGGTGTCGCGATCGCGAATCTCACCGATGAAGATCACGTCGGGAGCCTGTCGCAGGGCGTTCTTGAGCGCAGTCTGAAGGCTGCGGGAGTCGCTGCCGATCTCGCGCTGGTTGACGATCGACTTCTTGTTCTTGAACAGGAACTCGATCGGGTCTTCGAACGTGAGAATGTGGCCTGATCGATTGCTGTTGCGATGATCGATCATGCCAGCTAGGGTCGTGGACTTGCCGCTGCCCGTGGCGCCGACAACGAGAATCAGCCCGCGGCGCTCCATGATCAGCTCGTTGAGGATCTCAGGGACGCCAAGAGTCTCTAGGGACGGCACGTCCACGGGGATGTACCGGATCACGGCCGAAACGGCGCTGCGCTGCCTGAATGCGGAAAGACGGAAGCTGCCGACACCTGGAACAGGGATACCGGTATTGAGTTCGAAGGTTTCTTCGAGCTCGCGCATCTGGCTTTCCCGGAGCACTTCCTTGAGCATGGCAAGGATGGTCGGCGGCGCAAGCTTTTCCTGGTTCAGAGGAACGCAGACTCCGTTGATCTTGATGGTGATCGGCGCGCCCGCGGACAGATAGACGTCCGATGCCTTTTTCTCGGCCATCAAACGCAGGATCTGCTCCATTGCCATCTCGATCTCCCCCGGTAATTGGTGTGCGGCGAGTGCTCAGTGATCAATCACCACGAAGCAATTCGTTTATACCTGTCTTGGCACGTGTCTGTGCATCGACCTTCTTGACGATGATGGCTGCGTACAAGCTGTATTTGCCGTCTGCCGAAGGCAAATTGCCCGGGACGACCACTGAGCCTGCCGGCACGCGACCGTAAAGGGTTTCGCCCGTCGCGCGGTCGTAGATGCGTGTGCTCTGGCCGATGAATACGCCCATCGAGATCACGGAGTTTTCCTCTACGATGACGCCTTCGACAACCTCGCTGCGCGCGCCGATGAAGCAGTTGTCCTCAATGATCGTCGGATTGGCCTGAAGCGGTTCGAGCACTCCGCCGATGCCTACCCCTCCCGAGAGGTGCACATTCTTCCCGATCTGCGCGCAGCTTCCCACTGTCGCCCAAGTGTCGACCATCGTGCCTTCATCGACATAGGCGCCGATATTGACGTAAGAAGGCATCAAGACAGCATTGCGCGCAACAAAGCTGCCGCGGCGCGCGACAGCCGGCGGCACGACGCGCACACCGGATTGCACAAACTGCTCTGCAGTCCAGTCTGCGAACTTCGTCGGCACCTTGTCATAGAACTGGAACGGGGCGGCATCCCCGGCAAAGCTCATCGGCCGATTGTCATTGAGCCGGAATGAGAGCAGGACGGCCTTCTTGATCCATTGATGCACCGTCCACTTGCCAGCAAGCTTCTCCGCGACGCGGATCCGGCCCGCATCCAGATCCGCTATGACGGTCTCTACCGCCTCGCTGACGTCTTTCGGAGCGCTTGCGGGAGACAGCGAAGTACGTGACTCCCA
Source organism: Piscinibacterium candidicorallinum (assembly GCF_047549485.1). Taxonomy (GTDB): domain Bacteria; phylum Pseudomonadota; class Gammaproteobacteria; order Burkholderiales; family Burkholderiaceae_C; genus Piscinibacterium; species Piscinibacterium candidicorallinum. The sequence continues at coordinate 1,968,075 of NZ_CP180191.1, read as the reverse complement.
TGCCGATTCGATGACTGAGGCAAGCGTTTGGCTCATTGATTCTTCCAGTTCAGGTTGACGAATTCTTCGATGCGGCGTGCTGCGTCGACACAGGCGTCCACGTGGTCGACCAGAGCGATGCGAATGTAGCCCTTGCCCGGATTGCCCGCGGCGGTCTCACGCGCGAGGAAACTGCCCGGAAGCACGGTGACACCTTGGCTTCGAAACAGCTCGCGGGCAAAGGCGGCGTCTTCTCCGCCAGGAACTGAGGCCCACAGGTAGAAGGCAGCGTCTGGCAATTCAGTAGACAGGCAGCGCCGGATAATTGGAGTCACCTGACCAAACTTTGCGCGGTACTGAAGACGGTTCTCCTCGACATGGGTGTCGTCGGACCAGGCTGCCGCAGAGGCGGCTTGCACGGTTGGGCTCATGGCGCTGCCGTGGTATGTCCGATAAAGCAGGAAGTGCTTGAGCAACTGCGCGTCACCGGAGACGAAGCCGCTGCGCATGCCCGGTACGTTCGAACGTTTCGACAGGCTTGAAAAAACTATGAGCCGCGCAAAATCCGTCCTGCCGAGCTTGTGGGCTGCCTGCAGCGCACCCAGCGGGGCCTCATCCCTGAAGTAGATCTCCGAATAGCACTCGTCCGATGCAATCACGAATCCATGCCGATCGGACAGGGCAAAGAGATGTGCCCATTCGTCCAGAGACAATACGCGTCCGCTGGGGTTGTTTGGCGAGCACACAAACATGAGCTGCGTTCGCGCCAACACCTCTTCAGGGACTTCTTCGTACGGCACTCGATGCGACTGAGCCGGGTCCGCATTCACGAAGTAGGGGGCCAGTCCGGCCAGCAAGGCCGCGCCTTCGTAGATCTGATAGAACGGGTTGGGGCACAGCACCCAGCCGCCGCGCTGCCTGTCCAGCACAGTCTGTGCGAACGCGAACAGCGCTTCGCGAGAACCGTTCACAGGCAGGACCTGGGTTGAGGCATCCGGCGCCGGAACGCCATAGCGGCGCGAAATCCACTGGGAGATCGACGAGCGCAGGGTGTCTGAACCGAGAGTTGTCGGATATGACGCAAGCCCCGACAGGTTTGCAGTCAGCGCGTCCATGATGAACGCTGGGGTGGCGTGCTTGGGTTCGCCGATCGACAGATTGATCGGGGTTCGATCCGAGGGCGGCGAGATGCCCGAGAACAGTGCGCGCAGGCGTTCGAACGGGTAGGGCACGAGCCGCGCAAGGTCTTGATTCATAGGCCTTTTCTTCTGGTTCAAGCCATTATACGGAGCACAATCTGACACCAGTTTTTGCGAGGGTGCGGTGCTAAGATCAGCAATAGAGCCGAGGACCCCGCGGCTCTTTTTGTTTGCTGTGCATCCTCGGTGTGCAGCAGCCCCGTGGCTTCACTTTCCGCTGGTCAAACGTGCGCCTCACACAAATCAAGCTGTCCGGATTCAAGTCATTTGTTGACGCGAGCACGATCAACGTGCCCGGTCAGCTGGTCGGCATTGTCGGCCCGAACGGTTGCGGCAAGTCCAACGTGATCGATGCCGTCCGTTGGGTGCTTGGTGAGTCCAAGGCCAGCGAACTTCGTGGCGAATCCATGCAGGACGTGATCTTCAACGGGTCGACGAACCGCAAGCCCGCTGGTCGCGCGAGTGTCGAACTGGTGTTTGACAATGCGGCCGGACGCGCCGCGGGCCAATGGAGCCAGTACAGCGAAATCTCGGTCAAGCGGGTGCTGACGCGTGACGGGACGTCCAGCTACTACATCAATAACCAGAGCGTCCGCCGCCGCGACGTTCAGGACATCTTCATGGGTACGGGTCTCGGACCACGTGCATACGCCATCATCGGGCAGGGCATGATCAGCCGGATCATCGAGTCCAAGCCTGAAGAGCTGCGTGTCTTTCTGGAAGAAGCAGCCGGTGTGTCCAAGTACAAGGAGCGCCGCCGCGAGACCAGCAATCGTCTGCAGGACACGCGCGAGAACCTCACACGCGTCGAAGACATCCTTCGCGAATTGGGTTCTCAGCTCGAGAAACTGGAAGGCCAGGCTGAAGTCGCCACGCGCTACAACGCGCTCACCGCCGATGGTGACGAGAAGCTCCTGCTTCTATGGGCTGCGCGTCGCGAGGAGGCGCGCACGGAGCGCGAGAAGCTGTTGGCGCAAGTTGAACGCAGCCAGACCGATCTGGAAGCGCAGATGGCCCAGCTTCGGGAGTGCGAAGCACGACTCGAAGAGATCCGCGTCGCGCATTACGCCGCCAGTGACCGGGTCAATCACGAGCAGAACGCGTTCTTTGGTGCAAAGAGCGAGGTCATGCGCCTAGAGAGCGCCATTCAGGTGGTCGTGGAGCGTCGCAACCTGCTGCAGCAACGGATGGGGCAGATTGCTGAGCAGAAGCAGCAGTGGGCCGTGCAGGCTGAAGATGCCGCTGCGCGACTTGAGGCGCTGGCCATCGAGCGCGAGCAAAGCGAAGAGAAGGTGGCTGCTGCCGAGGAGGTGCTTGCCCGTGCTGAGGATGCCGTCCCCGAGGCCCAAGCGGCTCTGGACGACCGCCTTGCCGTGGTTGACGCCTGCCGAACGGAAGTCAGCGACGCTGACCGCGAGTTCCGCGTCCTGGGCAATGAACGGCAGAGCCTGCAGACCCAGTTCAATCAGGCGCAGATTCGGCTTGACAAGCTCACCGCCGAGCAGAAGGGACTCAGCGCGCCGGACGAGCAGCGACTGGGCGTGCAGCAGGCGGAGGCCGAACGCGTGGGCGTCGAGCTCGAAGTGCTTCAGGCCCAGGTGGAAGAGAACCAGCACCGTCTGGCAGAAGCCGACGAGCAGCGCACCACGGCTCAGCAAGAACTTTCTGCAGCCACCGCGCTTCTGTCTGAGCTTCAGGCCAAGCAGAGCACGCTGACGCGGGTGCAAGAAGAAGCACAGGCCGGCAGTCGCATCAAGCCCTGGCTGGCCAAGCATGGGCTCGACAGCGTGCAACGCCTTTGGCAGAAGCTGCACACTGAACCCGGTTGGGAGACCGCAGTCCAGGCAGTTCTGCGTGAGTGTGTGCAGGCCGTCGAGGTCGGTGACCTGAGCCGCGCCAGCGGCTTTGCGAGTGATGCTCCGCCCGCGCGTCTTGCGTTCTACAGCGGCCAGACTGCGGTGCCCGCATCTTCGCATGGGCCTTTGGTCACGCTCATCGAACGTGTGCGCATTAACGACAACGGATTGCGCGGCGTGTTGACCGAGTGGATGCACGGCGTATTCGTCGCCGAGGATCTGTCCAGCGCCATGGCGCAGCGCAATCAGCTTGCTGCGGGTCAGCGCATTGTGACCAAGCAAGGGCATCTGATCGACCGCGTGTCCGTGCGCTACTACGCACCGGAGGGGCCAGACGACGGGCTGTTGGCGCGCCAGCAGGAGCTGGAAGACATCGCCAAGCGGCTTAAAGGGCATACTCTCATCGTCGACGAGACCCGCAATCTGCTGAGCCGCTCCGAAGGCGCGGCCCAGGAAGCCCGCGGTGCCCTGCAGACCCAGCGCTTGCGAGCTCAGGAGCTGACGGGTCGGCTCCACCAGGCTCAGATGGAAGTGGCCACGCTGACGCAAAGGGTGGCCGAGCACAAGGCGCGCAGCCAGCGCCTTGAAGAAGATCTCGCTGAATGCCAGGCGCAGATGGAGTCTCTTCAGACCCGCATGGACGAGATCGACAATCGCATGAGCGACATGGACGCGAGCCTCGGGGAGCGACAGCAGAAGCTCGAGGACGCGCGTTTTGCCGCAGATGAAGCGCGCGCGGCGCTCGATCAGGCGCGCCAGACCGTCAACACCGCGCAGATTGGTCTTCAGCAGGTGCGCTTCGAGGTGCAAAGCATCAGCACGCGTGAGGCCGATGCGCAGCGCCTGCTGCAGATGGCCCGCGACCAGGATTCACGGCTGGTGAGCGACGACGAGCAGATCCGCGCCGAGTTGGCGACCATCTCCGAAACCCAGGCCGCAACCGGCTTGCAGGACGCCCTCGCAGTGCTGGCCACGCGCGAAGACGCGCTCGCCCGCGTCCGGACTGAACTGGATGGACTCACCCAGCAGCTGCGCGAGATCGACGCCGAGAAGATGCGCATCGAGCAGGTGCTGCAGCCGGCGCGGGACCGCGTGACCGAGATGCAGCTCAAGGAGCAGGCCGCGCGCCTGAATCAGGAGCAATTCGACACCCAGCTCGCCGAGCGCCAGGCCGAT